>JBGTSD010000114.1:0-9551 GCA_041940385.1 Phycisphaerales bacterium | reverse complement strand
GGCACCGTGATGGTGGACGTGGCGATCGACCAGGGCGGCTGCTTCGAGACCAGCCGCGCGACCACGCACAGCAACCCGATCTACACGATCGACGGCGTGATCCACTACTGCGTGGCCAACATGCCCGGCGCCGTGCCGCGCACCAGCACGCTCGGCCTGACCAACGCGACGCTCCCCTGGGTGACGCGCATCGCGAATCACGGCTGGAAGGCGCTGGCGCAGAAGGACGCGGGCTTCGCCAAGGCGATCGGCACCGAAGAGGGCCGCCTCTACAGCAAGCCCGTGGCCGACGCGCACGACCTCGAGTTCACCGCGCCGAAGTTCTGAGCGAGCGAAGAATCGACAACATTCTGACTGAGCCCCAAGCGCCAGCGCGGGGTCCGGGTGCGCGTTGGCTCACTCATCGTCGTTTGCCTGAGGCCACGTCACCGGCAGACCCTCGAACACAATCTCGCCGTCCCACGCGGTCTGCATGTCGATCGACCCGCGAATGACGTTCTCGCTCGCGCGGAAGATAACGTCCACGTCTCCACGTTCGAGCCCGTCGATGCCGGCGCCGAACGCTGTGGAGTGCATGTTGCCGGCCGCGCCGCGCACCGATCCGATGCGCCAGTCGCGATCTCCCTGCTTCAGGAAGACCTCGAACGCCAGATTCTCTGGAGGCCGATCGCAGGTCACCGTGATCTGCACACTGACGCCCTTCTCCACGGGCGTCGCCGCGAGGTTCGTGATTTTCACCGCCCTGCGAACCGCATCCCGAGCGCCCTCGTCCGCCACGAGCCCCACGCCATCGCGGCTCTCCCGATCGACGACGCGAATCGACACCGTGCGCGTGAATTCAATCCAGGCGCCCTCGTCGGGTTCATCCATCGGACCATCCACAAACGCATAGCGCCAATCCACGTTCACCCGCGCCGTGCCCGGGGAAGACACGTCCACCGCCGTGAGCATCGACGAATTCCCGCCGTCCGTGTACATGCGGCCGACGGAGTTCGGCTGATGCTCGTCATTGACGGTGACGCGCATCGCTTCAACCAGGACAGCCCCTCCCGACATCATGAAACCGATCCGCGACTTCACGCGCAGCCGGACGCTGGCCTTGTCTCCTTCGCGAGCGATCGGACGCGCATCCATCTCGAATGAATACGCGTGCTTCCGAATCTCAGCGAGCTGGGCCTCCGTCAGCAGTTTCTGCTCCACTAGAACATCCAGCGCCATCGACCACCCCTCGCCCCAAGGCTTGTCCAGATCCGCCTGGTGCGCGAGCGCGATCTCGACAAAGCGATCCAACTGCGGCTTGCGAGGTGGACTCTTCGAAATCACTCGTCCCGCCACCTCCCCGATCGCCGCGTCCGCCTCATTCGGCGCTCCCGCACGCGCCTCGAACAGCAACCACCCCGTCGGCTTGTACGCGTTCCAGTTCGTCCCCTTCGCCGCGCCGACGCCCACTACGGCGCCGACGACCAGCACGATCGCGAGCAGCGCCGCGCCCGCCACCACACACCGCGGCCTCCTCCTCCTCTGCCCAACCCGCACCGCGCGCTCGCCCGACACGTTCCGCCCGCACTCCGGGCACGTCGTGCGCTCGACGCCGCTCAGATCGAACCGGCACTTCGCGCAGACAAGGTGATCGTCGATCCGCCGGCCGCGCAGGCCCGTCACCAGCAGCGCCGACCCGCACACCAGCGCCGCCCCGAGAAGAATCAGCAACCACGCGAACACGAGGCCCCCTTCCCGCCGCCACCGCGGCGCCGACGCAATCTACCGGGCGTCATCGACGCGTACCATCCCGAGATGGTTCCCCGACCCCAACACGACCGCCCGCGCACCTACCTCGACAACGCCGCAACCTCCTTCCCGAAACCACCCTGCGTCGCCGAGGCCATGTCGCGCTTTGCATCCGGGGTCGGCGCTTCACCCGGACGCGGCGCCTACGCCGAGTCACTCGAAGCGGCCGCCATCCTCGCCCGCGGCCGTCGCGCCATCGCCCGCCTGCTGAACGCCGACGACCCCAATCGGATCATCTTCACCCTCAACTGCTCCGACGCCCTCAACCTCGCGATCAAGGGCCTCGTCCGCCACGCCGCGCGCACGCGCCGCACGACGCCGCACGTCGTCACGACGGAGATGGACCACAACTCCGTCCTCCGCCCGCTGCGCGCGATGGAGGACGCCGGCGAGTGCGCCGTCACGCGCGTCGCCAGCGATTCGACGTCCGGCAGAGTCGATCCCGACGACATCCGCCGCGCCATCCGCGCCGACACCATCCTCGTCGCGACGCACCACGCCTCCAACGTCAGCGGCACGCTCCAGCCGATCGAACCCATGGCGCAGCTCTGCCGCGAGCGCGCCGTGCCCTTCCTCCTCGACGCCGCGCAGACGCTCGGCCACGTCCCGCTCGACGTCCGCGCGCTCGGCATCGACCTCGTCGCCTTCCCCGGCCACAAGGGACTGCTCGGCCCGCTCGGCACCGGCGGCCTCTACATCGCGCCCGGCCTCGAAGCGCGCATCGACCCGCTCCGCGAGGGCGGCACCGGTTCGCGCTCGGAACTCGACGTCCAGCCCGACGACCTTCCCGACCGATTCGAGCCCGGCAGTCACAACGCCATCGGCCTTGCGGGCCTCGGCGCGGCGGTCGAGTGGATTCTTGATCGCTCCGTCGCATCGCTCGAAACACACGCGCGCACGCTCTCCCGAGTCTTCCTCGAAGAGCTCGACGGCCCGCGCGTCCTCGGCCCGCACACCGCCGAAGAGCGCGTCCCCGTTTTCGCGATGACGGTGGGGGGCCTCTCGCCCCACGACGCCGCGGCCATTCTCGAATCCGAGTTCGCCATCCTCGCCCGCGCCGGCCTGCACTGCGCCCCGCTCGCGCACCGGACCTTCGGCACGCTCCCGGACGGCGCGCTGCGCTTGTCCTTCGGCGCGTTCAACAGCGAGGACCAAGCCCGGACGGCCGCCCGCGCGCTGCGCGAGATCGCCGCCGAAGCCGGCGCGATGCGCTGATCACTCCTTCTTCGTCTGCGGCGCCACCTGCGTCGGCTCTGCGGCCGCGATCGCCGCGTCCGCCGCCTGCTGCTTCTTCAGCACGCGCTCGGTGAGCTGCACGATCACCTCGTGCGCCATGCTCTCCGCCGTGGCCAGCTCCTCGACGGTCACCGAGTCCGCGCCGAGGCGCGTCGCCATCATCCCCTTGCTGAGGAAGTTCGTCCGCGCCGCGATGAACGTGCGCCCGTTCATCCCCCGCACCGCCTCGCACGCGCGCAGCACCGCGTCCTCGTCGGGAATCGTCAGGATCACCGCGTCGGCGCCGCGCACGCCCGCGCTCTCCAGCACCTCGGGGTTCGTCACGTCCCCGAAGATCACGTGCCGCCCCAGCGTCCCCTGCGTGCGGATCGTGTTGGGATTGAAGTCGATGATGGTGTACGGCACGCCCAGCGTGTCGAACCGCTCGCACACCGCGCGCCCGACCACGCCGAACCCGGCCACCACGACGTGCCGCAGATGCAGCGCCGCCCGCGCCTCGGGCGTCGGCGGCGGCCCGTGCGCATCGCCGGCCTCGCCGCCGTCGTCCGTGAACCGCGTCACCTTGATCCATGGAGGCGGCGCCACCCGCGCGAACCGCGGGGCCAGGCGATTCCCGAGACTCATCAGCGTCGGTGTCGCCACCAGCGTCAGCGCGACAATCGCCGTCGCGTTCGCCAGCGTCGTCACGTTGATCAACTGAAGCTCGCTCGCCACGTCCAGCAGCACCAGCGAGAATTCACCCGCCTGCGCCAGTGCGAAGCCCGTCGCGAAGCTCGTCGCCGCCGCGGCGCCCGCCGCCCAACACGATAGCGCGATGATCCCCGACTTCAGCACGATCGTCGCGACCGCGCCCAGCACCGCGACCCACCACCATTGCATCAGCAGCCCCACATCCACCTTCATCCCGACCGCCGTGAAGAACACCGCGATCAGGAGATCGCGCAGCGGCCCGATCTGTCCCGCGAGCTGATGCTTGAACGGCGAGGACGCGAGAATCAACCCCGCAAGAAACGCCCCCAACTCCGGGCTGAACCCGATCCACGCCGTCGCCAGCGCCGCGCCGATCGCCGCCGACACACTCAGCACCAGCATCACCTCGCGCGATGGCGCCCGCGCCGCCTCGCGCAGCACGCGCGGCAGGATCAAACGGCCCGCCACGATCAGGCCCGCCACGCCGCCGACCTTCAGCGCCGCATCCTTCGTGAACTCCAGCCAACCGAACCCCGAGTCCTCGAGGTCCAAGGCCAGCCCCGCATCTTCGCCGCCCGTCCCGCCCCAGCGCGCCAGCGCCGGCAACGCCGCCAGCACGCCGACGACGAGCAGGTCCTGCAAGAGCAGCACCGCAAAGCTCAGCCGCCCGACCGGGCGCCGGAGCTCTCGTCGTTGCGCCAGCACGCGCATCACGACCGCCGTGCTCGACATTGACAGCGCCAGCGCCAACGCGAGCCCGCTGGGCGCGCTGAGCCCGAACAGCGACACCACGCCCCAGCCCACCGCGGCGCACAGGAAGAAGCTGAGCAACCCCGCCGCGATCATCGACGCCGCGCCCGCGCGCAGCATCGTCAGGTCCATGTGCAGACCAATCCCGAACATCAGCAGGATCATCGCCAGGTGCGAGATCACGCTGATGCTCTCCTCCGACGCCACCAGCCCCAGCGCGCTCGGGCCGAGCGCGGCGCCAGCGACCAGATACGCCGGCACCGTCTCCAGCTTGGCCCGCTGCGTCATCAACGCGACAACCCCCGCCGTCGCCAGGACCAGCAGCAGGTCGACCAGCACCCCGCCGTCGGGCGTCGCGGCGCCCAATGTCAGGATCCAGTGCATCGCCCCATCCTAATGACCCCTCGTCTGGCCGGGGTTCGCCCCGTCCACTACACTCGACCCTCGAACGCCTCCCGGAGACGTCGCACCGCATGACCACCGCCGCAAACGCACCGAAGACGCTCGCCATCACCGGCGCCACCGGCTTCGTCGGACGTCACATCTGCCGCGCCGCGCTCGAGCGCGGCTGGCGGATCCGCGCACTCGTCCGCGACACGGCCGAGGCCCGCAAGGTCCTGCCGACCACCGGCGTGGACTGGCTCGTCGGCGACGCCAACGACCCCGCCGCGCTCCGCGACCTCGTCGCCGACACCGGCGCCGTCATCCACCTCATCGGCATCCGGCGCGAGGTGAAACCCTCGATCACCTTCCGGCGCATGCACGTGGACACGACACGCCGCATCGTCGAGGCCTGCCGCGACGCCGGCGTGCGTCGCTACCTCCACATGTCCGCCCTCGGGACGCGCCCCAACGCGGCGTCCGCCTACCACAAGACCAAGTGGGAGGCCGAGCAGATCGTCCGGCGCTCGTCGCTCGACTGGACCATCTTCCGCCCCTCGCTCATCCACGGCGCCGACGGCGAGTTCATCAGGATGGTGAAGGCGTGGGTGACGCAGAAGGCGCCGCCCTTCCTCTTCATCCCGTACTTCGTCCGCGTGATCCCCGGCATTCCGCACAAGTGGGAGACGCCGCGCATCGCGCCCGTTTCCGTCGACGATGTCGCCGCGGCGTTCGTCAGCGCGCTCGGCGCCGACGACACCATCGGCGAGGTCTTCCCCCTCGCCGGCCCCGAGTCGATGGAGTGGCCGGAGATGCTCCGCACCATCCGCGACGCGATCCCCGGCGCCAACGTGTCGCTGCAGCCCTTCGGCATCCCCGCCGACGCCGCGTGGCTCCAGGCCAAGGCGGCGGAGGTTCTGGGCGTCGGCTCGCTGCTTCCCTACGGCCCCTCCGACGCCATCATGGGCGCCGAGGACAACGTCGGCTCGCCCCGCAAGGCCGAAGCGATCCTCGGCGTGAAGCCCCGATCGCTCGAGCCCGCCGTGCGCGCCTACGCGCCCCTCGTCTGATCACCGACGCAGGCCAGATGCGATGAAGAAATCGACACTGCTGACCATTCTCATCCTCGTCGGCGTCGTGCTCGGCGTCCTCGTGGGCCACTTCTTCCTCTGGTCGCCGAACGCCACCGCCGCGCAGCTCCAGCAGGACACCGCCGTCTGGAAGCTCATCGGCGAGTTCGTGCTGATGAGGCCGCTCAAGCTCATCGCCGTCCCGCTGATCATCACCAGCGTCATCCTCGGCGTTGCGACCGTCGGCGACGCCCGCCGCCTCGGCCTCCTCGGCGGCGCCACGCTCGTCTACTACGTCGGCACGATGGTCTGCGCCGTCACCCTCGGCGTGGTCCTTGCCGCCGTCGTCCGCCCCGGCGCCGGCATCCCCGACGACGTCAAGGCCGCGGCGCTCAGCGCCGGCGAGGCCCACCTCCAGCAAGCCCCCGGCGCCGCGTCCGACGAGAACATCGGCAGCGCCTGGCTCTCGATCCTCCAGCAGCTCATCCCTGACAACGCGCTCGGCGCCGCCGTCAGTCTGAACTTCCTTTCGCTCATCACGATGTCCATCGTGCTGGGCCTCGGGCTCATCGCCATCGGCCCCAAGGCCAAGCCCTTCACCGACGCGCTCGAAGCGCTCCACGAAGCGCTCATGGCCATCGTCCGCGTGGTCCTCTGGCTCCTGCCGATCGGCGTCCTGTGTCTCGTCGCCTGGTCCGTCGGAACGATGGGCCTCGCCAACCTCGCCGGCGCGCTCGCCAAGTACGTCGCCGTCGTCCTCGCCGGCCTCCTCTTCCACATGTTCGTCACGCTTCCTACGGTCCTCGCGATCTTCGGGCGCGTGAATCCCTACAAGTTCATGTGGCGCATGCGCCCGGCCCTGCTGATGGCCTTCGGCACCGCCTCGAGCATGGCCACGCTCCCCGTCACCATCGAGACCGCCCGCGACCACGGCGGCTGCTCGCGCCGCGCCTCTGGGCTGGTGCTCCCTCTCGGCGCCACCGTGAACATGGACGGCACCGCGCTGTATCAGGGCGTCGCCGTCATCTTCATGTTCCAGGCCTTCGGCTACGACCTGCACTTCGCGCAGTACCTGACGATTGTGCTGACCGCCACGCTCGCCGCCGTCGGCGCCGCGGGCATTCCCGCCGGCGGGCTCGTCACCACCATCATCATCATCGCCGCGGTCAACTCGACCATCGCCGCCAACAACGAGGACATCCCCGCTCTGCCGATCGCCGCGGCCCTGGGCCTCATCCTCCCGGTGGACCGCATCCTCGACATGTGCCGCACCATGGTGAACGTCTGGGGCGACGCCGCCGGCGCCCGCCTCCTGACCCGCCTCGCGCCCGACGACCCCGCCGAGCAGCCCGGGCGCGAAGCGGCAATGGCGTAAACTACCTCCCGGACACCGGCCGTCCTCTCGCGACGAGGCCGGCGGCGCGGAGCGCCGCCAACGACACGTCCGCCGACTCCGCTCCGGCAGACGCACGCCTCGTCCGGAACAGCCGTCCGTGCGCAAGGACACCATCCTCACGTCCCTCATCCTCGCGGGCCTGATCGCCGGCGCGCTCGTTGGTCAATTCGTCATCTTCGACCCCGACGCCTCGCGCGACGCCATCCTGCAGGCGACCTCGTCGCTGCAGTCAATCGGCGACCTGATCTTCATCCGGCCCCTGCGCCTGCTGATCATCCCGCTCGTCTTCGTCTCCGTCGTCGCCGGCGTCTGCGCCATCGGCGAGCCCTCCAAGCTCGGCCTGATCGGCGGCGCCACGCTCGTGTACTTCGTCGGCACCACCATCGCCGCGGTCACGCTCGGCCTCGTCATCGCCTCGATCGTGCGCCCCGGCGTCGGCATCGACCTGGCCGCGCTCGAGACCGCCGCGCGATCCGGGTTCGAGCAGGAAAACGTCGCCGCGCGCGTCGAGTCCGGCCCCGGCGGCGTCGGTGACGCCTTCCTCGCGCTGCTCTACGACATGGTGCCGCCGAACATCCTCAAGGCGGCGGTGGACGGCAACATCCTCGCCGTCGTCCTCTTCGCCATCCTCCTCGGCGTCGCGCTCTCGACGGCCGGCGCCATCGCCCGGCCCGCCGTCGCGGCCATCGAAGGCCTGCTCGCCGGCCTGATGAAGATCGTCGGCTGGATCATGTGGCTCGCGCCGATCGGCGTCTTCTTCATCGTCGCCGCGCGCGTCGGACAGTCCGGCCTCGCGGGCCTCGCCGGCCCGCTCGGCGCCTACATCCTCTGCGTCGTCGGCGGCCTCGCGCTCCACGGCCTCGTCACGCTGCCGCTGGTCCTCTGGATCTTCGGGCGCACCAACCCCTACACCTTCGTCGCGAGGATGCGCAAGGTGCTCCTGACCGCCTTCTCGACCGCCTCGTCCTCCGCCACGCTCCCGGTCACCATCGAGGAGTGCCGACGCGTCGGCGGCTGCTCCAAGCGCGCCGCGACCTTCGTCCCTGCGCTCGGCGCCACCGTCAACATGGACGGCACCGCGCTCTACGAGGCCGTCGCCGTCCTCTTCCTCTTCCAGGCCTTCGGCATCGACCTCACGCTCGCGCAGCAGGTCGTCATCCTCGTCACCGCGACGCTCGCGGCCGTCGGCGCCCCGGGCATCCCCGGCGCCGGCATCGTGACCATGGCCATCGTCATCAACGCGGTGAACTCCTCCCTCCACGCCGTCGCCCCCGACGCCGAGCAGCTCCCGCTCTGGACCATCGGCCTGATCCTCGGCGTCGACCGCTTCCTCGACATGTGCCGCACCACGCTCAACGTCTTCGGCGACTGCATCGGCGCGCGTCTCATCACCCGCCTCGCCCCCGACGAGCCCGGCGACACCACTCCGATCCTGTCCGGCGCCTCGATGCCCTGATGCCTCGGTGCCTCGATGCCTCGGTGCCTCGATGCCTCGGTGCCTCGATGCCTCGGTGCCTACGCCTTCACCGTGCTCGCCACGTGCACGTCGCGAAGCTGCTCCGCCGTCACCTTGCTCGGCGCGATCGTCATCAGGTCCGAGCCGATCTGCGTCTTGGGGAACGCGATCACATCACGAATGTTGTCGGTGCCCGCGAGGTGCATCACCAACCGGTCGAGACCGAACGCGATTCCACCGTGCGGCGGGGCGCCGAATCGCAGCGCATCGAGCAGGAAGCCGAATTTGATGTTGGCGTCCTCATCGGTGATGCCTAATAGTGTAAACACCTTCGCCTGCACGTCCTGGCGGTGAATACGAATGGACCCGCCTGCGATCTCGGAACCATTCACGACAAGGTCATAGCCGGCCGAGATACATTTCCCGGGATCGCTTTCGAGAATATGGAACTGATCGGGCATGGGACTGGTGAACGGATGGTGCAAAGCGTCCCAGCGCTTCTCATCCTCGGACCATTCGAACATGGGGAAGTCGATCACCCAGACGAATTTCCACGCGCCTTCAGGAATAATATTCAAATCCCGCGCGACTTTATTGCGCAGTTCGCCCATGGCTTTGGTGGCGATGGCCCACGTGTCGGCTGTGAATAGAACGGTATCGCCCGGTTCAAGTTTCAATCGCTTGATCTCAAGAGCATCTGCCTTGGCCTTCTTTGCTGCACCAAACGGTCTGAAGCTGAACTCTCGGTGACTGGCACTGACTGCCTGAACCTGCCTCACATGCG
>JBGTSD010000113.1:0-9624 GCA_041940385.1 Phycisphaerales bacterium | reverse complement strand
AAGAACGCGCTGGTGAAGCAGTACCAGCACATGTTCAGTCTCCAGGGCGCCAAGCTGACCTTCACGGACACGGCGCTGCGCGAGATCGCGGAGCGGGCGATGCGCCGGAAGACGGGCGCCCGAGCCCTTCGCGCCATTCTCGAAGAGATCATGCTCGAACTCATGTACGAGCTTCCCGATCGAGAGAACCACGGCGCGGAGTTCATCATCGACCGGGAGTCGCTCGCGAGCCGCCCGCGGCTGGCGGATGTGCTCGTCAAGCGCAAAGAGTCGGCCTGATCCGGCCCATCGAGACCCGACCGGCGTCCGTGCGGCCCGTTGACCGGGCCGGGCGCGGGCGTATCGTTTCGGCTTGATGCCCGCCACACATCATCGGACGGACCGCAGCACGGGCCGAACGCCGCTCGCGGCGTTGCTCGCGCTGCTCGTTGTAACCGCCTCGACCGCCTTCGCGCAGGGCGGACCGCCGACGGCGCAGGTCCGCGCCGCGCGCGCGGTCATGCGCCCGATCGATCCGCGCGCGGAGACGACCGGGCGCGTCCGCGCCTGGCGCGTCTCGGCGCTCGCGGCCCGGGAGCCGGGGCGCATCCTGCAGATCGACATCCGCCCGGGCGACGAGGTCGCCGAGGGCCAGGTCATCGCGCAGCTCGACGACATGATCCTGCGCGCCGAGGTCGCGGCGGGCGAGGCGGCGCTCTCCAGCGCGGCGGCGCTGGTCTCCGAGCGCGACGCGCAGCTCGCGCGAGCGGAGCGCGATCTCGCTCGCCTGTCCGATCTGGTCGAGCGCCAGAGCGCCTCGGAGAATGAACTCCTCGACGCCCGCACGACCACCGACGCGGCCCGCGCCCGTCGCGATCAGGCCATGGCCGATCAGCAGCGCGCCGAGGCGACGCTCGCCCTGCTCCGCCAGCGCCTCGACGACATGACGATCCGGGCGCCCTTCGCCGGGCGCGTGATCGCCCGCGCGATGGAGGCGGGTCAGTGGGCGGATCGAGGCGACGCGATCCTTGAACTTGCCCAGATCGACCCGATCGAGGTCTGGATCGACGTGCCGGAGCGGTACATCCATCCGATGCAGCAGTCCGGCTCGTCGGTGGTGGTGACGGCCCGCGCGATCGAAGCGCGGTTCGAGTCCACGGAGATCGACATCGTGCCGCAGGGCGTGGAGGCGGCGCGGACCTTTCCGGTGCGCCTGCGCCTCGAGAACCCTGAGAAGCAGTTGCTTCCGGGCATGAGCGTCACGGCGAGCGTGCCGACCGGCAGGGTGGAGCCGCGGCTGCTGGTGCCGAGCGACGCAATGTTGCGGGACGACGCGGGCTGGTTTGTCTACACGGCCACCGGCGAGACCGAGGCGCTGATGGCGCTGCCGGCCCGGGTGGAACCGATCACCATCGTCGACGGTATGACCGCTGTGCGCGTGATCGGCGGGCCGCTGTATCCCGGCGCGATGGTGGTGATCGAGGGCAACGAGCGGATCATGTTCCCAGGCCAACCACTGGCGGTGACGAACGCGGCTGACCTGGGCGACGCCCCGGCGCCGCAGGGCGCGCCGGATGCGCCGAGCGCGAGCCGCGGCGACGCGGAGGACGTCTCCCAGTGAATTTCGTCCGCTTCTGCGTCGAGCGTCCGGTCGCCGTGGTGGTGATCGCCGTCCTGACGGTGATGGCCGGGTTGCTGTCGCTCTCGGCGGCGCCGATCCAGCTCACGCCGGAGATCCAGCCGACGTTCGTGTCGGTCACGACATTCTGGGACGGCGCCAGCCCGGCGGAGGTCGAGTCGGAGATCCTGATCGAGCAGGAGGAGAAACTCCGCGGCGTCGCGAACCTCGTGAAGATGACCTCGGTCGCGCGCCAGAACGAGGGCGTGATCCGCCTCGAGTTCAAGGTCGGCGCCGACAAGGAAGCGGTGCTGCGCGAGGTCTCCGACAAGCTGCGCGAGGTCCCCGAGTACCCGGAGAACGTGGACGAGCCGGTCGTGGAGGCGGGCGACTTCTCGAGCCGCGACTTCATCGCGTGGATCATCGTGCGCTGCCCGGACGACAACTACGACGTCCGTGATTCGTACGATTTCTACTTCGATCGCGTGAAGCCGTTCCTCGAGCGCGTCCCGGGCGTCAGCGAGATCGGCGTGCTGGGCGGGCGCGAGCGCGAGGTGCAGGTCCGCGTGGACACTTCGGCGATGGCGACGCGCGGCGTGACGTACGGCGACCTGATCCGGGCGCTCCGTGCCGAGAACGTGGATGCCTCCGGCGGGCAGCTCCCGGAAGGGAAGCGCGACATCCGCCTGCGCGTCGTCGGCAAGTACGACGATCCCGAGCTGATCAACCAAACGGTGGTCAAGGTCGATGCCCAGGGCGCCCCGGTGCGAGTGCGCGACATCGGCGAGGCGGTGGTGACATTCTCCGAGGCGGCGAGCGTGGTGCGGTCGAAGGGCCGCACGGTGCTGGCGATCAACGCCCAGCGCGAGGTCGGCTCGAACGTGCTCGAGGTGATGGCGGGGCTGAAGGCTCAGATCGCCGAGCTGAACCTCAAGGGCGGCATGCTGGACCAGGAGTCGCTGCGCCTCGGGCTCTCGGGGCCGATGCACCTGGACATGGTCTACGACCAGACCATCTACATCTACAACGCGCTCGACCTGGTCATTTCGAACATCTACATCGGCGGCGCCCTGGCGATCCTCTGCCTGCTGCTGTTCCTGCGCTCGATCCGTGCGACGCTGATCGTCGCCGCGACGATTCCGGTGTCGATCATCGGGTCGTTCGTGGTGCTGCCGATGTTCGGGCGGAACATCAACGTGATCTCGCTGGCGGGCATGGCGTTCGCCGTCGGCATGGTGGTGGACAACGCCATCGTCGTGCTGGAGAACATCTTCCGGCGCCGTCAGCAGGGCGAGCCGGCGCTCCGCGCGGCGCTGCACGGGGCCGGCGAGGTGTGGATCGCGATCGCGGTGTCCACGCTGACCACCGTCGTCGTGTTCATCCCGGTGCTGACGATCCAGGAGGAAGTGGGGCAGCTCTTCCGCGACATCGCGCTGGCGATCTGCGCGGCGGTGCTTCTCTCGCTCGGCGCCGCGGTGATCATCATCCCGCCGTTCGCGGCGCGGATGCTGCGCAAGGGTTTCGATGAGCCCAAGAAGCGTCGGCGACGCGGGCCGCTGACGCGCTTGTCCGAGACGCTTGGCAAGGCGCGCGACGCCTTCGCACGGGCGATGCACTGGGCGCTGGGCTCGTGGCTGATCCGGCTCTCGGTGGTCGGCGTGACGGCGACGGCGGCGCTGGTGGGCGTCGCGGTGCTGGCGCCGCCGGCGACGTATCTCCCTGCGGGCAATCGCAACCTGGTGTTCGGCTTCCTGATCCCGCCTCCGGGCTACAACCTCGACAAGCAGATCGCGCTGGGCCAGCGCATCGAAGAGACGCTCGAGCCCTACTGGGAGGCGCGCGCAGGCACTCCCGAGGCGGCGGCGCTGCCGACCGTGCCGCAGTTCGATCCCGCCTCGGGCACGATGACGCAGGTGCAGCCGCCCCCGATCGAGAACTTCTTCTTCGTGTCCTTCGGCGGCGGCATGTTCATGGGCGCCACGAGCCAGGTGGAGACGGTGGTGCGCCCGCTCGTCCCCCTGATGCAGACGGCGGCGTCACAGTCGGTGCTGCCGGGCGTGTACGCGATCCCGTTCCAGACGCCGCTGTTCCAGATCGGCGGCTTCGGCAGCAGCAACAGCATCGACCTCGAGATCTCCGGCGACAGCCTGGACCAGGTGCGGTCCTCGGCGCTGGCCCTGATGGGCAAGGCTATGGAACTGTCGCAGCAGGGCGTGTTCGACGGCATCCCCCGCCCCGATCCCGGCAACTTCAACATCGCGGCTCAGGAAGTCCGGCTGAAGGTCGATCCATTCCGCGCGGCGATGGCGGGCGTAAGCGTCGCGGACATCGCCACCGCGATGCGCGTCATGGGCGACGGCGCGATCATCGGCGATTACCGCTACGGCGGCGAGAACATCGACATCCGTGTGATCGATGAGCGTCAGGCGGATTACAACGCCCCGGAACTGGGCATCGGTCAGCTCGCGAGCGTGCCGATTCCCACGCCGAGCGCGGGCGCGGTCAACGTGGCGTCGCTGGCGGACCTGAGCCGCGTCGATTCGCCGCAGCAGATCAACCGCATCGAGGGCCGGCGGAGCGTGACGCTGACGCTGGCGGCGCCGGTCGGGGTGCCGCTCGAGACGGCGATGGAGGCGGTGCGCGAGGAGATGATCGGGCCCTTCCGTGAGGCGGGCGTGATTCCGCCGACGGTGGAGACGAGTCTGGCCGGCGCCGCAAACAAGTTGACGCAGGTCCGCCGGTCGATGCTGGGCGACTGGTCGGGCGGAATCGTGGCGTCGCTCAAGGCGCTGATGACGAGCCGCCTGTTCCTGGCGCTGCTGTGCTGCTACCTGCTGATGTGCGCGCTCTTCGAGAGCTTCATCTACCCGCTGGTGATCATGATCAGCGTGCCGCTGGCGATGGTCGGCGGCATGGCGGGCCTGCGCGTCGTCCACTGGTACGACCCGACGCAGCAGCTCGACACGCTGACGATGCTCGGGTTCGTCATCCTGATCGGCGTGGTGGTCAACAACGCGATTCTGCTGGTGGCGCAGGCGCTAAACTTCATGCGCGGCTTTGGCGAATCTTCCGAGGATGTCATCCAGAAGCTACCACCGCGCGAGGCGATCACCGAGTCGGCGAGGACGCGTTTGCGTCCGATCCTGATGTCCACGATGACGTCGGTGCTCGGCATGGCCCCGCTGGTCATCGCTCCGGGCGCCGGTTCCGAGCTGTACCGCGGACTTGGCGCGGTGGTGCTGACCGGCCTGGTGTTCTCGACCGTCTTCACGCTCATCCTCTGCCCGATGCTGATGAGCATGGCGATCGACCTGCGCCTGGGCATCGCGAAGCTGCTGCGTCAGGACTGGGATCCCGGCGCCATCGACCGCATCACCGATCGGCTGCACCACAAGAAGCCATCGTCTCCGGCGCCGGCGAGCGTCGTGGCGACGGAGCGCGTGCGCGAGCCGGTCGGCTCGGCGAGCTGAAATTGGATCAGCCGAGCCCGATGCAGGCGGTGGCCGTGCGGCCGTCGACCTGCACATCGGCGAGGACGTGGACCATCAGGCCGCAGCGGAGCATCTCGCGGGCGCGAGCGGGCGAACGCGTGGCGACGTGCATCGCTGGCGCATGCGCGTCACGGGGCGAGCCCAGGCCCCGGGCGGCGATGGCGAGGGCGAGCAGTTCGAAGTTCTCGCGGGCCCATTCGGAGGCGGCGAGCAGGCACGCGGCGGGCTGGTCGGCTTCATCTCTGGCGATCAGGTGCACGCGGCCTCCGGCGTCCACGCCGATCTCGACGTCGTGCGCGACGGGGCAGCGGATCTCGGCGCTGTAGACTCCGCGCAGGAGCTCGCGACCGCGCGGCGATCGTTCGGCCGCGAAGTCTGGGGCGTCGGCCGTCTCGGGGAGAAGGTCGAGCCAGTCGTGTGATGGTTCCGGCTCACGTATTGCCGCCCGGGGCGCTGGTCGAGGCTGGGGCGTCGGCGGAATCGCCACGGACCGCATGGGGGAGGGCTTGGCTGATTCGATGGTGTGCAGCAGGGTCTTGTAGTCGGCACGAATGCGCGGGCCGCGCCAGATGACGCGGGCGGGCTCCGGCGTGATGCGCTGCGCGGCGCCAATAAAGGTCAATTCGAGGCCGAGGAACGACGATGCGGCGCGCGACATCCGTTGAAATGCGCGCCGGGCGACGTCGTCCGGCGCCCCCATGACGGCGACGGCCACGCGGCGCTCGCGGGCGGTGTGGGCGCCGAAGAGACGCTTAAGCGTGCGATATGCGGCGACAATCGCCGCGTCGTCCCCGGCGGTCAGCATCGTGACCTGATGCTTGGCGGAGGCGTCAATGAGGTCCGGCTCGTCGGTTTCGTCCACGCGCAGCACCACGGCGGAGGCACGGGCGATCGACGAGACGGCTTCCACCTCCGAGCGAGCCGCGGACGGCGCATTCCGCCCGAAGCACTCGACGCTCCGCTCTTCCGCGGCGTCGCGGATGAGCGCGATCGTCTCGTCGCCGCCCGCGAGCATGCGTGCATACTGCGACGCCCACGCGGACGCCATTGTCGGCAGATGCCCCATGACGAGCGCTTCGATGCGCGGTCCGGTGCGGGAGGACGCGGCGGGGGCTGATCGAATCGGCTGAGGGGATGGCGATGCCTTGGGCCGCGGCGGAGGCGCATCGTCCTCGAGAAACAGACTCGCGAGCGAGTCGAACTCGGACTCCGCGGTGAGCGGGTCGGTGAGATCGGGGAGGGCATCCTGCCCTTCGACCTCGTGCGGCATGGCTTCGCTCCCGAAGCGCTGGTGTTTCATCTTCTCTCCGAGCGTGGCTCCGGGCTTACGCGGGGGTGGCGATGGCATGGGGCGAGGCCGGGCGCACGACGACGATGCTGTTGCGATCGCCGAAGGGATTCTCTTCGACCTCGGGGTTGTTGGGGTCGGCCTTCCACAGGCCGTTGACGACGAGGCGGTAGAGCCGGCGCCCGGCGGGCAGCGGGACGAGCGACGTGTAGCACGACCGGGCCGCGTCGTAGCGCATCGGCGTCGCAGTGCTGGACCAGCCGTTGAAATCGCCGGCAATGCAGACGTTCTGTCCGGGGGCGCCCGGGTAGACGAAGCGCACGCCGCCGGGAACGAAATTGGGCCCGGGTCGCCATGCTTCGGAGGACTCGGGGCTGACGGCCGGGCGGTTGGTCGCCTCGATGACGCGCTCGTCGCCGCCGAGCTTGGCCTGGAGCGAGTCGCTGCGGTGCATGAGCTGGCGCACGCGCGCGGCCATCTCGGCGGCGCGGGTCATCATCGCGTCGGCGGAGGAGTCCTCGCGGTGCGGGGCGTGGGCGTCCAGCGTGCGACGGGCGGCGGGGGCCATGACCTCCACCGGGCTGTTCGAAGGAGGCGCGGCGTCGGCGGGTTCGTCGTCCTCGGCGGCGAGGGCCGCGGCAATGGCGTGACGGCCGGGCGGATTGTCCATCAGCCAGCTCGCCAGCTTGCCGTAGTCCTCGGCGCCGGTCGCGGCGGGTGCGTGTTCGACGATGAGCCGTCCGAGCGACGTGGCCTCGCGGAGCTTGATGTCGTGGCGGATAACGACGGGCACGAGGTGATCGGAGAAGCGGTCGTCGAGGTCGTTCAGGAGTTTGCGGGCCAGGGGGCTGTCTGGATCGTGCATCGTCGCGAGCAGCCGGTGGGGCGTGGCGCCCCCGAGCCGTCGCGCCAGGGTGCGGATCGTGCCCACCTGCTTGCCGGCCCCCTTGAGGGAGAAGAACGAGGTCTCGACCGGGATAAGCACCTCGGACGCGGCGCGGAGCGCGTTGAAGGTCAGAAGGCCGATGGTCGGCGGGCAGTCGATGATGCACCAGTCGTAGCGGTCGGCGCCGGTGGCGTCGTCGACGTTGATGCGGCTGATCGCCATGGCCAGCCGTTCGTCACGGTCCGGAAGCGAGGCCAGTCCGCCGCGGGCAGCCTCGAGTCCGGCGAGCCGCATGGCGCTCGGAACCAGGTCCAGACCCCGGGCGATGCGCCACACGAGGCGGGAGAGGTCGAGCGGGGAGTCGGACGCGGCGAGCATGGCGTCGCCGACGTGCAGGTCGATGCGGTTCTCGGGGATCGCAAGTCCTGCTGCGCAGTGGGATTGCGGATCGAGATCGACGAGCAGAACGCGGGAGCCGAGTGATGCGAGCACCCCGGCGAGATTGATCGCCGTGGTGGTCTTTCCGCACCCGCCCTTTTGATTGATGATCGCGATTGTGCGCACACGCCACCCTCTGCAAGAGGACGAGCGCTGAGCACGGCCGCTCCATGGCGGCGCACCAGCGCCCCACCCGGCTATCGGATGGCCGCGCCGATGACCTCCATAAACGGTGGCGTCGGGGATCGAGCCCCAGATCTAGCGGGCGGCGATGGCGCGAACGCCAGCGATCGCCGCGTCGTCGCTGTTGCAGACGACGATGCGGGCGCGACGGTCGGCCGTCGGCAGCACGAGACGGAGGCGCCCGCCGGCGACCTTCTTGTCCGCATGCATGCGGGCGGCGACCTCGGCGGGGTCCGGCAGACCGGCGACGGAGGTCGGCAGGCCGAAGCGCTCGAGCGACGCCCGGATCAACGTCACCACGCCGCCGCTCCCGTTCGGCGTCGCTTCGGATGCAGCGCCCGCGGCGACCAGACCGAGCGCGACGGCCTCGCCGTGGCGCAGCGGAGCGTCGGACTCCTTGCCGGGCGTCAGCGTCGGGATGGTCTCGATCGCGTGGGCGAAGGTGTGCCCGAGGTTCAGCAGCATGCGGCTCAGGCGCTCGCCGTTTTCGCCGGCGTTTTCCTCGCGCTCGTCCGCGGAGACGACACGCGCCTTGAGCGCGACGTTGCGGGCGACGAGTTCGGAGAGCGTGGACGGGTCTCGATCGAGGATGGCGCCGGCGTTGGACTCCATCCAGTCGAGGAGGTCGGGATCGAGCGGTCCGGCGTCGTCGGTCATGGCGCCGATGAGGCCGTGCTTGACGCACTCGGCGAGCCCGGCGCGGAAGTCGCGCTCCGGGAGCGTGAGGAGCGCCTGCACGTCCGCGACCACCATCGCGGGCTGCCAGAACGTGCCGACCATGTTCTTCTGGAGACCTTCCGGAGTCAGGAGATTGACGCCGGTCTTGCCGCCGACGCTCGCGTCCACCATGGACAGGAGCGTGGTGGGGCACTGCACGACCGGCACGCCGCGCCGGTAGACGGACGCGACGAATCCCGCGACGTCGCCGGTGACGCCGCCGCCGAGGGCCACGACCGGTTCGCCGCGCTCGTGACGGCTCTCGGCGAGGTCCACGAGGATGCGCGCCGCCGTGCCGAGCGTCTTTCCGGTTTCGGCGGGCTGGACGCTGGCGGAGGCGACAGTGAATCCGTTGTGCGCGAGCGAACGGGACGCGGCGACGACGTGCTCGTCGGGCAGGCCGGCGTCGTAGATCAGGAACGCGCGCTTCCCGGGAGCGCCGAACACTTCGGCCATGCGCTCGCCGAGGGATTCAAGCAGGCGTGTCCCGACGAGCACCTGGTAGTCATGCCCGGGGACGCGGACAGCGATCGATGCGGAGGTCGCATTCGTCAACGTTGGCTTTCCTCTCTCTTATTCCCACTCGATCGTCGCGGGAGGTTTGCTGGAGATGTCGTAGACCACCCGGTTCACCCCTCGGACTTCGTTGATGATGCGATTGGAGATCGTCGCGAGGACGTCGTACGGGATGCGGCTCCAGTCGGCGGTCATGAAGTCCTGCGTCTCGACGCTGCGGACCGCGACGACGTTTTCGTACGTGCGCCCATCGCCCATCACACCCACGCTCTGCACCGGCAGCAGCACGGCGAAGACCTGGCTCGTCGAGCGATAGAGATTCGCGGCGACGATCTCCTCGAGAAGAATCTCGTCGCAATCGCGCAGGACTTCGAGCCGCTCGCGGGTCACCTCGCCGAGCACGCGCACCGAGAGGCCCGGGCCCGGGAAGGGATGGCGCCAGATGATCTGATCCGGCATGCCAAGGACCTCGCCCATCTTGCGGACTTCGTCCTTGAAGAGCTCGCGC
>JBGTSD010000112.1:0-9671 GCA_041940385.1 Phycisphaerales bacterium | reverse complement strand
CTCCTCAAGGACATCGCCTTCGCGCTGTCCAAGAACCACCAGGGCCTCGAGGTCATCGCGCTCCTCATCGACGAACGCCCTGAAGAAGTCACCGACTTCCGGCGCAACGTCCCCTGCCGCGTCCTCGCCTCCTCCAACGATCACGACAACGAGAAGCACATCGCCCTCGCCACCTGGACCCTCGAACGCGCCAAGCGCATGGTCGAGGCCGGCAAGCACGTCGTGATCCTCCTCGATTCCCTCACCCGCCTCGGACGCGCCTTCAACGCCTCGCGCCGTCACGCCAACTCCGGACGAACCATGTCCGGCGGCCTCGACGCCAAGGCGCTCGAAGTCCCGCGTCAGATCTTCGGCGCCGCGCGCAACAGCGAGGAAGCCGGCTCTCTCACCATTATCGCCACCTGCCTCGTGGACACCGGCTCCCAGGCCGATCAGGTCATCTTCGAAGAGTTCAAGGGCTCCGGAAACATGGAGCTCATCCTCGATCGCAAGATCTCCGAGCGACGCCTCTTCCCCGCGATCAATCTCGCGGCCAGCGGCACCCGCAAGGAAGAACTCCTCATGTCCCCCGCCGAGGTCGCGACGATCGGCGCCCTCCGCCGACGCCTGCTCAACATGCCCCCGCCCCAGCAGGTCGAGCAGCTCCTCGCCGCGCTCCAGCGATTCCCCACGAACGCCGCCCTCGTCGGCTCCGCGGGCTGATCGCATCCCCGACCGCGCCGCGCCGGTACCCTTCCCCGGTGGACCGTTCGTTCCTGCGCTCGCCCCCCGTCGTCATCGCGATCCCCCTCGCGCTGGCCGCGGCCGTCGTCTACTTCGGCGTCGCGCCCCTCCCGCCGGAGAAGATGCTCAACGACTCCCGCGTGCGCGGCACGCGCGGCTGGTTCGAGTGGCGCACCCCCGAGTTCTACGAGATGCGCGACCGGCTCGACCGCTCCGACCCGGTGCAGACCACCTTCAGCGCGTTCGAGGCGCTCCGGCGCTTCGACTACGCCTGCTTCCTCGCGCACTTCGACAATCGCCGCCAGCTCCGCCACACCCCCGAGAGCGTGCGCTCCCTCATCGGCGTCTCCGTGCTCACCCTCTGGGACACCATCGAGCACGTCGACACCTACGACCGCGCGCGGGCCCGCGTCGTCGTCATGCAGCTCTCATCCGGCGACAACGTCATCCGCTACGCCGCGACGCTCGTCCCCGACGAGCACGGCTGGTCCATGATCCAGCTCCGCCGCTGGCGCGAGCCCGTCGAGGACCCGGCGCCGCAGCCCGCCGAAGCCGGCCCCGCCACCTAACATCCGGGCTCATGGACAACGCCACGCTCGCCAGGCGCATCGATCACACGATGCTCAAGCCCGAGACGACCCGCACCGACGCGGCGCGCCTCGTCCGCGAAGCCGTCGAACACCGCTTCGCCTCCGTCTGCGTCAACGGCGCCTTCCTGCGCGAGATCCGCCTGCTCCTCGACCAGGCCGCGGAGCGCGACGACCACGGCGTCAAGGCCTGCGCCGTCGCCAACTTCCCCCTGGGCGCCATGAGCCCCATGGCCACCTCCCTCGAGTGCACCACCCTCGCCAAGCGCGAGTCCGGCGGCGCCGACGAGATCGACATCGTCGCCCACCTGCCCCTCCTCCTCCACAAGGCCGCGGACAACCAGCGCGACATGCTGATGCACACCGTGCGCGCAGTCCGCGCCGCGGCGCCGGGCATCGTCGTCAAGGTCATTCTCGAGACCGCCGCCCTCAAGGCCGCCGCCGAGAACGACGCCGACTACGAAGCCATGATCGCCGCCGGCTGCCGCGCCGCGCAGGAATCCGGCTGCGACTTCGTCAAGACCTCCACCGGCTTCCACGCCGCGGGCGGCGCCACGCTCGACGCCGTGCGCCTCCTGCGCAAGCACGCGGGATCACTTCAGGTGAAAGCCAGCGGCGGCATCCGCACCCGCGACGATGCCCTGCGCATGATCGACGCCGGCGCCGATCGCATCGGCACCTCCAGCGGCGTCGCGATCGTCACCGGCTCGTAAAGAGCCCCTCGCGCTCACGCACGACGACGCGCGATGCACCGTCAATCTGCTCCGCCGCCCAGCGCGCCGCGGGCACGCACACCGCATCGCCCAGCGCCGCGTACCACTCGTCATCGCTGAACCGCTCGAGCAGCCGCCCCGGCAGCTCCACGCCCTGCAGCCGCCCGCACTCGCGCGCCGTCAGCAATCGCACGCGATACCGCCCGCTCCCGGCGCTGAAGAGCATCTGCTTCGCGCTCCCGCCCTTCGGCAGGCGCAGACACCCCGCGAGCCCATCGCTGCGCAGCTCGATCAAGCTCTTCTTCACCCCGTCGATCGCGCGCACCCGCCGGAACGCAGTGGCCACGCGCTCGACATCGCCGCGGATCATCCGCTCCGCCATCGCGCGATGACCGGGATGGATCTGGTTGAAGAAATACTCCGCCCGCTCCCGCGGCCACCACCGCGCCGAATCCTCCGGCACTTTCTCGAGCACATCCTCCACCCGTGCGCCGTTCGCCCGAGGCGCCTCCACCCCGCGCGCCTGCCAGCACAGGTCCGCCGACGCGCGCATCGCCTCCACCAAGCGCGCCGGCCGCACCGCGCTCGGCTCCAGCTCCGACACATCCGCACGCTCGACCACGTCTTTCCGGCTCGCGATCAAGAACAACCGCGGCCGGCTCTGCGCCGTGAACCACCGCGCATCCACGAACAGCGGGTCCACCCCGAACCCCGCGCCGTTGAGCGCCTCCACCAGCGCGCGCAGGTCCGCGCCGCCATGGCTCGAGAGCAGCCCCACCACGTTCTCGAACAGGATGTGCTCCGGCCCCGCATCGCCCAGCTCGCGCAGCAGCCCCAAAACCGCCCACACCGCGCTCGACTGACCCGCGTGAATCCCCGCGCGCCCGCCCGCCACGCTCAGGTCCGTGCAGGGGAACGACGCCGTCCACAGCCGCGCGCGCGGCAGCTCCGCGGCCCTCACCTCGCGCACATCGCGCCCGTCGATCGAACCCTCGCCCCACCACGCCTCGTAGATACGGCGCTTGCCCGGATCAAAGTCGTTCGCCCACGCCGCGCGCCACCCCGCTGAGGCCCCCTCGATCGCCGCGCGCACCAGCCCCACACCCGCGAAGAACTCCACCGCCTCGTTCGCGCCGACACTCGTGCGTGATCGCTCTCGGGCCACGCCGATCCTTATATCCGCCCCCGCGCCCGCCCGCCCCTACCATTGCCTTCAGATCCCGCCCCGCGCAGGCCGATCCTTCTCCGAACAACCCGCATGCAGAATCCCCCCAAGCCCATCCTGCTCCTGAGCGCCATCCTCGGCATGCTCGTCATCGCCTCGAGCGCCCTGCGCATCGCCCAGGCCGCCGGCGCCACCCCCATCAACGTCTACTCCATCGGCTTCGAGGCCATCGCCGTCGTCGCCGGTGTGTTCGCCATCCTCCTCGCGCGAGGCCGCTTCACCGAGGGCACGGGGCTCACCCTCGCCTCCGTCGCCGGCGTCGTCATCGTCGCCTCCGCCGTCTCCTACAGCACCGCGCGCGCCGTGCCGCTCTACAGCGCGTCCATGCTCCGCGATCCCTTCACCGCCGCGCGCTTCGCCGTCGCCGGCGCGTTCGGCGTGCTCGCCGCCGCGACCGTGCTCCTCCGCCGCCCCGGCGTCTCCTTCCGCCGCCTCTTTATCGGCGCCGTCCTCACCGGCGCCGCGCTCGCGCTCGCCGCGCCCGTCATCCTGCCCCAGGCGCAGTCCTTCGTCGCCGGCCTCCACCCCATGCTCCGCATGATGGGCGCGATCCTCGGCTTCGTGCTCTTCTGCGGCCTGTTCTCCGCCGGACTGCACTTCCTCATCCGCGCCTTCGAAGCCGGCGAACTCACCGAGCACACCAACGCCACCCTCCCCGCCGATCAGCCGCGCAACTGCGCCGCCTGCGGCTACCCCGCCGCGCCCGGACGCAACACCTGCCCCGAATGCGGCGCCAATCTCCTCGTGCTCGGCTCGGTGACGCCCCAGAACATCGCGCGTCCCCGCGCCACAGCCGTCACCGGCGCCGCCTGAAAGCCGGCGCCCCCGCCCCCGAAAAACGCTTCGGAGGCCCGCACCCATGGCCGAACTCATCCTCACCATCCTCGGCGTCGTCGGCGGCGCCCTCGTCACCTTCCTCATCCTCCGCCGCGCCGGCGCCAGCGCGCCCGAGACGTTCAACTCCATCTCGATCGCCGAGCGCATCCGCGCCGTCGGCCGTCTCGTCGGCCTCGAAGTCAACGCGAAAGAGATCGCCACCACCACCAAGGGCTGGTCGTGGCTGCCGCCGATGCTCCTCTCCCAGGCGCGCGTCGCGATGATCTTTCACTTCGAGAAGCAGTACTCCGTCGACCTCGCGCGCCTGCGCCCGAGCGACGTCGAGGAAACCTCCCCCGATCACTACCGCATCACCCTCCCGCCGATCGAGGGCGCCCTGCGCCTCACCGACCTCGAGCCCTACGACATCCAGGCCGGGCGCGTCCTCGGACTCCTCGACGTCATCCAGGTCAACGCGCCGACCCAGAAGGACCTCATGCGCCGCGCGCAGGAGCAGGCCTCCTCCCTCTTCACCATCAACGACCAGCGCTACCTCGCCGAAGCCCGCCAGAGCATCGAGCGCCACATGAAGGCCCTGCTCAGTCTCTTCGACATCTCCGTCGAGATCGCCTGGGCCGACGACCTGCAGCAGGCCGCGCCCAGCCGCGTCGAAACCCCCGCGCGCGTCTGAACCCCCGACGCCGTACGCTGATCCGCCGTGATCGCCCCTCCCGATGCGCGGCAGCGCATCCTCCACACCACCGTGCCCGAGCCGCGCGCCCTCGCCGCGCAGATCGCCTCGCGCGACTTCCTCGCCCGCGCCGAAGTCCTCAAGCGCGACACCCGCACCACCGTCCTCCGCGCCACGCACCCGACCCACGGTGCGCTCATCATCAAGACCGCGCGCCTCGCGCGCGCCAAGGACCGCCTCAACGCCCTCGCGGCCCGCACCCAGGCCGACCGCCACGTCCGCGCGACCACGCGCCTCGAACGCGCCGGCGTCCCCACCGCGGAAGTGCTTCTCCACGTCCGAGGCAGGGACCAGGCCACCGGCGACCCGCGCGAATCGCTCGTCCTCCGCGCCATCCTCGGGCGCACACTGCTCCATCACCTCGATGACCTTGCGAATCGCCGCGCCGGCGCGATCGACTTCCCCACGCAATGCGCCGTCGCCCGCGCGCTCGGCGCGCAGCTCCAGCGCTTCGCCGCGGCTCGGATCTTCAACCGCGACCACAAACCCTCCAACCTCATCGTCGACCTCTCCGAACCCGAGCCGCACATCGCCGTCATCGACGCCGTCGACATCAAGCGCGACCGCCTGAAGATCGGCGCGCTCCGCATGCTCAAGTCCCTCATGCTCGAACCCCTCGGCTGCGCCTGCCCCCCGCCGCGAACCATGCGCATGCGCACCCTCATCGCCGCGACCACCGACGCCGCGCACCCGCACGGCGCGCCCCGCGGCGCCCGCAAGGCCGTCTGGCGCGCCATCGAGGAATCCATCCGCGAACACGGCGACCCCACGCCGAAGGTCAACCCGCTCCGCTAGTCGAGCAGTTCGTCCACGGCGTCGATCACCGAGCTCGTCTCGATCCTCTCCACGCGGCACCGTTCCGGGTGATCGTCCGCCACCAGTTCCTCCGGCAATGTCGGGTCCGCGACGATGACGCGCTCGACGTCGCCACGCTTGCCGTCGCGCCGCGCCGGCAGGTAGTTCGAGATGTCCGTCCAGCGCGGGTCCGTCGGCCCGAAGAGCGCCACCACCGGCGTGCCGAAGGCCGCCGCGATGTGCCGCGGCCCCGTGTCGTTCGTCACCAATATCCGCGCATCGCGCACGATCGCCTTGAGCGCGCCGATCGACCCGCCGCAGCGCGCCAGGTCCACCGCGCCCGCGCCGCTCATCTCCACCACCGCGCCCGTCACCTCCGCCTCCGCCGGCGAACCATTCACCAGCACGCGCAGCCCGTGCTTCTCGACAAGCCGCTTCGCCACGTCGGCAAATCGCTCCGGGGGCCAGCGCTTCGCCGGATTGTTGCCACCCGGATTGAGCACCGCGTACGCCTCGCCCGCGCGCACGCCCGTGCGCTCGAGCACGCCGCGCGCCGCGTTCTTTTGCTCGGTCGTAACGCCCAATTGCATCGTCCCCGGCTCGATCGATTCATCCGCGAGGAAGAACCGCATCAAGCGCACGTAGTAGTCGCACGCGCTCACCGGCGCCCAATCGCCGAGCTTCTCCTTCGCCCGCCGGAACGGCTCGACATCCTTCCGCCGCGGCGCGCTCAGCCGATCCGTCAGCAGCATGCTCCGCCCGTCGCGCTCGTAGCCCACACGCCGCGGGATCCCCGCGAGTCGCGTCGCCAGCGCCGTCGAAAACGAATTCGTCAGCAGCGCCGCGCTCCCGTACCGCCCCATCCGCACGCGCTGCGCCGAGACCTTTGGCGCCATGATCCCCCCGCTCGCGCCGCGATGAAACTGGTCGATCAACCCGCTCCCGGAAAGCACCTCATCCACCCCGCCTCGCGCCAAGCCACCAATCAGCGCCCCCGGCCTCGCGCGCCGCAACATCTCCAGCGCCGGCGTCGCCATCACCGCATCCCCAATCCACGACGGCAGCACCACCAGCACCCGCGCCGACTCACCCGGGAGTTCCTCCGCGCGGGCGCCGCTCGCGCGCAGCACGATGTCCGCCGCCTCGCCCATCGTCATCACGTGATGGTCCGCAACCGCCGCGCCCGAGTCCGCGCCGGGGTGATACACGCGGAACGCGCTCCCATCCCCCACCAGGATCGTCCGGCACCCCGCGCCCTTCCCCGCCAGCGCATCGCGCTCCGCATCGCCGATCATCCACGAGCGCGACAAGTCGAGCCCCATCTTCTCCGCCGCATCGAGCAGCATCCCGGGCCGCGGCTTGCGCCACTCATGCTCGCGCGTGAACTCCGGCACCGTCCCCTCCGGATGCCACGGGCACGCGCGGAACGCGTCGATCACCCCGCCCATCAACTCGTTCACCCGCGCATGCACGCGATCGACATCCGCCAGCGTGTACCGCCCCCGCGCCACGCCGCCCTGGTTCGTGGCCACCACCAGCGTGAACCCGGCGCGCTTCAGCCGGGCCAGCGCCTCCCGGGCCCCGGGAATCGCCTCCACGTCCGCGGGATCCCCCAGGTCGCCCGTGGGCAGACCGCCCCGGCGCCGGATGAGCGTGTCGTCGCGATCAAGGAAGACGGCGGGTCGCACGCCGGGAGTATCGCGGGCCGGCCGTGATGGCGCCGAACGCGCCATTCCGGATGGACCGCGGCGACGGGACGTCCGACGCCGCCGACGCAGGGGGCGCCGGCTCCCCGAACAGTCCAACGACCACACAGGTGCATCATGAACCGCTCGACCATCGCCCTCGTCATCGGCCTCCTCGCCTCCGCGGCCGGACACGCCGCCACCATCCACGTGTCCACCTGCGGCAGCGACACCAACACCGGACAGACCTCCACCTGCGGCGGCGCGAACGGCCCCAAGGCCACGCTCGCCGCCGCCATCGCCGCGTCCGCGAACGGCGACGAGATCCTCGTCCACCCCGGCGTCTACGCCGGCGTGATCCTCATGCCCAACCGCCGCCTCACGCTTCGCGCGCCCGGCGGTCCTTCGGTCACCCGCATCGTCGGCGGAACCTCCGGCTCGCCGACCTTCGTGTTCCAGCAGACCGCGTCGGCCGACAGCGTCATCGACGGCTTCACCATGAGCGGCGCCGTGGCCAACACCAGCGGCGCCGCGATCCGCACCATGGTCTCGCTCTCGGTGCGCAACTGCCGCTTCGAAGGCAACACGACCACCGGCAACGGCGCCGCCATCGCCCAGTACGACGGCGTCCTCACGCTGACCGACTGCGTCTTCGACGACAACACCGCGAACTCGGGCGGCATGGTGAGCTGCCTCGGCGGCTCGATGACCGCGACGCGCTGCGACTTCCGCAACGCGCCCGGCGGACCCGGCGCCGGCGCCATCAGCGGCGTCGATCTCAACATGACGCTCACCGACTGCGTGTTCGTGCAGAACGCCGCCAGCGCGGGCTCCGCCATCTCCGGATCACGAGGCGTGCTCACCATCGAGCGCTGCTGGTTCGGCGGGAACTTCTCGACCGGCAGCGGCGGCGCCGTCGCCGTGGCCAGCTACGAAACCCCCATGCAGGTCAGCATCCGCAACTCCGTGTTCTCGCGCAACCACAGCCAGACTTTCGGCGGCGCCGTCACCGTGTCCGGCAACCCGCTCGTCACCATCGATCACTGCACGTTCAACGAGAACACCACCGGAAACGAGAACTTCCCCAACGCCCTGAGCTTCTCCGGCGGCTCGATCCTCACGCTCACCAACTCCATCGTCCGCGGCCAGGGCTGGAACATCTCCGCGCCCAACGCCTCCTCCACCGTTTCCAACTGCGTCCTCACCAGCGGCTGGTCCGGCGCCGGCGCCGGCAACACTCTCGGTGACCCCCTCTTCGTGAACGCATTCCTCAACGACTACCGACTGCTCCCCGCCTCGCCCGCGATCGACGCGGCGTCCATGACGGCGCCGGCGACCATGGACTACCTCCGCCTGCCGCGCACCGTCGACGTCTCCTGCGTCGGCTCCGGCGCGGACATCGGCGCGTACGAGGTCCAGGCGCACAACTTCAACGGCGACGGCGCGGTCGACGTCTGCCAGATCCTCGAGCATCCGTGGATGGACTGCTCCAACAACGGCGTGCTCGATGAAGCGGAGTCGCGCTTCCCGCTCACCGCGCAGCACGACACGACCGGCCAGCCGCAGCGCGTCGTCGGCGCGCCCGACGACATCTACATCGGCCTCGGCGCCAATCAGGTGACGCTCGACTTCGGCGATCGTCCCCTCGTCAACGGCGCCGGCCCCGACCTCAACGTCTACGAGGTGGACTTCGGCGTCCTCGAGTTCGGCCTGATCGACGTGCTCGTCAGCGCCGACGGCGTGACCTTCTTCAGCGTCAAGAGCAGCGAGGGCGCCGCGGTCGACATCGACGGCGACGAGGCGCACAACAACCCCTCGTACGCCCGCTCCTACGACCTCGGCCCCTCCGGCCTGGCCGAGGCGCGCTTCGTGCGCGTCCGGGCGCTCTCGCCGGGCAACGCCGGCAACGGCGACGGCTTCGACCTCGACGCCGTCGGCGGCGTGAACATCCGCGACCTGCCCCCGTGCCCCTCGTTCTGCCCCGCGGACGTCAACGGCGACGGCACGGTGGACTTCGCCGACCTCAACATCGTCCTCTCCGAATACAACACCTCCGCCCCCGGCAGCCCCGCCGACGTCGATCAGGACGGCGACGTGGACTTCGCCGACCTGAACCTCGTGCTCTCCGCGTACAACGCGCCCTGCAATTAATGGATTTCCCGCCGGCGCGGCCCGCCTGGTCGCGGGCCGCGCCGGTTTTTTTGCCCCCGGGCCACGCGACCCCGCTGACGCCGCCGCAGAGCGGCTCGAAAGTGCTTCCGGGCCGGGCCGGAAGGCCGCTCAGGACTTGTATGGCCTGTTTGGCGGGGCTACATTCATGCCCCTCGCCCGACGTATCAGGGGGCGGGGCGTGAACGCCACCGTAGCTCAGTGGTA
>JBGTSD010000111.1:0-9681 GCA_041940385.1 Phycisphaerales bacterium | reverse complement strand
ATCGAGTATGGCGACATGCAGATGATCTGCGAGGCATACGACCTCATGCGCCGGGGCCTGGGCATGCAGCCCAAGGCCATCGGCAAGGTCTTCGCCGAATGGAATCAGGGCGAGCTCGACTCGTTCCTCGTCGAGATCACCGCCGACATCCTCGCGCAGGACGATCCCTCGACCGGCAAGCCCTTCGTGGACATCGTGCTCGACGCCGCGGGGCAGAAGGGCACCGGCAAGTGGACGAGCGTCTCGGCGCTGGACCTCGGCGTCCCCGCCGCGACCATCGCCGAGGCCGTCTTCGCGCGCTGCATGAGCGCCGAGAAGGAGTTCCGCGTCGAGGCGTCGAAGATCCTCCACGGCCCGAAGGAGCACACGCACTTCACCGGCGACGCGGCGCACTTCGTCGAAGCGGTGCGCGATGCGCTCCTCTGCTCGAAGATCTGCTCCTACGCGCAGGGATTCGCGCTCATGAGCGCGTGGGGCGCCGAGCACGGCTGGACGCCGGACTTTGCGACGATCGCGCGCATCTGGCGCGGCGGATGCATCATCCGCGCGCGCTTCCTCCAGCGCATCACCGAGGCGTACCGTCGTCGCGCCGATCTGCCGAATCTGCTGCTCGACGAGTACTTCGCGAGCACCGTCGAGCGCTGCCAGATGCACTGGCGCAAGGTCGTGTCGCTCGCCGCGACCATCGGCGTCCCCACGCCGTCGTTCTCGAGCGCGCTGGCGTACTACGACTCCTGCCGCTCCGCCTCGCTCCCGGC
Organism: Phycisphaerales bacterium; assembly: GCA_041940385.1. Classification (GTDB taxonomy): domain Bacteria; phylum Planctomycetota; class Phycisphaerae; order Phycisphaerales; family UBA1924; genus JACVCK01. Next base: position 8,923 of record JBGTSD010000111.1, on the reverse strand, counting down.
CAACCTGCTCCAGGCCCAGCGCGACTACTTCGGGGCGCACACATACGAGCGCGTCGACAAGCCGCGCGGCCAGTTCTTCCACCTCGACTGGCCCGAATCGCCGCGCGTCGAGCGCCCCGCCTGAGGGTCGTCGTTCGCGCCGCGCATCAGGGGAGTCGGGACCGACGATTCCGCGGCGCGAACCGCGTTCGTCCCAGAGAAACGGCGTTTTCGGGGTATCTCCCCCGGTTTTTGCGGGCGCATTCCTTGCCGACCCCGACAACTGCCTTCATAATGGCCCCGGGTGGTCTGCCAGGAACCGCCAGCGCAGGGGAGAGCTCTTTCCAGGATGGAAACCAACACGAACCGCATCGCCGCCGCGGTGGAGCTTCGTCCACTCGCGAATTCCGGAAACACGCCGCGAAACGGCGCGAAGCGGCGCCCTGCCGTCGTGCGGACGGGCGGGCGCGATCGTGAGGAGCCATGGTCGCTGCGGCTGCTCGACTCCGAGTGCCGCCGGCTCGAAGCGGACCTGAGCGGGCTGACGGATCGTGAGCGCGAAGTCGTCTTCGCGATCTGCGCCGGCGGCCCGAACGAGGCCGTTGCGGAGCGCCTGTACATCGCGCTGCCGACGCTCCGCACGCACCTGATGCGCATCAACCAGAAGCTGGGAACCCGAAGCAAGGCGGATGTCGTCCGCTTTGTGGTGGGGCGGCTTCTGGAGGCCTATCGCGTCGCGGGCCCGCTTCCCGCGGCGCCGACGACGCCCACCGAGCCGGCCGCCGCGGAAAGTGGCGGGGCTTCGGCGGGATCCGGTGGTTCGGGCGGTTCGGGGGAGATCGAGCTCAAACGGCGTGAGCGATCCGGGGTAAGTTGATACGCTGACGGTCGGTCCGAGAACGGCACGGGACAATGCCCAGGTCCCGTGCGGTACGGGGCAGGTCCGGAAAAATCATCGTTCCCGATGATGCACGTCGGGACGGGGATTGCACAATGGGCTTTCTTTGCAGCGGCGCGCGAGGGAGGGCCGACGGTAACGGCCCCGCTAGGAGTCTCGCGGCGGGTTTGGAATGGGCGCGGCGGCAGGCCGCGGGGGGATGGTCCGTTTGGGCCTCCCCGGAGGAAGTCACCCCGTATTGGTCGGTTTTTGAATATCCGGACCACCCGAGTTCCGATAGTCCACCGAGGCCCCGGTTAGCGTGGGCTCGTTTGTAGTTGCTAGTATGGAGGCTCCCGGACGGGCAAGACGTGTGTCCCGGCCGGACTGAAAAGCTAGGTCCCCTCTCTTGCATCGCAGCTCGGCGTCGGTCGCCGGCGCTGATGATCGGTTCGACGACAACAGAGTTCACGCCGGCGCATCGAGCGATGCCGAGCGTCGGCAGGCAACGAGGATCAACAACCCCGTGGTCTTTTCCAGCCAGGAGAAGAAAGGAACCATTCAGATGAGGCGTTTCAACTCTTCCGCTCTGCGGAACATCGGCGCTACGGCCACCATGGTCGTCGCGGCGGGTTTCGCGGTCTCCGTCGCGAACGCCGCGACGTTGACGCTCGCGCAGCACAACGGAGGTCCGTCGTCGGGCACGATCCCGAGCGGCGACGACTCGACGGTCGCGACCTTCCTGTTCCCGCGCGAGGTTCTCGACACCAGCGTCGCGACGACGCTCTCCGGCACGCTCAACGGCACCGCCGGCGCCAACTCGTCGCTCACGGTCGAGACCACCGGCGGCGGCGGCGTGCGTAATCGCAGCCGCGCCGTGATCCCGAACTTCGGTCAGTACGACGATGACGCTGCGCTGCACCTCATCGCGAACTCCAACGCCGCGGCGGACGCGGACGACCCGGGTTCGTTCATCCTGCTGGCGCGCTCGACGGACATCGCGTCCTTCGGCACGTCCATCACGGACATGATGACCTACATCGGCGCCGGCACCGAGGGCACCGAGTTCTTCACGCTCGAGTTCACCTCGATCGCGTCGCTCGACACGGACGCCGAGGTGACCGAGGGCCTGCTCAACGCCGGCATCGACATCCCGCTCGATGAGTTCTGGGGCGCGGATCCGGACGGCGGCGGCGGTCTCACGGCGAACTCCTACCGCTTCAACAACGCCTTCGACATCTTCCTGGTCGCGATCGACACCGACTCCGACGGCGTCCCCGAGGTCGTCACGGAGTGGGGCTGCATCCAGCGCACCGGTTCGAGCGTTCTCCCCGCGCTCGCCGCGACGGGCAACGACTCCATGCAGATCGAGAACATCTCGATCCTCGCCAATCACCAGCTCATCGACGACTCCGGCGAGAATCCCGCCGACACCGTCGAGGCCGGTCTCGATGAGGCGACCGACTTCCTGGTCGGCACCAACGCCTCCGGCGCCGGCGCCCAGGCGCTCTCGTCCTACCTCAACGGTCTCGCCGGCGGTCCCTACACCGTCGCGGGCATCACCGTGGACGGCACGGGCGACAGCGACTTCAACCGCATCATCAACATCGATGTCAACCCCGACATCACCGACGCGGCGGCCATCGCCGACATCCGCAGCCGGTTCATCGGCTTCACCGTCGGCCTCGCCGACGGCTCGGCCGGCGAAGTGAACTCCGTCGCGGGCGGCCTCGCCTCCAACAGCACCTTCGCGCAGATGGGCCTCGCCGGCGACATCGAAGTCGAAGAGTTCACCCTGCTCCAGGGCTCCGGCCCGAACTTCGACGGCGACACCTTCGAAGTCTGGGGCGCGATGGATCTCTCGGCCACCCCGACCAACACGGGCGGCGCGAATCCCGCGCAGTTCGTCCTGGTCGCGACCGACGACGACGGCAACGACGTCGTCGTGGCGTTCGGCGTCACCGTGCAGGCCACGCTGCCGACGAACACCGAGGTGATCGGCATCGATGACGAGGACCAGGACGGCACCGCCGATGACAACGTCATCGAAGAGGCCTCCGACCGCGTCTTCGTGCAGTTCTTCCTGAACGACGGCGACTACAGCGTCAACTCCGACGGCACCTGGTCGCCCGAGGGCGGGATTTCCTTCATGGGTCTCGACGAGCGATTCCCGCTCCGCCTCGAGATCGACACCGACGAGACCCCGCTGCTCGGCAACGCGCTGGGCGCGACGATCGCGTCGGACACCGAGGCCGATGTCGAGGACCTGGCCCGTCCGATCCTCGCCGCCGTCATCACGCAGGCGACCACCACTGGTCTCTGCGAGTTCGTCGGCACGATCAAGGCCATCTTTGACGAGTCCGTCTCCTCGCTCGACGCCGGCCAGATGGGCCTCGCGTTCGATCCGGGCGTGACGATCTCCGACCTCACCACCGGCCTCGACGCCAACCTCGGCATCCCCGAGATCGATTCGGGCGACGCCGATGACTTCGCCGACCAGCTCCTCGCCATCAACGGCGCGGCCCTGGCGACGATGTACGTCAGCAACGACAGCGTGACCTTCACGGCCCCGACCGTCCCCGTGGACGGCACGGCCAACGACGGCACGACGTCGATCCTCGTCGGCACCGGCGACGCCGATGTCTACCTGTTCGGCATCAACGTCAACGCCGTCGAGGGCGCCGAGGGTCTCGGCAACTCCGCGGTCGGCACGTTCGACATGGTTGACGGCGGCGAAATGACCGCCGAAGGCGGCGAAGTCTCCGACGGCGCTGCCCCGGCCCTGCTCGGCGCGTTCGGCACCGGCAACCCGATCTTCGACGTGACGGTCGGCTTCTCCGAAGGCGTGTTCAATCCGAACGGCTTCGACGAGGTCGAGTCGATGTTCCTCTTCTTCGAGGACGGCGTGCGCGTCGCGATCGATGGCGCCGACTTTGACGGCGGCTTCGGCGGCGACAACCGCGTCTTCATCGAGGGCCTCCCCGGTCTCGACTCCGAGACCGTCATCGAGGTCGCGGTGTTCAACCCCGGCGCCCCGATCGAGGACGCCGATGGCAACCGCATCGATCCGGTCACGGCCAAGACCAAGCTCGTCGAGCTCGGTCTCCCCGCCGCGACGTTCAAGGACGACGCCGTGGCGTTCGTCGATGACGAGACCAACCTCGTCACCACGATCGTCCTGAAGACCACCGGCGAGGTCGAAGCCGACGGCACGCTCTCCGAGCTGCTCGAGCGCTTCTTCATCCAGGGTGACGACTTCGGCGGCGACAATGGCGACTACGGCGACCTGGTCGGTCTCGTCGAGTCCATCGACATCGGCACCGAGGAGCGCGCGGACGGCTGCTACCTCTTCGTGCTGACCATGGTCGAGGGCTGCGAGCTTGGTCAGGAAGACTTCTTCGTCGGCTACCGCGACTCCACGGAGCTCGAGGACCCGGCGACGACGCTCGTCGACGCCACCAACGGCTCTGAGGTTCCCTCCGAGTTCATCTCGGTCGACGTTGCTCGTCCGAGCACCCCGAGCCCCGAAGGCAACCCGATCGGCGAAACCTACGTCGGTCTGCTTGACCTCGGCGGCGAGGACGAGGACGCGCTCGGCGCCGAGATCGCCGCGTACGTCTTCAAGTCCGTCACCGACTGCGGTGACCTCCGCTTCGTCTACAAGGGCGTCACCTACGTCGGCTCGCTCGGCGTCGATGGCCTCTTCGCCACCGGCACCACGGCGACCATCCCCGATGGCACCGTCGTCTACTTCCACCCGCAGCTCAAGGGCGACGGCGACTCCTGCGAAGGCAACCTGAGCCCCTGCGGCATCATCAACAGCAAGCCCGACCTTGACATCTACCAGGTCGCCGAGCTCGAGACCGACGGCGACACCGAGCTCACCGAGCAGGTCCTCCTCTACCAGAACATCGACTCCTCCTTCGTCGTCAAGCCGATCGCGCTGACCCTCCGCCGCGACACGACGACCCCCGGTCGTTTCAATGTCACCGGCGCCGGCATCAGCAACGGCACCCTGACCTTCGAGGGCGGCTTCGAGTTCATCGGCAACACCTTCATCACCGGCGACGCCGACGCGAATGGCGCTCGTCCCTACACCCTGCACACCCGCGGCGCCAAGGACTACCTCGGCTGCCCGGTCGTCTTCGTCGTGTGCCCCGATGACAACTTCAGCGACGTGGAGCCGTTCCTCGCGAACAACCTCCTCGTCCGTCGCGTGACCTTCGCCGCCGACAACCAGGCGGACGTCGCCACCGGCGTGAAGTCGTTCACCTTCGCCAACAACCAGCCGATCGTGTTCAACATCAATGCGGACTTCGTGCACCCGTACCGCATGGATCAGTATGTTCAGGACGACTGGATGTTCTTCCCGGCTTCGGCCTCGAGCCCGACGCGCTCGAATGTCTCTGGCGCTGGCCAGGACTTCGGCACGACGGCCACTCGCCCGAACCCGGTCGTGGTCCCGACGGGCACCGGCACCGCTACGGCGCCGTTCAACTCCGTCGTGGCCTTCCCCTCCGGCACCACGGCCCGCGGCTTCTTCGTCATGCTCGACGAGGACGACAAGGAGCCCATCATGCCGGACATCGCCACGGCCCTCGCCCTGGACACGCGCGGCGTGTACTGCGGCTCGGCCCGCGGCCTGAACCGCATCGCCACCGGCTACGCCTACGCTCTCGAGTTCAATGACTGGAGCTCGGACTGGGTGTGGTTCACCTTCGGCACCCTCGCCGAGGACATCTCGGGCGCGTCTCAGACGATCACCCCGAACTCCACGAATGGTGGCTGGCACCTGCTGGTCAACACGCGTGGCGATGCGATCACGTCCTCCAACGCTGGTGCCCCCGCGGGCAACCAGATCGTCATGTCCATGACTGACGAAGAGGGCGTGCTCATCTTCATCGAAGGCCAGCCGACCTTCTCCGACTTCGAGTCGGTCCCGGCCAACGATGGCTACCTGCTCTTCACGGATACGCAGTTCGTCGAGTGATCTCCGACGAATCTGATCCTGGCTGATCACAGGCGGGCGTCCTTCGGGACGCCCGCTTTTTTCATGCGCGGGCGAAGCTCCGATCGACGGACCCGCAGGAGACCTCGCACGTACAATTCTCCTGACGCCCCTCCCCGTGGCGTCCTGGAGGCCTTCCGAGCATGATCCACTCCACCATCCGACGGCTCGTGACGCTCTCCGCGGTCTGCCTCGGCGCCGTCCTGAGCGGTCCCGCGGTCGCCCAGACCGGAGGCGGCGGTTCCGGAGGAGGCTCCGGGGGCGGGTCGGCGCCGCTGACCTACTTCATGATCATCAACGGGCGCGTGAACGGGAACGCGAGCATCTCGCCGCGCACCGGCGATCGAGTCGCCGCGGTCATCGAGGGCGGCGGCGTCATCGAGGACCAGGTGGACGGCGCCGGCGAGTGGGAAGGGCTCACCATCACCCGCCCGAACAACACCGCCGTGACGATCCGCTTCGAGTACCGGCGCGGGAACGCCCGCTACGCGCTCGTGCCCTCCGCGGGCGCCACCGACCAGTACACGGTCGATTTCCTCGGCGTGACCAATCCGCTGTCCGCGGCGTTCAACGCGCAGAACATCTCCACCCACATCGGCCCGGTGCTCTCCAGCGGCGGGAACGGCGATGGCGACGGCGACGGGGACGGCGACGGCTCCGGCGGCGGCTCGCCCGACGTGGACGGCGACGGCGTAGTCACCATGGAAGACGCGCGGCTCGTAATGCGCTGGGTCATCGGATTTCGGCGCGATCTCGACGGCGGGGACCTCGACGTCAATTCCGATTCGCGCATCAACACCAACGACGTGACCGAGATCCTTCGGCGCATGGGCGAAACGGTGGAGGCGCCGGCGGAAGAGGAAGATGGCGACGCCGCGCCCTGACCGGGCCGACTCGCTCCGCCGTGGATTCTCGCTGGCCGAACTGATGCTGGTCCTGGCGATCCTCGCGCTCGCCGGGTTGATCGTCGCGCCGACGATCGGTCGGATGGCTCTGGGGGAGGAACGCCGGGTGCGCGAGGGTGTGATCGAGATGGTCCGCTCCGGGCAGCTCGCGGCGACGGAGAAGGGGCTGCCGGTGAGCGTGATCTACGAGCCCGGGCCGAACCGGCTGACGGTGCTCGATCGCCGCTTCGACCTGCCCTCGGGCTGGTGGGCGAGGACGACGGCGGAAGAGCAGGGCGGCCAGCGCCGAGGCGGGATCCGCACGGTCGAGGAGATCACGGGTCGCGAGCCGCCGCCGCGGATCATGATGGTCTGGAGCCCGGGAGGGCTTGTTTCGCAGTGCGACTGGGTGGTGGTGAGCGAGGGCGGGGTGCGGATCCGGGTCCGGGGTGATTCGATTGACGGTGTCCGGGTCGAGTGATACCGTCCGATATCGCTCGTGCGCAAGCCCGGACGCACGGCGCCAGGACCCTGTCCCGCCACCCCACGGTGGGCGCTGGGGTCCGGCCGGGTCGGGCGGGCCGATCCGGAGCAGCGATGCTTCTGGCCGCGGCGACCACGGGCAACCCCATCACGCCGCGCCACGATCCGTCAAGGAGGATCGATCGATGCGCAGGAATCGACGTGCGTTCACCCTGCTCGAATTGCTGGTGGTGCTGGGCATTCTGGCGCTGCTCGCGACGCTGGTGGCGCCGAAGGTGCTGGGCCAGCTCGGCAAGGCCAAGCCGCAGGTCACGCGTCAGCAGATCGGCAACACGGTCACGGCGCTGCAATCGTTCAAGCTGGACACCGGCCGGTACCCCTCGACCGAAGAGGGCCTGGACGTGCTGATCACGAAGAAGGACAGCGCGCCGAATATGGACAAGTGGGACGGCCCGTACCTCGAGCGCAAGTCGCTGCCGGTGGACGGCTGGGGCAACCCGCTGCGCTACCGAGCGCCGGCGTCGGAGCAGGGCTTCGAGTACGAGGTCTACTCCCTCGGCGCCGACAACACCGAGGGCGGCGAGGGCGAGAACGCGGACATCTACTCGTGGCAGTGACCGGCGCAGTTCCGGGGACTTCAAGGCGCGGGAGACGAAGCTGACCACCATCGATGCACATCGCGACGCGACGCCCGAGCGCAGTGCGCCGGCGTTGCTGTCCGCCGACGAGGCGGACCTGGCGATCCTCGAGGATCTCATCGCGCGCCGGCGCCTGAGCGCGGCGGACGGCGAGAACCTCGTGAACCTTCGCCGTCAGCAGGGCCAGCGCCTCGGGCGTTTGCTCGTGACGGCGGGCGTGCTGAGCCAGGAGAACCTGCGCGATGCGCTGGCCAAGCTGCTGGGCATCGGCGTGTGGGAGGCGCCGTCGAATCTGGACGAACTGGACCAGCAGGCCGCGGGGCTGCTGTCGCCGGCGTTCCTCCGCTTCAACACCGTCCTTCCGGTGAGCGCCGACGAGGGGACGCTGCGACTGGCGATGGCGTGGGCGCCGGACGAGGCGCTAGTCGAGAGCGTGCGTCAGGCGACCGGGCGCGAGGTGGAGCCGCTCGCGGCGACGCAGCGCGAGGTCGAGAGCGCGCTGGACCGCGTGCTCGCGGAGATCGAGGGCGCGGACGACGACGGGTCTGATGTGCTGCTGCTCGACGCGGAGCGGCTGCGCGACCTTGCGTCCGAGGCGCCCGTCGTGCAGTTCCTCACCGCGGCGATCGAGCGCGCGGTGTCGCTGAGCGCCTCGGATATCCACTTCGAGCGCGCCGAGCGCTCGACGCGCCTGCGTGTGCGCGTGGACGGCGAGCTGCTTGATCTCGATCCGCCGCCGCCGGCGCTGTACGCGGGGCTGGTGTCGCGCATCAAGATCATGGCGCGGCTGGACGTGGGCGAGCGCCGCCTGCCGCAGGACGGCCGCGTGCAGCTCCAGACGTCCGGCCGCCAGATCGACGTGCGCGTGTCGATCCTGCCGTCGATGCACGGCGAGGACGTGGTGCTCCGTATCCTCGATCGCGGCTCGGTGCAGCTCGATCTCGACGAGCTCGGCCTGAGCAAACGCCAGCGCGAGGACTTCCGCCGCCTGATGCGCCGGCCCGAGGGCATGATCCTCCTGACCGGTCCGACCGGCAGCGGCAAGACCACGACG
>JBGTSD010000110.1:0-9833 GCA_041940385.1 Phycisphaerales bacterium | reverse complement strand
GGCGATCGGCACCGGCCGGAACGCGGCGCCATCGGACGCCCAGGCCGCCCACGCGCACATCCGGCGCGTCATGTACGAGCTCTTCGACGCCGACACCGCCGCCGCGATGCAGATCCAGTACGGCGGGTCGCTCAAGCCCGACAACGCCGACGAGCTGTTCGCTCAGCCCGACGTGGACGGGGGCCTGGTCGGCGGGGCGTCGCTGAAGGCGGCGGACTTTGTCGCGATCTGCGACGCCGCGGCCAAGCGGCTCCAGCAGGCCTGAACCCGCCCATTCCCCGTCCGGAGCGGCTACACTTCGCCCCTTGCGATCGCCGCGCAGCCCCGTTCAGGGCGGCCGGCGTCCCTTGCGTCCCCGGAGCTTTCCTTTCCCATGCAGAACAGCTTTCTCCTCGGCCTCGCCGTCGTCGGTTTTCTGATCATCAGCGTCCTGATGATCCTGATCGTGCTGGTCCAGCGCCCCCAGGGCGGCGGGCTCAGCGGCGCCTTCGGCGCGTCCTCCGCCGGCTCCGGCCAGACCGCGTTCGGCGCCAAGACCGGCGACGCCCTGACCATCGCCACGATCACGATCTTCGTGCTCTTCATCCTCACGTCGATCGGCATCAACTACGTCGTCGAACCGCCGTCGAACGTCGAGGCACAGCCCACGGCTACGTCGACTACCACGGGCGACGCCGTGCCCGACCAGGCGGCCACGCCTGTGCAGACCGCTCCGGAGACCACGCCGGCGCCGGCCCCGGTCGAGGAGGGCGCGACCGAGAACCCGCCCGCCGAACCCGAGCCCGCGCAGCCCGAGGGCGAAGCGACGGAACCGCAGCGCTGAATCCGGCGGATCACATGACGACCCGAGGAGCCAACGCATGATCCGCAGCATGACGGGCTACGGCGAAGCGTCGCTCCACGACGGGGGCGTGCATTACTTCCTCGAACTCAGGGCGCTGAACTCCAAGTTCTTCAAGGTCGGCATGCGCCTTCCGGAAGATCTGCAGGGCCTCGAAGCCGAACTCGAAGCCGAGCTGCGCCGGCGCATCCATCGCGGCGGCGTGACCCTGACCGTCCGCTGCTCCGATTCGTCCACGGCCGCGGCCTACTCGATCAATCAGGATGCGCTCGCGCGCTACCTCAAGCAGATCGAGTCGGCGCCGCGCCCCAAGGGCGTGGAGCTCGTGATCGACGCCGGTGCGCTGCTCTCTCTTCCGGGGGTGCTGCAGTCGCCGGTGGACGAGGAGGAGCGGCTGCACAAGGCGCGCGAGGTCCTGCTCGACCTGATGCGCAAGGCGTGCGATCAGTTGACGGCGATGCGCGCCCGCGAGGGCGAGGCGCTGCTGGCCGACCTGCGCGAACACGCGGCGCTGATCTCGGAGAAGTTGGCGCGGATCGCCGCCCGGGCGCCGCGGGTCGTCGAGGACTACGAGAAGCGCCTCCGGGCGCGGATCGACTCGATGCTGCAGGAGATCAACCTGAAGGTGGAGCCGGCGGACCTGATCCGGGAGATCGCGGTCTACGCCGATAAAACCGACATTGCCGAGGAGGTGGCCCGGCTGCGTGGGCACCTCGAGCAGTTCGGCGAGCTGATCAGCGACAAGGAAGGCCGCCCCATCGGCCGCACACTGGACTTTCTGGCCCAGGAAATGCTTCGAGAAGCGAACACGATCGCCAGCAAGTCCTCGGACGCGGAGATCTCGCGCGACATCGTCGAGGTCAAAGGGGCCATCGATCGGATCAAAGAACAGGTGCAGAACGCGGAATAGGACGTACATTTAGAGGAGCGGAGGGCGGTCCCCCGTCCCATCCAACCCCCCGGGCCTTTCGGCCAGCCCAGCGCCCGGCGACATGACGAGCAATCCTCTTCATCCCGATCCCGCTGCGGGCCCCACACGGGTCCTGGGATCGCCGACCTCGCCCCTCGTGGGTCCGCCGTCTCCGGTCAGCGAGCGCGGCCCGCACCTGAGCGCCAGCGTTGGGCTCGTCGCCTCCTCCGCGGATCGCTCACCGACTCACGTCTCTCAGCAACGCGACACCTTCGGGCTCGAAGAGCTCGCCATCGTCCTGTCGCGCTTCGACATCGGGCCGATCGAATCGATCCAGGACTTTCGGCGCGGCTCGCGCCGTTCACCCAAGCTCCTCATCAAGGCGGCCGACGGGCTCTTCCTGCTCAAGCGCCGCGCGCCCGGACGCGACGAGAGCGAGCGTGTGGACGCGGCGCATGCGGTGCAGAACTACCTGGCTTCGCACCAGTTCCCCGTGCCGCGTTTGATCGCGACGCGTCATGACGACGACACGGCGCTGCGCCTCGGCGGGCGCGTGTACGAGCTCTTCGAGTTCATCCCCGGCTCGCGCTACGACGCCTCGCTGCCGGCGACGACCGAGGCGGGGCACACGCTGGCGCTCTTCCACAAGATCATCTCGGGCTTCCACGGCGCGCCGCCGTCGCATCATCCGCACGGCTACCACGCGCTCTCCGGCATCGCCGAGGCGCTCGATCACATCCCGCGCGACGCGCGGATCGAGCACCCCGGCATCGCCGACCTCTGCGCCGAGCTGCGCGACCTGTATGCGCAGTCCTCCGAGAGGGCCGACAAGCTCGGCCTGCGCGAGTGGCCGCGCCAGATCGTGCACGGCGACTGGCACCCGGGGAACACGCTCTACCGCGGCCAGCGCCTCGTCGCGGTGATCGACTTCGACGGCGTCCGTCCCGAGGCGCGGGCGCTCGACGTCGCCAACGGCGCGCTGCAGTTCTCCATCACGATGGAGGGCCAGGACATCGCCCAGTGGCCGGATTACCTGGATGAATCCCGGCTTAAGCGATTCTGCCGCGGGTACGACAGTGTCGAGGGCTGCATCCTCAGCACGTCCGAGATTCAGGCCCTTCCGTGGCTCATGATCGAGGCCCTCGTGGTGGAAGCGGCCCTGCCGATCGCGGCAACGGGCGCGTTTGCCGGCCTGGACGGTGGAGCATTTCTGGCCATGGTGCGTCGAAAGGCGGTATGGGTCCGCCAGCATGCCAACCGGCTCGTGGACCTTTTGACCGCTTGACGCTCCCCCGACGGGGGGAATTCGCCTAGGATCGTCGCGACGCCGGCGCATTTCGTTTCGGCGCGGGCAGGGAACGCCGCACGATGGCACATTCGACGCGCTTCCAGCAACTGCTCCGAACGCTCCCCGCGACGCTGATCGTCGCCGGCGGGGCCGTCGCCCTTCCGCCCGGCGCGCCGTTGGTCGCATCCCCACAACCCATCGACGCCGATCGCCTCCTGGAGACGGTGCGCGCGTCGGAGATGGAGCCGGTGGCGCGGCTGCTGTCCGATCTCGGCTCCGATGACCTTCAATCGCGCGAGCGGGCGATGGAGGCGCTGCTCACTTCCGAGCATTGCTCCGAGCGCCTCCTCGTCCGTGCGCTGCGAACCTTCGCCCTGCTGCCCGAGCAGCGGGCGCGCCTCATCGAGTGCCTGCGCCTCCGCTTCATCGCCGGCCCGCAGAACGCCATCGGCGTCCAGATGCAGCCGGTCGAGGAAGGCATCCGCGTGACGCGGGTGTACCCGCAGTTCCCCGCGGCCCAGAAGCTGCTGCCCAACGATGTGATCACCGCCATCGACGGCGTGGACATCTCGGCGGAGTCGCAGCTCAACGAGCGCAACCGCCTGATGACGTGCCTGATCCTCGCGCATCACCCGGACGAGCTCGTGACGATCGACATCATCCGCGACGGCGAGCGCACCAGGATCCGTACGCAGCTCGGAACCCGGTCCGACTTCGGCGAGGACAACCCCGTGGACGCGCAGACGCTGGCGCTCGCGTGGCAACGCCGACGGGCGTCCCTCGGCGTCGAGGCGGTCCCCGGCGCCGCGCCGATCGTCGCGCCCGTGACGAGTCGCGGCGACTGGCACCGTTCGCGCCGCCAGGCGCTGCGGGTGTCGTCGGGCGATGGCATCGCCGCCGGTGGCGAGCCGCACGCCGACACGATGGTCGTGCCGCTGCAGGTGGCCGCGGGCCCGGCGCCGCGCGTGGACATCCGCGTGCGCGAACCGGTCCAGATCCAGGGCGGCGCGCGGGTGATCCCGGTTCCCGCCGATCGCAACCGCGATCAGCCCGAGTTCACCGGCCCCGAGGCGCTCGCGAAGATGCAGGCGGAGCTGAACGACATCCGGGTCGAGCTGGCGCGCCCCAATCTCCAGCCCCAGCGTCGCGCCGAGCTGATCGAGACCGGTCGCGGCCTCGAGCTGCAGATCCGTCAGCTCGAGGGCATTCGGAACATCTTCCAGGGCGCCCAGGGCAATCGCCTGCGGGAGGTCATCGCGCGCGAGAGCGACACGATCCGGCAGATCCGCGACGCGCTGCAGAATCGCAACGACCTCACCGCCATCGAGCGCGAGGCCTTCGCCGACGCGCTCCGCGCCGCCGAACAGCGACGCCAGCAGGCCATGCAGGAGCTCGCCGAGGCCGAGGGCGTCGAGGAATAAGCCGCACGCCGCGGCCTCCTCAACCTAGACCACGATGTTGACCAGCCGTCCGCGCACGGCGATCACCTTGCGCACCGGCTTGCCCTCGATGGCGCGCTGGATCTTCTCGTCCGCGAGCGCCGCGGCCTCCATGGCCTTCTCGTCGGCGTCGGCCGCGATGCGGACCTTGCCCTTCACCTTGCCGCAGATCTGCACCGGGATCTCGATCTCCGCCTGCACCAGCATCGCAGGATCGAAGCTCGGCCACGCCTCGTCGCACACCAGCGACGTGTGGCCCAGGCGCGCCCAGAGTTCCTCCGCGACGTGCGGCGCGAACGGCGAGAGGATCGCCGCGAAGCGCCCGAGCTGCGAGCGCGTCACGCCCGGCGCAGTCGCGGCGTTGACGAACTCCATCATCGCGGCGATGGCGGTGTTGAAGGAGAGCGCGTCGATGTCTTCGGTGACCTTCTTGATCGCCGCGTGCAGCGCGCGCTCGACGTCGGGCGAGGCCTCGGCCTCGTCGCGGGCCTTCAGCGCGCCGCTCTCCTCGTCGATCGCCAGCCGCCAGACGCGCTGGAGGAAGCGAAACAGCCCGACGATGTCGCGCGGATTCCAGGGCTTGGCCTGCTCGATCGGCCCCATGAACATCTCGTAGAGCCGGAAGGTGTCGGCGCCGAACTCGGCGATGACGTCGTCAGGGTTGACGACGTTCTTCAGACTCTTGCTCATCTTGGCGACGATCTGCGTCACCGGCTCGCCCGTGGCGCGCTCGACGAAGACGCCCTCGGACTTTTCCTCGACCTCGTCGGTCGGCACGAGCGCGCCGTTCTTCCGCTGGTACGCGTAGGACAGGATCAGGCCCTGGTGGCGCAGCTTGCGGAAGGGCTCGGGGAACGAGAGATAGCCGAGGTCGTGCAGCGCCTTGTGCCAGAAGCGCGCGTAGAGCAGGTGCAGCACCGCGTGCTCGGCCCCGCCGATGTAGAGATCGACGCCCCCGTCCATCCAGTGCTTCTCGGCCTCGGCGCCGATGAACCGCTCCGTGTTGTGCGGGTCGCAGTACCGCATGAAATACCAGCACGAGCCCGCCCAGTTGGGCATCGTGTTCGTCTCGCGCGTGAACGGCTCGCCGTCGATCTCGACGCGCACCCAGTCCTTCGCGCGCCCCAGCGGCGGCTGCGGCTGGTCGCTCTCGACGGGGCGGAAGTCCTCGACGTCCGGCAGCATCACGGGCAGCTCGGCCTCGTCGGCGACGCGCACGCGCCCGTCGGCGTCGTACATCACCGGGAACGGCTCGCCCCAGTAGCGCTGCCGGCTGAAGAGCCAGTCGCGCAGCTTGTAGTTCACGCGCCGCTGGCCGAAGGCCTCGCGATCGAGCCACTCGATCATCGTCGCCTTGGCCTTGTCGGTCGGCAGGCCGTCGAGCGTCACGCCGTCGTTCTTCGAGTTGGTGGAGACGCCCGCGCCGCTGAAGCACTGCTCGCCGGCCTCGACCTTCGCCGCGAGTTTCGCGTCGGCGGGACGCACCACCGGTCGGATAGGGAGATCAAACTTCTTCGCGAACTCAAAGTCGCGCTCGTCGTGCGCCGGGACGGCCATGATGGCGCCCGTGCCGTAGCCGATGAGCACGTAGTCCGCGATCCAGATCGGGATCTTCTCGCCGGTGGCGGGGTTGATCGCGAACGCGCCGATCGGGACGCCGGACTTTTCCTTGCTCTCCTGGCGCTCGACGTCGCTCTTGCCGGAGATCGACTCGATGTAGGCGACGACGTCGTCGCGCTGCCCATCGGTCGTCAGGTCCTCGACCAGCTCGTGCTCCGGCGCCAGCACCAGGTACGTGGCGCCGAAGAGCGTGTCCGGCCGGGTCGTGAAGACGCGGATCGTCGTGTCTTCGTCGCCGACGACGGGAAACTCGACCTCGGCGCCCTCGCTGCGCCCGATCCACTCCGCCTGCTGCGTGCGCGTCGATTCCGGCCAGTCCACGAGGGACAGGTCGTCGAGCAGGCGCTCGGCGAACGCAGTAATGCGGAACATCCACTGGCGCAGCGCGACGCGCGTGACGGGGAATCCGCCGCGCTCGCTCTTGCCGTCGATGACCTCTTCGTTCGCCAGCACCGTGCCGAGCTTCGGGCACCAGTTGACCGTCTGCACGCCGAGGTAGGCGAGGCGCTGGTTGTCGATGACCGCGTCGCGCTCTTCCTTGGTCAGTTCGCGCCACCGGCGCGAGCCGATCGGCCCGACCGAGCCCGACAGCGCCTCCATCGCCTCGACTCCGGACGGTTCGATCAGATCGCCCGTCGGGCCGACCAGCAGGTGCTCCTGCGCCAGCTCGTCCTGCAGCGTCTCGATCGGACGGGCGCGTCCGCGCCCCTTGTTGGCGCGCTTGTCGTACCACGCGTGGTACAGCCGGCGCCAGATCCACTGGGTCCACTTGTAGTAGCCCGGATCGATCGTCGAGACCTCGCGCGACCAGTCGTACGAGAACCCGAAGCGCTTGAGCTGTCGCCGGAACGTGTCGATCGCCGCCTGCGTCGTCTGACGCGGATGCACGTTGGTCTGCACCGCGTACTGCTCCGCCGGCAGGCCGAAGGCGTCCCAGCCCACGTTGAATCCCTGCATGCGCAGGAAGCGGCTGACGATGTCCGTCGCCGTATACCCCTCGGGGTGGCCGACGTGGAGCCCCGCGCCCGACGGGTATGGGAACATGTCGAGGATGTAGCGCTTGGGCTTGCTCGGATCGAAGCCCGGATCGCCCGGGTTCTTCGCGCGGAACGACTGGCGCTGCTCCCATTCCTTCTGCCAGCGCAGCTCGATCTCGCCGGCGAGCGCCGCCGTGTAGCGGTGCGCGGGCGTGCGATCGTTCGATCCGGGGCCCGGATCGGGCCGTTGGCTGGGGCGCTGCGTCATGGTGGGCGGCCAGTGTAGGGGCGGGCGAGCGGTCCGTGCGGCGGGTCGGCTAGTCCTCGAGCGACGCCGCCGACTTGCCCGTGCGCTTCGCCTCGAGGTCCATGAGATACTTCTTGGCCTCGCCCACGAGGTAGAACGAGCCGGTCACGACGATCAGGTCGCCGCGGCTCACGGCGCGCGACGCCAGGTTGAACGCCTCGTGCAGCGTGTCCGCGACCTGCGTCATCTTCCCGCTGAGCGCCGCGAACCGCTTCTGCAGCTCGCGCGGGTTCATGGCCCGCGGGTTGGTCGCCGCCTTGGTGAAGATCAGCTTGTCGGCGCCGAGGGAGATCTTCTCGAGCAGCGCATCCACGTCCTTGTCCGCGGCGCAGCCGAAGATCATCACCATCGAGTCGTACGGCACGTGGGCGCCGATCGAGCGCACCAGCGCCGTCAGCGACGCCTCGTTGTGCGCGCCGTCGAGGAGGATGCGCGGGCTCGTCCACGCCATCTCCATGCGACCGGGGATCGTGGTCTGCGAGAGGCCCAGCGCCACCTTGGATTCCGGCGTTTCGAAGCCCTTCTCGCGCAGGCGATCGAGGATCGCCAGCGACAGGCCGCAGTTGAACGCCTGGTGCTCGCCCGGCAGCGGCACGGCCAGGTGCTCGAAGGACGAGCGCGGCGAGGTCACGCACACGCGTCGGTGGGGGCCCAGGTCCGGGCTGCTCTCGAAGCGGTACGAGAAATCGATCGATTCGCCGAGCACTTCCAGCTTCGTCCCGGCTTCCTCCGCCGCGGCCCGCAGCGCCGCGAGGATCGGCTTGGGCTGCTCGGTCGTCAGCGCCGGCACGCCCTTCTTGAAGATGCCCGCCTTCTCCCGCGCGATCTCTTCGACCGTGTCGCCGAGGATCTGGTGATGGTCGCGGCTGATCGACGTGATCACCGAGATCTCCGGCGTGATCACGTTCGTCGCGTCGAGCCGGCCGCCGAGGCCCACCTCGATGATCGCGATGTCCACCGCCTGCTCGGCGAAGTGCAGGAAGCCCAGCGCCGTCATGACCTCGAAGAACGTCGCCTCGCCGTGCTTGCCTGCGACCTTGCTCGCGGCGATCGCGACCTGCTCCATGAGGCGCGTGAACTCGCCGGTCGAGATCATCTCGCCGTTGATCTGCACGCGCTCGCGCAGCTCCACCAGGTGCGGGCTGGTGTAGAGGCCGACGGTGTAGCCGCAGGCCTCGAGGCACGACGCGGTCATCGCCGCCGTCGAGCCCTTGCCCTTGGTGCCGGCGATGTGCACGGTCTTGATGGCCTCGTGCGGGTTGTCGAGGGCGCCGAGGATGGCGCGGATGCGGTCGAGCTTGAACTTGCCGCGGTGCTCCTTGGTCAGCCGGGAACGCTCGTAGTCCACCCGGTCGAGGACGTTCCGCTGGGCCGCGTAGTAGTTGGCGAAGAGCTTGCCCTTGGAGGTCGTCGATTTCGACGAACCCTTCTTGGGGGCGGGCGCTTTGGGCGCAGCGGCGGCGGCCGGGGCTGCGCCCTTCTTTTTCGTTGTTTTTCGGACTGTGGCGCCGGAATTGGCCTTGCTGGGCATGGGAGCGGCATTGTATTCCGCCGCCCCCTTTGGACCAAATCAGCGTCCCCGGAATGCCGCGTAACTCGCGCAGGATCAGGACTTTGCGAGCCATTCCCCTCATTCCGGGCAGCATTGCCGGGAAGGCCCGTTTCGGGCGCAGTGCCGATTCCGGTCGATACCTCCGCCGCGGGGCGCCCTAGTCTGGCCCCGCGGCCTCCACCACCGCTCACCCGCCGAGACCTGATGTCCAACAACGACAAAGCCCACCGTCAGGCGCTCGAGGCCTGGAGAGTCTTCCGGATCATGTCGGAGTTCGTGGAGGGCTTCGAGACCCTCTGGAACCTCCCGCCCGCGGTCTCCATCTTCGGCTCGGCGCGCACCCCCAAGGACGACCCCAACTACAAGGCGGCGCGGCACTGCGCGCGACTCCTCGCGGAGCGCGGCCTCGCGGTCATCACCGGCGGCGGGCCCGGCATCATGGAGGCGGCGAACCGCGGCGCCATGGACGCGGGCGGCTGCTCGATCGGCCTGAACATCTCGCTGCCGATGGAGCAGGCGCCGAACCCGTACCAGTCGCACGTGCTGCACTTCGACTACTTCTTCGCGCGCAAGGTGATGTTCGTGAAGTACGCCATGGCGTACGTGGTCCTGCCGGGCGGATTCGGCACCCTCGACGAGTTCTTCGAGGCCTTGACGCTGATCCAGACGGACAAGATCCACGACTTCCCCGTGGTCCTGATGGGGAAGGAGTACTGGGGCGGACTGGTCGACTGGATCCGCGATCGAATGGTGGACGAGGGCACGATCAGCCCCGACGATCCGGACCTGTTCCACGTCACCGACGACCCCGAGGAAGTGGTGTACATCATCAAGCGTTGCCACGACGAGCTGGTGCACCGCGAGTCCGAGTCGGGCATGACGAGGGATGGCAACCCCAA
>JBGTSD010000109.1:0-9939 GCA_041940385.1 Phycisphaerales bacterium | reverse complement strand
CGACGAACCCGATCGCCTCCCCGCGCTCTTCCAGGAAGGGCGCATCCGCGACCTCGCCGTCGAGCGCCTCGCCGCCGCCGGCTTCGAGCGCGATCCCGACGCGCACCACGACCCCAACGACCGCTTCATCGCCAACGCCTTCGAACGCTGGCTGCGCGTCAATCACGAATACTCCACCACCATGACCGCGACCGAGGACGGAGAGGACCCGATCGAAATGTTCCTCTTCCGCACGCAGCGCGGCCACTGCGAGTACTTCGCCTCCGCCATGGCCGCCATGTGCCGCGCCGTCGGCATCGATGCGCGCGTCGTCGTCGGCTACCGCGCGAGCGAATTCAACGACATCGCCGGCCACTACGTCGTCCGCCAGAGCAACGCCCACTCCTGGGTCGAGGTCCTTGTCGCGCCCAACAAGTGGGAGACCTTCGATCCCTCCCCGCCCGACGGCGTCGCGCTCGCCGGCTCGGCGCCCAGCGGCCTGCTCGGTCGCATCCGCCAGCTCTACGACGCCGTCGATCACGCCTGGGTCACCTGGGTCGTGGGCTTCGACGAATCAACACGCTCCCGACTCTTCGGCGTGCCCCAGGGCAACCAGTACCGCTTCATGGACAACCTCGGCCGCCTGCTCTCGATCGAGCGCGGCGCCCTCCTCAGCCGCGTCATCCGCTCCCTCGCCGTCGGCGCCATCACCTTCAGCGTCGTGGCCGGCGCCGGATTCGCGCTGCGCGCCCTCTGGCGCCGCCTCATCCGCCGTCGTCCTCGCGCCGGCCAGCCCGGCGCCATGTCCGACGAGCCGGATCCCGAGATCCTCGCGCAGATCGCGTTCTACAAGCGCTGCCTCGTGCGCCTCAAGCGCCTCGGCCTCGCCAAGCCCCGCTGGCGACCGCCCCTCGCCCACGCCCGCGCCATCGAGTCGCAATCCTCCCCGGCGTCCGAAGCGCTCCGCACGCTCGCCGATCTCTACTATGCCGCCCGCTTCGGACGGCGCGCCCTGAGCGACGACGAACTCGCCCGCGCCGACCACGCCCTCTCCACGCTCGAAGCCCTGCGCCGCGCCGAACTCGAGCCCTCCTCGTAAACCATGCCCGAGTCCGACTGGCTGCCGCTCGATCCCGAAGACCACGCCGCGCAGCTTGCGGCCGTCATGCGCCTCGCGCACGGCCCGCCCCGCGCGCAGCGCATCCTCGACCTCGGCGCCGGCACCGGCCGGCTCGCCACGCCCCTCGCGCAGCGCGGGCACGACGTCTGCGCCATCGACCTCCTGCCCGAAGCGCTCGAGCGCATCGAGCACACGGGCGTGCAGCGCGTGCACGCGGACATCCTCGATGCCTCGCTCGACCTCGCCGCGCTCGGTTCGTTCCACGGCGCGCTGTGCCTCGGCCACACTTTCATGCTCTTCCATGATGTCGAGCGCGCGCTCGATCTCATGCGCCGCGTCCGCCGCGCGATCCTCCCGGGGGGCTGGCTCGCGATCGATCACTTCTCCGCCCAGGTCTGGCGCCAGATCGCCGACGGCGACTGGCAGACCGGGCTCTCCGACGACGACGAGTGGCAATTCATCTGGACCGGCGACGACAACACCGCCGTGATTCGCTACGGCCCCGATGTCCGCCCGAACGAGTGGGACGTCCGAGAAGACGATCGCGTTCTGCGGCTCTGGACGCCGGGCGAGCTCGCCCTGCTCGCGCACGCGTCGGGGTTTGCCCCGCCAAGCCCGGATCCGACCGGGGCGCTCCTCATCTTCTCCGCGCCGTCCGCCGGTTAAGCCCCCGGCCGGATGGGTCGATATCCGCGTGGGAGCCCGCGCCCCGATGGGGCGCTCCCGGATTCGATCCTGCGCGCAGAGAGCCACACCCGTGCCCGCACGCCGCTCACGAACCGAGAACTGGCGCGAATCCCTCCAGCAGTTGCAGGAGCGCAACGGCGCCCTCGAGATCTCGCTGCCCACCGAGGACTCCGAGGCCGAGGCCGCCGCGCAGGGCCAGGAAGATCACTCCGCCCGCAAGAACCTCGTCTGGCGCGTGCGCATCTTCGACATCCGCGCCGGCGAGATCATCGTCGAGCAGCCGCTCGTCATGCGCAAGCACATCGCGCTCGAGCCCGGCGTCGAGCTGGTCGGCGTCATCGCCATCGGCCCCAACCGCTGGATGTTCCGCACGCGCAACCTCGGCAGCGCGCTCGTGCCCCTCAACGGCGACCGCGACATCCCCGCGATGCGCCTCGCCGTGCCGGAGCACGTCGAGCGCTGCCAGCGCCGCAACTTCTACCGCGTGAACACCGTCGGCCTCGTGCTGCCGCCGTGCGACTGCCACCCCCTGCACGATCCGACCTCCGTCGGACCCGCGCAGGCCGCGAACCGCGCCGCGATCCTCGAGGCGCTCGCCACCCCCGACCAACCGAACGTCGTCGCCCGCATCGGCCCCGGCGCCGATCGCGTCCTCCTGCCCGACGTCGGCCCGTCCTTCCGCGCCACGCTCATGAACCTCGGCGGCGGCGGCGTGGGCCTCCTCGTCGAGCCCGAGCACGTCGCCGAACTCGGCCGGCACAAGCTCTTCTGGGTCCGCATCAACCTCGGCCCGGACCTCGCGGCGCCGCTCGGCGTCGTCGCCCGCCTCGCCCACACCCACCTCGACACCACCAAGCGCGCCTACGCCGGCATGGCGTTCGACTTCTCCGCCGATCGCCAGCACGAGCAGTTCGTCGTCAACCAGATCCTGCGCTACGTCGCCAATCTGCAGCGCGAACAGCTCCGCCGCCAGGCCGACGCCGTCTGACCCGCGCTCAGCGGAAGATCGCCGCGCGGCTCATCGGGTCCTTCAACAGCAGAATCTTGATGTCGCCGTCGGCGGTGTGCAGCGTCACGCCGTTCTCGCCGCCGTTCATCGTCGCCGAGACCTTGCGCTCGCCGATCCACGTGGCGGTCCAGTCGTTCTGGCCCTTCGCCCAGTTGTCGAGCGTCACCTTGCCGTCCAGCGTGTGCGCCTCCACCAGGCCGCGGCTCGAGGTCGGCACCTGCCAGATCACGTCGCCCTTGGTCGTCGTCAGCAGCGTCGGCGCGTCGATCGGCTTGTCCGTCCGCACCTCCACGTCGCCGTCGATGTTCTCGATCTGCATCGCGCCCGCGGCGCCCACGACGAGCACGTCGCCCCCCGCGTTGCGGATCCGAACCCCGCCGCAGTCCGGCGCCCGCACCACGATCCGCGTCGGGTAACGCGTCTGGCGATCCGGCGCCAGGTTGCGGATCGTCACCACCGCCGGGCCGTCCGACTCGGTGATCTCCGCGACGCGCTCGAAGCTCTCCGCGTACGCCGTGCGCGAATCGCCCGTCATCTCGCCGGGGATGTGCGTCTTCATCTCGATCGCCACGTCCTCACGCCACTTCTCGACGCGGACCTCGACGCTCCCGAGATCGTTCTCGATGTCCACCGCCGGGCCCAGCACGCCCACGCCGCCCGCCGGCGACGCCAGCGAGTACGTGAACACCCGCGACTCCGAGCAGCCGCCTAAGCCCAGCGCCGCGCCCACGCCCGCCGCGGACACGCACGCCACCTTCACCCACCGATGCAGACGAACGGCAATCGACTTCACGGATCACGCCTCCCAAATCCTGGCCACAGCGCGGCCCGGAGCCGCCATGCCCCGCCGCCGCGTTCGGATACGACGATACCGCATCGGACGCTCGGATGTTCGTGCGCCATCGGCTTTCGAATCGGCATCAATTCGAATAGTCCCAGTCATACGCAAACGGATGCGTTGGGGCCGGGGGCGTGCCCGTGGAGGCGCTGGCGTACACCCAGGAATTGGCCGGCTGCCGGAATGGGTTGAGATAGAAGTAGTAGTCACGGGTCGCAGCCGTTCCGGGCGTCATCACGAATCGCCGCGCAGACCCGTCCAGCATCGCCATCTGGCACACCTGCTCGCCGTGCCACCAGGCGTACGCGAAGTTTGTCGCGACTCTCGCCTCAACCGTGGTCCGGCCGGAAACCCAGGATCCCGTGTCGCCGACAAGCGGAAACTTGTCCGGCGCCACCGCCATTGCGGGCGTATTGGTCTCCGTCTGTCCATAGGGCGAGGGAGGAACCATCCCGCGCTTCCCGATGAGCATCCACGACCACTCGTTCGCCCAGTACGAGGTTCCGACCTTGCCGAACTGGGTGAATTGCCAATCGTCCGCCTCGGAAGTACTGGCGAATCCGTAATTCACCTGGCCGCCGTTCCACCGGAGAAATCCATGATCGCGCGGGCACTGGAACACCTCCACGCGCGATTTCTCTCGGATATTCAGATCGAAGTACGGATTCAGCGGGCGATTCGGGCTGAAATAACCCGGTGTTCCCGTGGTCTCGTAAGGATGGAAGTCGACCCCGCCCCAGGTGAACCCCACGCCGCGCGGGAAGTATCGCTTGTCCTCGAGATACATGTTCCACGCGAGAGCGATCTGCTTCAGGTTGCTCATGCACCTGACGTCCTTCGCCGCGGCGGAAGCCCGGCCAAGACCGGTCAGGAGCAGCCCCAGCAGGATCGCAATGATCCCGACCACCACCAGCAGCTCGACCAGCGTGAAGCCCGCCGATCCGCCGCAGCGGCGATCCCCAGCCCCCAAGACGCGATCCGTGCGCTGACCGCTCATACGTTCATCCTAAGCCAGAATCACGCCGCGCCAACCGTTCTCGGGCCTTCCATCGACCCGCAATCCGCTCCCGGCGGAACTTTCCCGCCTTCCGACGCGTCATCCCGTCAAACCAACGCCCGGTGCGCCGCCGATCTTCCTCTGTCGGCCCGTATTCCGTGCTCCGCACAGCCCCAGGCCCGATTCGCGTATCCTCGACCTTCCCGGCCCGGTCCCGACGCCAGCCCGTCGGGACGCCCTCCAGGGCCCTTTCCGAACCTCCTCCCCAGCGAGCCATGCGAAACACCCTCCACACGTTCCTCGCCGTCCTCCTCGGCGCCCTCGCCGCGATCCTCCCCGCGCCCCGCGCCCACGCCGAAGGACCCACCTTCTACATCGAGCTCCAGGCGCTCGTCGAAGGCGCGCCGTTCACCGGACGCATCACCATCTACCTGCGCGGCGACGGCGCCCGCGTCGACAAGCGCCTCAGCCCCGCCGACGCGCCCTACTTCGACGACCCCCAGCCCATGTACTCGATGTTCGTCAAGGACATCCAGCCCGGCGACCAGTTCAAGTTCGTCGATGAACTCTCCTTCCCCGCGCCCCTCAAGGACCTCCCGCCCGGGCGCTACATGGTCCAGGCCGTCCTCGACGTGAGCGACAAGCACTCCTCCTGGCGCCAGGAAGAAGGCAACCTCGCCGCGCCCACGCGCATCTTCATCCACGACCCCGCCAACCCGCCCGTCGTCCAGCTTCCGCTCCTCAACAACTACCCCGCGCCCGTCATCGACACCCCCCTCTGGCGGCAAGTCGAGGTCGAGAGCAGCGTCCTCTCCGAGTTCTACGGCCAGCCGACCACCATCCGCGCCGGCGTCGCCCTCCCCGTCAACTACGACGAGAACCGCAAGTACCCCGCCATCTACTGGATCCCCGGCGCCGTCTCCAACTCCACCGAGCAGGGCGGCGACCACCTCGATGCGCATGGCGTCGCCTTCCGCAACAACTACCGCATGCGCAGCAACCAGCAGGACCAGGTCGACAAGCTCTGGTTCAACACGTTCCTGATCGCCATCGACGTCATGACGCCCTACGGCCACAACATGGCCGTCAACTCCGACGTCCACGGACCCTTCGCCACCGCTATTGTCAACGAACTCATCCCCGAGCTCGAGCGCCAGTTCTCGCTCGTGCAGGAGCCCAGGGCGCGCATCGTGCAGGGCCAGTCCTCCGGCGGCTGGAGCGCCATCTGGCTGGCGATGCAGCACCCCGACGTCTTCGGCGCCGCGTGGTCCACCGCCCCCGACCCCGTGGACTTCCGCGCCTTCCAGCTCATGAACCTCTACGAGGACAAGAACGCGTTCACCGACGCGCAGGGCAAGGAGGTCCCGTCCTATCGCGCCGACGGCCAGCCGCGCATGACCGTGCGCCAGGAAGTCGCGATGGAGCGCGTGATGAACCCGGACTTCCGCAGCGGGCAGCAGTGGGGAAGCTGGTTCGCGGCGTTCGGCCCCGCGAAGGACGGCAAGCCCGTCCCCCTCTTCGATCCGCTCACCGGCAAAATCGACCCGCAGGTCGCTGACCACTGGAAGCGCTACGACATCGGCGCCCTCATCCGCTCCAACCCGCAGAAGTACGGCCCCATCTTCCGCGACAACATCCGCATCAGCGTCGGCACGGCCGACAACTACTGGCTCCACAACGCCGTCAAGCTCCTGCGCGAGGACCTCGCGCGCCTCGGCTACAGCGGCGGCGCCGGCTACATCGCCATCGTGGACGGCGCCGACCACGGCGCCTTCATGAGCGACGCCGGACGCGCCATCCTCAATAAGAACATCCTCGACTATCTCTACAGCGTCGGCCTCGCCCAGTAAGGATCGCCCGGGCCCCGCTGTACAATCCGCCCGCATGAGCGGGCCCCTTCACGTCGTCACCGGCGCCCTGGGCTACACCGGACGCTCCGTCACCGAGCAGCTCCTCGATCGAGGAGCCCGCGTCCGCACGCTCACCAACTCCCCCAACAGGCCCAACCCCTTCGCGGGCCGCATCGAGCTGCGCCCACTCGCGTTCGACGATCCCCGCGCGCTCACCGCCTCGCTCGAAGGCGCCGACGTCCTCTACAACACCTACTGGGTCCGCTTCAATCACCGCCTCTTCACCTTTGATGAAGCGGTGCGCAACACCAAGGTCCTCTTCGACGCCGCGAAACGCGCCCGCGTCCGGCGCATCGTCCACGTCAGCATTCTCCACGCCGACGAGGCCGACGACCTCGGCTACTACAAGGGCAAGCACGAGCTCGAAGACGCCCTCCGCGCGCTCGGCGTCTCCCACGCCATCATCCGCCCCGGCGTCCTTTTCGGCCGCGGCGACATCCTCGTCAACAACATCGCCTGGACCCTGCGCAAGCTCCCGATCTTCGGCGTCTTCGGCGACGGCGCCTACAAGCTCCGCCCCCTGCACGTGGACGACATGGCCTCGCTCATGATCGACCACGCCCACCGCGCCGAGAACACCCAGACCGACGCCGTCGGCCCCGAGCGCTTCACCTACCGCGCGCTGGTCTCGAAGATCGGCGAGATCATCGGTGTGCAGCGCACGATCATGCCCGTGCATCCGGGCGTGGGCCACGCCGTCTCGACGATGCTGAATCCCCTCGTCGGCGACGTCATCATCACCCGCGAAGAGATCAAGGGCCTGATGCGCAACCTCCTCGACTCCGACCAGCCCGCGCCCCCGGACGCCATCCCGCTGACGGCATGGGCGACCGAACACCGCGAAACCCTCGGCCGCCGCTACGCCAGCGAAGTCGGACGGCGCGTGAAGCGGGATGTGGCGTACGAGAAGGTGTGAGAGGGGAGGGTCGCGATGAACCTCGATGAGTTGAAGGCGAAGGCGCTAACCGGGGAGCACTTGTTGTTCACCGCGGTTCGCATCGGAGACGTTGCGGCGATCCATGAACTCGGAGCGAGCGTTGCGCCGATTGAGTGGCAGACGGGCTGGCAGCGGCTCGCGATCCACGAGGCCCGAACCGCTGCTGCGGCGAAGTCGATCCTTGCATGCGGAGCACCTGTAGACGTGACTGACGAGTGGGGTGGCGACGCGTTGGAACGGGTCTTAAGTTACTTCGACCTCGAGAATGAAGAGGCGAAGTCCGAGTTGTGCGATGTCTTGCATGGCAACGGACTCCCTATCGACATTCAGAACGGCCATCGCATGCGTGAAGTGTGCGTGCGCCAAATGGCTGGCGGCCTGCGGTGGTTGCTCTCGCGAGGCCATCCAACATCGCCGGCGTTGGTCAACGAGTGTTTGTTTCTTGCGGTGCAAACACCGTGGTATCCGTGCTCTGACTGGGAGCCGGAGATTCGCGAGACACTGCGGCTGCTCGCGGGCGTCGGCGCCGACCTGAACGCACTCGACGAATCCAAGCACACGACGCTGTACCAAGCTGGCTGGGAGTGTGCATGGTCTCAGGAACAATCCGTCGTTGTCATGGATGAGCTGATTCGACTGGGCGCCGATCCCCTCGTGCTAGGGCACAGCGGGTTAACGGCGCTCGACATGCTGTTGCAAGACGCCGACGATGATGCCTGGGAGGCGCTGATGGATGAGCCACCCTTGGCCCACCGTGTCCGAATGGCGGAGCGATTCGTGGACCTGCATCCCGAATCGGACTACATCATCGCATTGCGGTTCCTGATTGGCGTCACGAGCTCGCGCCTCGGGATCTAGACGGGAGTGTTGCGACCTGTACGCCCGGAGATTCTGGACTAGAATCCCCCGTCCCACATCCTCGTCCATTCGCTCGGGGCGCCCCCGGAATTCCTCTCCGGGCGCTGAGATGCACCCGTTGAACCTGATCCGGTTCGCACCGGCGTAGGGAACGCGACCTGAACACCCTCGCTCCACATCACACTCCACCACGCGCGCCACAGCGCCCCGCCCGCGCGCGCCCGGAGGACCGATCATGACCATCGCCAACTCCGCAGAACTCGCCCGCTTCGCCCTGCCCCTCCGCGGCGCCGCGAATCCTTCCACCAACCGCGAGGGCACCTCCCCCGGCGCCTTCGCCCTCGCCGCGGACATCGGCGGCCCGCGCACGTTCTCCTCCCCCGACACCCCCGGCATGCCCGAACCCTCGCGCAAGACCGCCTGGGACTTCCTGCCGGACGGTTGGTCCGTCGTCGACCTGGGCGAAGCGACGGACGATCAGGCGGATTGGCTCGGCGACGTCCACTCCGCCAACCCGCACGTCCCCGCGCACACGCGCAGCGCGCAGAAGCCCGAAGCATGCGGCTCCTGCACGAGCGAAGGCCGCGCCGTCGTTGAGTTCTCGACCGCGAGGGGCCGGCGCCTGCGCGTCCTCTACCCCAGGTCATTCAAGCCCGTTACCCAGCTCGAGCACGCGCGCCTCGGCATCGTCACGCCGCAGATGGCCGCCGTCGCCACGAACGAAGCGCACCTCACCGCGCTCGAAGTCCGCGACGAGATCAGCGCCGGGCGCATGATCCTCCCTGCCAACATCCACCACCTCGCGCACCACCTCGAGCCCATGGTCATCGGGCGCGCCAGCAAGACCAAGGTCAACGCCAACATGGGCGCCAGCCCCGTCTCCTCCGGCACCGACGAGGAAGTCGAGAAGCTCCGCTGGGCGGAGAAGTGGGGGGCCGACACGGTCATGGACCTCTCGACCGGCGGCGACCTCGACGCCTGCCGCGACGCCATCATCCGCGCCTCCACCGTCCCGATCGGCACCGTCCCCATCTACTCGATGATCATCGGCCGCAAGATCGAGGACCTCAGCCCCGAAGTCATCTTCGAGTCGCTCCGCCACCAGGCGAAGCAGGGCGTGGACTACTTCACGATTCACGCCGGCGTCCGCCGCGCTCACCTGAAGTTCATCCGCGAGCGCCTCATCGGCATCGTGTCCCGCGGCGGATCGCTCCTCGCCAAGTGGTGCCTCGTCCACAACGACGAGAACCCCATGTACACCCACTTCGACGAGATCTGCAGGATCATGCGCGAGGCCGACGTCTCCTTCTCGCTCGGCGACGGCCTCCGCCCCGGCGGCCTCGCCGACGCCACCGACGCCGCGCAGCTCGCCGAGCTCGAAACCCTCGGCGAACTCACCGAGCGCGCCTGGCGCCACGGCTGCCAGGTGATGGTCGAGGGCCCCGGACACGTGCCCTTCGATCAGATCGAGTTCAACATGAAGGCGCAGCGCACCATCTGCCACGGCGCGCCCTTCTACGTCCTCGGCCCACTCGTCACCGACATCTTCCCCGGCTACGACCACATCACGAGCTGCATCGGCGCCACCGCCGCGGCCTACCACG
>JBGTSD010000108.1:0-10128 GCA_041940385.1 Phycisphaerales bacterium | reverse complement strand
TCTTGATGTCGAGGATCGCGAGATCCGGTGGGCTCGACTTGAAACCTTCGATCGCCGACGCGCCGTCGGTGAAGGTGAGGATCCGGTAGCCCTCGGCTTCGAGTGCGATGGAAACGGAAGTCAGAATGTTGCGGTCGTCATCAACAAGCGCGATGGTCGGCATGCAATCTCCTGTCCGGACCTGTCTAGCCCCGGAATCAAAGGCACTGGAACTGTAGGGGCCGTTCAAACAATTATGGCAGGGCCGAAATGTGACGGCCCCCGCCGGCTGGATGCAACCTAGCGGCCTGGACCAGGAAACGTAACCCCTTAAAAGAATTACATTTTCTCCATAATTCAGATGTCAGAGGACGATTTTCAGTCTCCCAAGGCCCACGCCCGCTTCATCCTGCGGGAGGCTCTGTTCGGTTCGCTCGCGACCGAAGGCGAGGGCGGATACCCTTTTGCGTCGCTGGTAGGGGTCGCTGCGATGCCCAGTGGCGCTCCGGTCATGCTGCTTTCCAACCTCGCGAAGCACACCCACAACATCCGGAAAGACCCTCGGGTTTCATTGCTGCTTACGGAAAAGTCGAAGGATCAGGACCCGCTCCAGGCTGGCCGCCTGACGGTGACGGGCGAGGTCGTAGAGGTCGGAAAGGACGAGGTCAGGGCCCGCTATCTCGTCCGGCATCCCGAGGCCTCCAAATATGTCGATTTCGCCGACTTCGGCTTCTGGGGGCTCGCGATCGAGCGCGGCCATCTTGTCGCGACCTTCGGCAGAATCTCGGACCTCACGGCCGCAGACCTGCTTCTTTCTGGAGGACAGAACTGGTCAGCAGCGGGCTCGCGCGGCTGAGAATTAACCTTGGCGAGCGGGGACTTACCCTTCGGTCCCGGATGTTTCGCGTTGCAACGAAACTTCAGCCGTCCGCTATGACATAAAGGCTTCACAAGCCGGGGGCCTCTCACTATGGTCCCGCGCTTTCCGGGGGTAAGGCCTTTGGGGACGGGCTGTTTTGCCCATTTGCCGCCCTCTTGTACGAGAAAAGCACAGCGGTCGAAGCCATCGGCATCTGGCCGGGCGATCGGGAGGAAGTTTCGTGAACGAGTCCGGTATCAGAAGCGCGTACGGCGCCGACAAATTCGGTTTTTCGGGTCTCAAGGCGGTCCACTGGAATCTCCAGACGCCAGCGCTTTACGAGCATTCGCTTCAGCGCCACGAGAGCCAGATCGTCGCCGGCGGCGCGCTTTGCGCGGAGACTGGTCACCACACCGGCCGCTCGCCGAAAGACAAACACACGGTCGTCGATGAACTCACCGAGAAGAAAGTCTGGTGGGACAACAACAAGAAAGTCTCGAAAGAGCACTTCAACAATCTGCTCGCCGACTTCATCGCCCACGCCAAAGGCAAAGAACTCTTCGCACAGGACCTCTACGGCGGCGCCGACAAGAACTATCGCATCAAGACGCGCGTCTACACCGAACTAGCCTGGCACTCGCTTTTCATCCGCACGCTCCTGATCCGCCCCGAGGCCGACGAGCTTGCGAGCTTCGAACCCGAACTCACCATTCTCGATTTCCCTTCATTCAAGCCGGATCCGAAGCGGCACGGTGCCCGCGAAGGCTCCGACACGATGGTCGCGATCGACTTCACCCGTAAGATCGTTCTGATCTGCGGTTCGTCCTATGCGGGCGAGATGAAGAAGTCCGTCTTCACGACGCTGAACTTCTATCTGCCGCAGCAGGGCGTCATGCCGATGCACTGCTCCGCGAACGTCTCGAACGACGGCAAGGAGAGCGCGCTCTTCTTCGGTCTCTCGGGCACCGGCAAGACCACGCTCTCGGCCGACCCGAACCGCACGCTGATCGGCGACGACGAAACCGGCTGGGGGCCCGAAGGCATCTTCAATTTCGAAGGCGGGTGCTACGCCAAGACCGTGAATCTTTCCAAAGAAAACGAGCCCATGATCTGGGACGCGATCCGCTTCGGCTCGGTGCTCGAGAACGTGGTGATGGACCCGGAGTCGCGGGTTCCGGACTACGACTCGTCGAAGATCACGGAGAACACGCGGGCGACGTACCCGGTGGAGCACATCCCCAATGCGGTGCTGCCGTCGATGGCGGGGCATCCGAAGAACGTGGTGTTCCTCACGGCGGACGCGTTCGGCGTGCTGCCGCCGATCTCGAAGCTGTCGCGCGAGCAGGCGATGTACTACTTCATCAACGGGTACACGTCGAAGCTGGCGGGCACGGAGGCGGGCGTGACGGAGCCGGTGCCGAACTTCTCGCCGTGCTTCGGCGGGCCGTTCCTGCCGCGGACGCCCAAGTCGTACGCGGACATGCTGGCCAAGAAGATCGAGAAGCACGACGCGAACGTGTGGCTGCTGAACACGGGTTGGTCGGGCGGTCCGTACGGTGTGGGTCAGCGGTTCAAGCTGTCGTACACGCGCGCGATGGTGACGTCGATCCTGAACGGCTCGCTGGCGAAGGCGCCCTTCGAGACGGACCCGGTGTTCGGCCTGAGCATTCCGAAGACCGTGGACGGCGTGCCGGACGAGGTCCTGGCGCCGCGCGGCACGTGGAAGGACAAGGCGGCGTACGACGAGAAGGCAAAGGACCTCGCGAAGCGATTCCGGGAGAACGACGCGAAGTTCGAGATGCCGGACGCGGTGCGCAAGGCGGGGCCGCGGGGCTGAGGCGCTGCGATCTGAGATCTGAGATCTGAGATTTGAGATCTGAGATTTGAGATCTGAGATTTGAGATTTGAAATATCAAATCAATGGACTCGCGCGCCATCCAACTCTTCGTCGCGGACTCCTCAGAGTTGGCTTCTAGAGACTAGCGCAGCAGCGCCTGCAGTCGTTCGATGCGCTTCTGCATCGGGGGGTGCGTGCTGAAGGCGCTATTCCATTGCTGGTGGGTCTGCATCTGCTTCTTCAGCGGGTTGACGATGTAGAGGTGGGCGGTGGCGCGGTTGGCGCCCGGGAGGGGGATTTCGCAGTTCTGGAGCTTCTGGAGCGCGCCGATGAGGCCCTCGGGGTAGCGCGTCAGCTCGACGGCGCCGGCGTCGGCGAGGTACTCGCGCTGACGGCTGAACGCGAACTGGATCATCATCGCGAGCGGCGCCGCGATGAGGGTGAGGACGATGGCGACCACAACGACCCCCGCCAGGATCACGTTTTCCTTCTGCGCTGATCTGCGGCGCGGGGCGTGACGCGCTACGCGCCACGCGACATCAGACGCCAGCACGATGAGCCCGACCATCGTCGCCATCAGCATCGCCAGCCGGACGTCGAGGTGGCGCACGTGAGCCATCTCGTGCGCCATGACGCCGGCGAGTTCGTCTCGGGTCAGGTGTAAGCGGAGGCCGCGCGTGATGGCGACGGCCGCGTGCTTGGGATCGCGCCCGGTGGCGAAGGCGTTGAGGGCGTCGGTGTCGATGATGTACACGTGCGGCATGGGAAGCCCTGCGGCAAGGCGCAGCTCGTCCACGACATTGAAGAGCTCGGGGTCGTCGGACTTGTCGATCTCTCGCGCGCCGGCCATGCGAAGGATGGCGCTCGAGCCGCCGAACCAGGACCAGAGCGCGCCGAGTGAGCCGGCGATGAGCGCGGCGACGGCGCCGACGATCGCGGAGATGGAGAGATCGCGGACGAGATCCGTGCCGTTGGCGCCGCCCACCGCGGCGCCGATGAACGCGCCGATCAGGACGCCGAGCGCGATCATCGCGATGACGAGCAGCGTGCTCTTGCGCCGATTCGCGCGGAGGAGATCGAGGTAGGTGACGGTGGGGGGATAGGCGCGCAGGGCCTCGCGCTCGGCGTGGATCGCTCCGACGCCACGCGGCTCGAAAGTGCTTCCGGGGGCGCGGGTCACGGCTTGGAGAAGGAGACCTTGGGCGCTTCGCGCTGAGCGGTGTCGCCGAGCTCGAAGTACTCGCGCTTCTCGAAGTTGAACATGCCGGCGATGACGTTGGACGGGAACTGCTGGCGTCCGGTGTCGTACTGCGCGACGCAGTCGTTGTAGTGCTGGCGCGCGAAGCCGATCTTGTTCTCCGTCGAGGAGAGTTCTTCCTGGAGGGACTGGAAGTTGGTGTTGGCCTTGAGGTCGGGGTAGGCCTCGGAGAGGGCGATGAGCCGGCCGAGCGCGGCGGTGAGCATGTTCTCGGCTTCGGCGTGGGCCGCGGCGCCGGAGGCGTCGGAGACGCTCATGGCGCGGGCGCGGGCGTTGATGACGGCCTCGAGGGCTTCGCGCTCGTGGGCGGCGTAGCCCTTGACGGTTTCAACGAGGTTGGGGATGAGGTCGTAGCGGCGCTTGAGCTGGACGTCGATCTGGGACCAGCCGTTGTCGCAGTGGATCCGCAGGCGCACGAGGCGGTTGAAGACGCCGATCGCCCAGAGGATCAGGCCGACCATGAGCGCGGCGACGACGAGGAAGGCGATCATGAATCCTGACATGTGCCGGGCCCTCCGCAGTTGTCCCCGGGCGGCGCGATGCTCCCCCGGGGCGTTCCACCGGGACGATGACTGGAGGTTACCAGACTCCACCCTGTCCCGGGGTCTTTTTCGGAATGCGGCGCCGGGGCTTGCAGCGTGTTGTACGATCGGAGCATGACCCACAAGCTGCTCGCCGGTGTGTTCTCCTTCGGCATTCTCGGGGCCCTCGCGGGTGATTCGCTGGGCGGCTTGCCCCCGCGGGCGCGGTACGACGGGCACAAGGTGGTCCGCGTGCTTATCGAGACGGCGACGGACCGGGCCGTGATGGAGACGATCAGCGACGATCCGTGGTCGCACCAGCTCGGGCCCGGCGCGGTCGACTACCGCGTCACCCCGGACCGGATGGCGGCGCTGGACGCGTCGGGTCTGCAGTACGAGGTGATGATCGACGACGTGCAGCGGCGCATCGACGACGAGCGCGCGGCGCTCGGCGTGCGCGGCGCCGGGTTCTTCGACAACTATCACACGTATGACGAGATCAGCGCGTTCGTGGACGGGCTGGTCACGCTGCACCCGGACATGGCCACGCGGGTGACGGCCGGACTGTCGCTCCAGGGCCGGTCGATCTTCGGCGTGCGGCTGCGGGCGCCGGGGGCGCCGAATGATCCGAACCGGGCCGCGGTGCTCTTCAACGGCGGTCAGCACGCCCGCGAGTGGATCAGCCCGGCGACGGTGTGCTACGTCGCGGACCGGCTGGCGTCGGGCTACGGCGTCGATCCGCGGATCACGGCGATCCTCGACGAGGTGGACATCTTCCTGTTGCCGGTCATCAACCCGGACGGCTACGTCCACACCTGGAACGGCGAGCGGCTGTGGCGGAAGAACCGGCGCGTCAACGGCGACGGCTCGATCGGCGTGGACCTGAATCGCAACTGGGATTTCGCGTGGGGCGGGACGGGCTCAAGCGGCGTGCCGTCGAACGACCTGTACCGCGGGCCGGCGCCGTTCTCGGAGCCGGAGTCGCTGGCGCTCGCGGGGTTCATCCAGGCGATCCCCGGGCTTCGGGCGCACATTGATTTCCATTCGTACTCGCAGCTCGTGCTCGGGCCGTGGGGATGGACGGAGGCCGCGGCGCCGGATGGGCCTGAGCTGAACGCGCTCGGCGCGGCGATGGCGGATGCGATCTACCACGTGCACGGCGAGACGTATGTCGCCGGTCCGATCTCGACGACGCTGTACCTCGCGGACGGCTCGGTGGTGGACTGGGTGTACGGCGACCAGGGCGTGTTCTCGTGGACGATCGAGCTGCGCGACGAGGGGCAGTTCGGCTTCGTGCTGCCGCCGGAGCAGATCATCCCGACGGGCGAGGAGAACTTCGAGGCGGTGCTGACGCTGGCGGAGTGGGCGACGGAGGAGATCGAGATTCGCCTCGCGGGCGCGTTCCCGACGATCGTGCAGCCGGGCGAGTCCGCCGAGCTGGCGGTGCAGATCGTGACGCGGTTCGGCGAGACGCTGGACCCGACGTCGCCGGTGATGCGCTGGCGGCTCGAGGGCGCGTCGGCGTGGCAGACCGTGGGGATGAGCGGCGCGGGCGAGTCGTGGACAGGCGCGCTGCCGGCTCTGCCGTGCGGGCGGCGGGTGGAGGTGCAGTTCGCCGCGGCGACGACGTCCGGCGACGCGTCGACGCTGCCGAACGGGACCGATGCGATCGTGCTCGACGTGCTGGCGACGACCACGGCGTTCGACGACACGGCCGAGACGAGCACGGGCTGGACGGTCGGCGCGCCGGGCGACAACGCGACGACGGGCGTCTGGCTTCGGGCCGACCCGGTCGGCACGGCGGCGCAGCCGGAGGACGATCACACGCCGGCGCCGGGGACGATGTGCTTCGTGACGGGCAACGCGGCGCCGGGCGCCTCGGTCGGGACGAACGACGTGGACGGCGGCACGACGACGCTGATCTCGCCGATCCTGGACGCGAGCACGCCGGGCGAGGCGTTCATCGTCTATCACCGCTGGTACTCGAACGATCAGGGCAGCGGTCCGAACGCGGACTCGATGCCGGTGTCCATCTCGAACGACGGCGGCGCGACGTGGACGCTGCTCGAAGATGTGTCCGAGAACGCGAACGCGTGGGTGCGCGTCGAGCACCGAATCGCGGACTTCGTGGCGCCGACGTCGCAGGTGCGGCTGCGGTTCCAGGCGCGGGACCTGGGCACGGGCTCGATCGTCGAGGCGGGCGTCGATGACGTGCGCGTGTTCGTGATCGAGCCGTGCGTGGCGATCCTTGGCGATGTGGACGGCGACGGCACGGTCGGGTTCGCGGACCTGAACCTGCTGCTCGGCTCGTACGGCCAGGCGGGCGCGCCGGGCGAACTGCCGGGCGACGTCGACGTCGATGGCGACGTGGACTTCGCGGACCTGAACCTGCTGCTGAACAACTACGGGCTGTAGCGCACGGGTGAGCGCGCAAAGACCGGCGAGCGGCCGCGAACACAGGCCCCTCGCCGGCGGCGATCGCTTGCGCGATCGAAGTTCCTCGATGTTCGGGCGCGCAAGCGACCGCCGCACTGGGCAGTCTTGCTGGACGTGCGCTCCCTCGAACTCAACGACCTGTGTGGGAGCCCTCGCGGCCATCTCGGGCTGCGCTGGGCCGGGCTCTCCCCTGCTTCCTCATGTCCCGCGAGGTCTGGCGCGGGTTTCCCTTCAGGTAGGGAGCATGCGCGCAAACCGTTGAAAGTCAAGCATTTCGATGACGATCGCGGGTTCTCGGACGTGAGGATTCAGACGCGCGGCGGCTGGAGTTCGAGGCGTCGCGACGCGAAGAGAAGGCCCATGGCCTCCTTGGCGCGGGCGAGGGTCATCTCGGCGACGCGGTTGGCGCGCGAGGTGCCGTCGCGGATGACTTCGAGGATGCGCTTCTCGCCCTCGGGGCCGTCGTACTGCGCGCGTCGTTCGCGCATCGGCGCGAGCATGGCGCTGATGGCCTCGGCGACCTCGGCCTTGACGTGCCCGTCGCCGATGTTGTCGCCGCGCGAGTAGCGGTCCTTGAGCTCGGCGACGCGCGCTTCGTCGTGGATGAACGCTTCGACGAACTGGAAGAGCGCGTTGGTGGTGTCGCCGGGCTCGGTGGGAGACTGACGCCCGGTGAAGATCTTGCCGACCTTCTTCTTCACCGCGCCGGGATCATCGGAGAGGAAGATGGCGTTGCCGAGGGACTTGCTCATCTTCTGGACGCCGTCGATGCCCACGAGCCGCGCGATGCGTCCGACCTTGGCCTTGGGGATGGGGAAGAGGCCGCCGGCCTTCACGTAGTCATCGTCCTCGGTCTTGGGATCGACGCCGCAGTAGACCTGGTTGAATCGGCGCGCGACCTCGCGGCACATTTCGATGTGCGCGACCTGGTCTTCACCGACGGGGACGAGCTCGGGGCGGAAGACAAGGATGTCGGCGCACTGGCCGACGGCGTACATCGGGAAGCCGAAGGAGTACTTGTCGCCGAGGCCCT
This sequence comes from Phycisphaerales bacterium, assembly GCA_041940385.1. Classification (GTDB taxonomy): domain Bacteria; phylum Planctomycetota; class Phycisphaerae; order Phycisphaerales; family UBA1924; genus JACVCK01. The sequence goes on along the minus strand of JBGTSD010000108.1, from coordinate 2,205 downwards.
TGGAGTCGATCTCGGTCTTGAGGGTGGGGTTGCGCATGACCCTGTTGAAGGGCAGGAGCATGGCGAAGAACCACGTGAGCTCGGCGATCGCGGGGACTTCGGTCTGGAGCACGACGCAGGACTTCTGCGGGTCGATGCCCGCGGCGAGCCAGTCCTTGACGATCTCGATGGTGTCGCGCCGGATGTCGGCGGGCTGCTCGCTGCGCGTGGTGAACGCGTGCATGTTCGCGAGCAGGAAGTAGCACTCGAACTCGTCCTGCAGATGGACGCGGTTCTCGAGACTTCCGACCCAGTGGCCCAGGTGGAGCGAGCCGGTGGGCGTGTCGCCGGTCAGGATGCGGGGCTTGTCGGTGGTCATCGGGGGAGGAGGGTAGTCGGTGCGGGCGTCGGTGTCCTATCGGCCATTCGGGGGCCTCGGTTGGCTGAGCGCCGCCGATCCGACGACACGAATTGGTTGGGATGAGCGAGCGACGCGACGGGATCGGGCTGCATGGGGCGTCCTGCGACTGGCACGGCGATTGTTTCCATGGATTTCGGTGCGCTCCGACAAACGGGGCGCGGCGACCGCACTCGACCTCCAGCCCCACGGAGACGCACATGAACATTCGACGCATCGTTGTGGCGCTCGGCGCCGTGGCCGCGTTCTGCGGCGGCGCGATGGCCAGCGACCCGAACCTGCCGCCCTTCGATTTCTCCGACCAGTTCTACCTGGAGAATGGCGTGGACCCGGCGACGATCATCGGGCGGCCGGACGGCACGGGCCCGAACTCGGTGATCGACAACACCGAGAACGGCCCGGACTTCAACAACGTGCGCATTCTCTCGCACGCCGCGGCCTACGACCACTCGGGCCATCCGATCTTCTTCTACGTCACGGGTCTGCCGACGCTGGCGTCGTTCCTGACGGACGAGGCGTTGGAGATCGCCGAGACCTATGACGTCTACGAGTTCCCTCGCGCCGGGGGCGATCCGTTCGCGGTGTTCCCCAAGCGTCAGGAGCTGATCGCGGACCTGCGCCACGGATACTTCAGCAATGATCCGCTCGGCGTGTGGCGCATCAAGATCGTGCACTACACGGACGCGGCGTTCAACACCCAGGAGGGCCGTGAGACGCTGGCGGATCTCGCGGAAGACAACGGCTACGACCTCGACGGCACGCCGCTGATCCGCACGATCAGCGAGGTTGAGGACCTGTTGGATGACGGCCTGGTGACAATTGTGATCCCCGCGATGGATGGCTCGCAGGGCTTCCGCTGGTTCTTCTGCCCGGTCATCGAGGACCCGCGCGACGGCGCGATCGCGCCCGATGCGCACCTCGAGGTCGTGGACATTCCGGCGGCGCAGGAGTTCATCGACCTCTTCCACTGTCTGCAGACCACCGGCGACGACGACTGCGTGGACGACCACCCGGCGGGCGACTGCAACAACGACGGTCAGGTGAACTTCCTCGACCTGAACATCCTGCTCGGCAACTTCGGCACAACCGGGCCTGTCGGCGACTTCGACGGCAACGGCATGGTGGACTTCGCCGACCTGAACACATTGCTCTCGGCGTTCGGGACCTGAGCGCGCGAGAACATCACAAGTTTGGACTCAGGGCCGAGCCGGCCACGTACGCCGGCGCGGCTCTTTTCACATCGTCAGCCGGCGGCGGTCGCGGCGGCGATGTTGAGCGCGTTGAACGCCGCGTGCATCACGATGGGCACGGCGAGTCGCCCGGTGCGCTCGAACGCCCAGCCGAGGGCGAGGGAGAAGACAAAGAGCGCGGGCATGGCGTAGAACGGCACGGCGGCGGCGTGGACGAGGGTGAAGAGCGCGCTCGCGAGCGCGATGCCGAGCCAGGGCTTCCCGGTGGCGCGGATCAGCGCGGTCTGGAAGAAGCCGCGGTGGATGATCTCTTCGAGCGTCGGCGCCGCGACGGTGACCAGGAGGGTGACGATCCACCACCAGAGGTCGTGCTGGGGCGCGTCGACGAGTTGGCGGAGGGTGTCGTGGGCGGGTCCGTCGGGCGCATCGATGACGCCGCGGGCCGCGAGAAGGTCGGCGATGCGCAGGGACAGATCGCCGGCGATGTAGACCCAGGGGTAGACGAGGAGGAGAAGACCGGCGCCGAGGAGCGGGTCGACGAGGCGCGCGGTGAAGCCGGCGCGAACGAGGCGGGTGCGGAGCGCGGCGAAAATGATGCCGGCGCCGCCGAACGCCACG
>JBGTSD010000107.1:0-10230 GCA_041940385.1 Phycisphaerales bacterium | reverse complement strand
CACTATTGGACACAGGTTCGTGCATTAAAAAATCCCGTTCGGCGTCGGACTATCGCAGAATCGATTTTCGAACATCCATGGTAGAGATCACTCCGATGAAGGCAGATAATGTTTTCGAAACGTCCGCCCCCAACGATAGGAGGGGCGAAATGCTTCAGCCATGGGGCAATGGGCCTGCAACCCGCGGAACTTCGCCGGAATCTCCAAGAACGCTTCCAGATCGTACCCAAAAATATCCTTCATCCACTGGGCCTGACTGGCGTGGGCTCGAACCATTTCGATTTTTTCAGCGAAGGTTTCCGTGATATCAACATACACTTCCGGCACGAAATTGACTCCCGCTGGCGTGTCCATGAAGTAAACGTGCGGAATCTTATTCGTGGGGGCGTTGGCTGTTTTGATGTTTGGAACCGTGCCCATGTGGATGCATTCATCGACGATCATTCCAGATATCGAGTGATCCGGATTGTAATCCTCTCGCCAATGGCAGAAGACCACATCGGGCTGTGCCCGGCGGAAGGCATCGATAAAGGCATGACGAGTCTCCACCGAGTCGAGTAGAAACTCGTCGTCGAAATTGAGCCAAATGAGCTCGGCGCCGATGACAGCGGCGCCGGCTTTGGCTTCCTCATGGCGTATCGCGGCAATCTCCTGCTTGGAAAGCGTCGAAGAGCCGACATTGCCGTTCGTTGCTACGCAGAAGAAGACCTTGTGCCCCTGCCGCGCGTAAAGAGCGGCCGTTCCGCCACTGAAGGTTTCTATATCGTCTGGATGTGCGCCGACAAAAAGTACGTTCATGAGTGACCGTTCGAAGTTACGATTCCAGGCAGGCGTTACGAAACTTTTTGGCAGTGCGGACGATTTCATCCTCGTCCGAATTGATGCACAGTCCGAATCCGGCGCCGAGGCCGCCGTCGACCACACCGATGCTGATATTCATCGCCCTGGCAAGGATGTCGTCAGTTTGCGGATAAGCGCCTTTGCCGTGCGGTTGGCCGACACTTTCAAGATGTCGATTGACATGTTCCATGTTGGCATACACGTGCCACCCGCTGTTCTCGATTGTCATGGTACCCAGTGTACGCCCTACCCTGGCCGCATGCTGCGGATCATCGAAGATGATCGTGCACAATGTTGCGCATTCGCCCTCGGGATCGTTCAAAGTGCGGAACCGGATGCCGGGTATATCGCCGATCAGCGATTTCAGTTGGTTCTTCTTAGCGCGGAGAGTCGCCAGGATGTTATCGATCTTGCCGAGCTGAGCCAGGGCGACGGCGCTCAACAACTCGTTGAAGCGGAAATTCAGCCCGAGAATGTCGCGTCGACCAACCTCGACACCCGACCGGAACGGTTTATGTCCCTGATCGTGAAAACCAAATGCTTTCTCATAGAGCTCGGCATTGTCGGTGACGACGACGCCGCCGTTGGAGTCGGTCTGCAGCAACGGCATGAAGCTGAGCGTGTCGAGCGTCGCGCGCCACAGATAGCTGTTCACGCCGATCGTCGTCACGCGGCTGGCGGCCAGATCACCTTCCGGCCGCGCGCTGCGACCGCCGCACGCGGAGAGCGCGAGCGCGACCCCGAGAGCGACCGCAAGACGCAGGGAGGGGCGCGTGGGGCGGAACATGGCATCGTCCTTCAAAGCAAACTCGATGCCGTTCGCTGTACCCGCCCCCTCTGCCCCCCGCAAGCGCGCCCGCTAAGGGCTTGTGCAAGGCCGTGCCGCAGCGAGTCGGCCAGCGCGACCCACTACCCGGAAGCTGATCGAGCATCGCATGGGTGGCGCGCCCATTCCACGCCTGCCAGGGGCAAAAAGCCGCATCGCGGGTCGTGGCCGCCGCCACAATGTGGACATCATGCAACAGCCGTCCGGAAACCTCGCTTAACGCGACGTGTGGCAGGCTGGACTCGGAACCGAATCGTGATAGGCCCGCTCTAGGATGCCAGCATGACGGATGCCGGTAACAGGGGACGGGAATCGCATCGTGGCCGCGGGTCGCCACATCGCTGTCGGTGTGATCGTAGCCTCCCTGGCTGCGGCCGCTGCCGCTGTGCCCACGCTTGGCACCGCCGACACGTCGGATCGTGGTGCCCGTCGCACGGCACCCCCGGTGATGCGGCTGGCAGGTTCGTTCACCCCGTCCGCCGCCGATCCCAAGCTTGCCGCGCTCCTCGCTCGCGGAGGGTTCGACTCCGGCAGCTTCCATTTTACTCCATCGGAAGCGCGCAACGGCAATCGCTCCGTCACGGTCGCGGTCCGCACGCGCTCGCCGAGTGCGGGGTGAGCGTGATCAACTCCGCAAAGGTGATCGAGCGCACCGTCCGCGCACGCCGCGCCGACGTCGAGGGCATCCCGCCCGTGGGGTTCTGGACCTTCGATCCGATCGGGGAGTCGTACGTGCGCGTCGAGAGCCGGCCGATCAAGCTCGACGTCGCCGCGACCAACATGGTCACGCTCGCGGACGCGACAGGCGACATCCCCGGCGCGCCCGCGGCGCCGCTCGAATCGCGACGCGCCGGGCTCGCGGCCAATCGCGTTGGCGAGCGCGTCCTGGCGCCGCAGGGCTTCGTGCTCGGCGCCGCTTGGCGCGAGCCCGCGTCGCTGATCGCGCTCGGCGCGCCCGCGGCGATCGGCCTCGGCGCCCTCGGCCTTGGCGCGCTGCGCCGCCGCGGTCCGGGCGATCATCGCGCCAAGGCGTCGAAAAGCGCCCTGCGGCGAGCGGAGTCGGCGCTCCGTCCGAGCGGCGAGCAGCCCATCACCGCCGCCGAGGTCAGCCGCATCGTGCGCACATACATCGCGGATCGATTCCATCGCCCGGCGGCGGGCATCACGAGCGCCGACTGCGTGTCGCTCGTGCGCTCGGCGTCGGAGGAGCACGCTTCGGCGATGCGCGAACTCCTCGAGCGCTGCGACGTCGCCCGATTCGGCGGCGATGAGCACGAAGCGTCGCGCCTGCGCGACGAGGCGATCGCGCTGCTGCGACGATTGGAGAGCGCGATCGGCCGGCGCGCTCGGATGGGAAGGAGCGTCGCATGATCCGGGCGCTCCTCGTATTGGTGATAACGATGCTGCTCGTGCCGGCCGCCCTGGCCCAGCCCGCGCCCGACGACGCGGCGATTCTGGCGCAGGCGACGGACGCCTTCGAACGTGGCGCCTCGCTCCGCTCAAGTCAGCCCTCCGAGTCGCGCGCCTGGCTCGAACAGGCCGTCGCGGGGTACACCTCGCTCCTTGTGCGGCGCGAGAATGGGCACCTGCGCTACAACCTCGGCAACGCCTACGCGCTGCTCGGCGACACGGGGCGGGCGTCGCTCGAGTACGCCCGCGCGAGACGGCTGCTCGGCGCCGATCGCGATCTGGAATCCAACGCGGCCCAGCTCAGCGCCGCCGCCGATGTCGACGCGACGCTCGGCGCGCGGCTCGATCGCGCTGCGATGTTCTGGCGGGGTCTCATCCCGGTCCGCACGGTGTGGTGGATCGGCGTCTTCAGCGCCGCCGCGTTCTGGCTCTCGCTCGCCGGCGCCGCGGCGCGAGTCCGCTGGCGGATCCTCCGCTGGACGGCGCTCGCAAGCGGCGCGATCGCGGCGCTCACGCTTGGCTCGCTCGCTTACGAGAGCTGGCGCAACGCGCGGGCGCCCGAGGTTGTGGTGATCGACAGCGTTCAGGGCCGCAAGGGGCCCGACGAACGCGCCTACGAGCCATCGTTCGACGAGCCGCTGGCGCCGGGGCTCCGCGCTCGGATGGTCGAGGAACGCGCCGGTTGGGTGCGGCTGCGCCTCGCCGACGGGCGCGATACGTGGACGCCGGACGACGCCGTGGAGTCGCTGCTGCCGGCGCGCTCGCGCTCCTAGGCCGTGGGCTTCTGCGGTCGAGCGAACACCATCGACACCTGGCTGCCGTAGATCGGATAGTCGATCCGGCATCGCCAGCCGTTGAACGCGCGTGCGTCCCAGCCCATCCGCTCGGCGACGAGCGCGACCTGCTCGCTGTAGCGGGGCGCCACGGCCGATCGACGCGACGTCAGCCCCGCCCCGAGCGGATCGATCGACTCGAGCACGTCGATGCAGTCTGCCTCGCGCGCTGGATCGTTCACATCGACCACGCCCTCGAACGACGTGTCGTAGACCTTCAGCGCCGGCGTCGAACCCGGGTACACGTCCTCGTGGAGGAACGCGTCGAACTGCAGCGCCTTCGTGGGCGTCGAGACCTCCGCGAAGACGTAGCCCCGCCGGTTCACGCCCGGCGGGTTGAAGCGGCGCACCTCGCCGCGATTGACCTCGGTGAAGACGACGTCCACGGCGGAGCGCGGCCCGAATCCTTCTTCGGCCAGCGTGTAGTGCACGACCTCGCCGATGCGATCGACGCGCAGCGTCGGTGTGGGCGAGGAGCAGAATTCCTGGAGCTGCACGCTGTTGGGGTCATCGATCGGCCGCCCGTCGAGCGTGGTCGGCCTTCGCGCGTCGGTGTCCGCGGACATCCGGCGCGTGGCGAACTTCACCGCGACATCCGGACGGATGCGATGCAGCGTGTAGAGCGCGTTGAGCCAGACGATGTCCACGTGCTCGCCATCGGGCGACGGATGGAGGAAGACCGTCGCGGTGAGCGCGCCGGCCTCGAGGCCGCGGAGCTGGCTCATGGCGCGAAACGCTGCCTGCTTTCGCCGCAGCTCGAACTCGCGCCGGGCGTCGGGCGCCCAGGCGCTGATCAGCGCGTCCAGCGACGATCGATCGCCCAGCTCGGTGCGGACGAGTTCGTCGAACCGGTCGACGGCCGCGGTGGCCGAGTGCAGGATCGACGGCGGAACGCCTTGCCGGGCCATCGCCTTGAGCACGCGCCGGAGTGGATCGGGTCCGGGGATGCGATGGATCGTGGACATGGGGTCCGGGCTCTTCACGGCCTTGAGCAGCCGGCTCGCGAGGACCTTGTCGATGCCGATGCGCCGGGCGAGCGCCTGAGGACCTCCCGCCAAGTCCGGGACCGCATCGACGGCGGCGCCGAGCGTGGCGCGCAGGTCGCGGCCGGCGTCGGCGATGCGGACCTCGAGCGGACGAGCGGGCGCGTCGACAGCCCCCGGCGTGGTGGCCGGGGTTTCCTTGGACTTCGGGGTGGAGTCGTCTTGACGCATCAACCGAACCGTTGGCTCCGGAACGCAATGTACCGCGGATTTCGAGGCCGGGAGGGCCGGTCTGAGGAATTCTATGAAGTTTCCCTGAAACTTCCTTGCAACATCGGCGTATCGCTGTACCGTTCCCATGGCGGCCGGTCGTCGGGGAGTCCCCGATGCCGCCCCGCCGGTCGGCCGCCCGACCCGTCCCCGCTTTCGAACCCCGCAGAAGGAGCTTGGAAGATGAACACGTTCTGGGCCTCCCGCGCCGCCGCGGGACTGATCGCCGCGATCGGCGCCTCCGCCTCCGCCGGCGTCTCGCACACGACCACGTTCGACAACGGCCCCGAGGGCTGGAGCGTCAACGGATGGGACATTCCCGATCCCGCCGGCGGCAACCCCGGCGCTCACCTGCACTGGGACGACTTCGTCGACACCTTCGGCATCTCGCTGCGCAACGAGACCGACGCTCGCTTCATCGGCGATTACACCGCACGCGGCCCGGTCCGCCTGAGCGTGGACGTCGACGTGACCTCGATCACGTTCTTCGGCGGCCAGGTGTCGCGCGACCTCGTGGTCGAGCTGCGCGACTACGACAACCCGCCCGACTTCTATCCCTACGTCTCCGTCTGGTTCAACCTCGGCACGCTCCCCGCGCCGGGCTCCGGCTGGACCACGATGGGCGTGGACATCAACGATCCGAACTCCGCCGTCCTTCCGGCCGGCTGGGGCGGCACCGGCGCCGAAGACCCCAACACCTTCGAGCCGACGCTTCCGCCTGACCGCACGTTCGCGAGCGTCCTCGCGGGCGTGGACGAGATTCTCTTCACGACGTATGTGCCGGGCTTCTTCTACGGCTTCACGAACTTTGACGTGTCCTTCGACAACGTCTCGATCCAGCTCATCCCGGCGCCGGGCGGCGCGGGCGCACTGGCGCTCGCGATGGCCGGCCTCGGCGTCCGTCGCCGCCGCTGAGCAGTTCGCGCACTCGACCTGCAACTCTCCGTTGACCGCTCGGGCCCTCACCGGTCCGAGCGGTCTTTTCGTTGCGCTGCGCGGACCTCGGTACGATGCCCCGTCCCATGGACAACAACACGCTCGTGGATCCGCGATGGTTGCTTCGCACGGCCTTGGTGCTGCTGGCGTGCGTCGCCGGCGTCGGCGGCTGTCAGCGACAACTCGTGCCGACGCCGCACGTCATGTACGGCGACGCGGGACGCGCGCGGTACGAGCAGTTGCCGCCGGCGCTGCAGACGTCGGACGTGCCGCTGCTCTATGTGACCGACCGAGTCATCGACGAGATCGGGGACGCCGGGCCGCGCTACGGCTACGGCCGGAGCCGCTCGCTGGCCTACGGCGAGCTGCGCGTCTCGCTCGGCGCCGATGTCGACTGGGAGACGCTGGTCGACGACAGCACGCGGGCCAGGCGCTCGCGGACCTACCCGATGCGCCTCGCGCACGTCGACGAGAAGGGGAAGTTCGCGGACGTCATCGAGCTGCTGGAAGTCGTGGACGGGCAGTTCCGGCTCAAGCCGAATGCACGAGAGCTCTACAGGTCCGACGCCGCGGGCTTTGATGCGATGGTGAACGAACGGCTCGCCGACGCGGCGCGCCGCGAAGTGCTGGTGTTCGTCCACGGCTTCAGCAACACCGTGGAGGACGCGGCGATCCGGATGGCGCAGGCGTGGCACCTCAGCGGGCGCGCCGGCGTCCCCATCGTCTACACCTGGCCGGCCGGATCCTCGGGGATCAAGGCGTACGCCTACGACCGCGAGTCGGGCGAGTTCACGATCGTGCACCTCAAGCTGCTGCTCATGCAGCTCGCGCTCAATCCCAACGTCGAGAAGGTGCACCTCATCTCCCACAGCCGCGGCACCGATGTCGCGACCACGGCGCTGCGCGAGCTGCACGCCGAGATCCGCGGCGCCACGGGCTCGAGCTACCTCAGCGAGGCAATCGGGACCGACTTCAAGGACCGCGACACCTGCGACGTGCTCAAGCTCGAAACGTTCATCATCGCCGCGTCGGACATGGACGTCGACGTCTTCGTGCAGCGATTCTTCGGCGAGAACCTGCTGCGTGCGGCGCGACGCGTGGTTGTGTACGTGTCCGGTCGCGACGAGGCGCTGGGCCTGGCCGACTGGCTGTTCCAGAGCCGACGCCGGGTCGGCGCGATGCGTCTGAAGGACTTCTCGGAGCAGGCAATCGAGCTGTTCCGCGCCGCGACATCGCTCGAGATCGTCGAGAGCGACGTGTCGGGCGTGAACACGCACTCGTATCTCGTGGAGCACCCCGCGGCGCTCTCGGACCTCATCGTCGTGCTGCGCGACGGGTTGCGCCCGGGCGATCCGGGTCGCCCGCTCGAACGCGCCAACGAGGCGATCTGGCGCATCGACGACGACTACCTCCGCGAGGAGGATCGCGAGCCGGCCATGGGCTGGCCCGACTGACGACGACGCCGGAATGGAGCGGACCGGGATCGAACCGGCAACCCCTAGCTTGCAAAGCTAGTGCTCTCCCAATTGAGCTACCGCCCCTCAAGGCCCGGATGGTAGCCGCGCGGCGAGCGCCGCGGATTCGTGTCATGCTGTCGGGCCATGCGGATCGAGGCGGTCACCGTCGATTCCTTTCGCGCTCTGCGGCGCGTCGATATCCGCTTCGACGGCAACGCGATGCTGATCGGCGAGAGCGGCGCCGGATGCTCGTCGCTGATGCAGGCGATCGACCGTGTGCTCGGGGCGCCGCCGGAGCAGGGTTTCGTGCAGATCGCCGAGCAGGACTTCCACGCCGACCGCTCGGGCGAGCGCGCCACGATGCTCTCGGTGCATCTGGTCATCGGGCCGTCGCCCGGCGCCGCGCCGCCGCGGCTCTTGGGCGAGGCGTTCGGCGCTGACGTTGCAAAGGGCGCCCGTGTCGAAGTGCGGGTCCGCTCGCGCCGCGACTGGAACGGCGCCATCGAGACCGACGTGTTTCTCGTGCGTGGCAAGAAGGAAGAGCCGCTCGGCGCGGAGCGGCTCGCGGCGCTGCGCCGGTGTGTGCCGAGCTTCTTCCTGAGTCCGGAGACCTTCCGCGCCGCGCTGCGCGATCCGGCGCAGGCGGCGGGGATCGAACGTCCCGTCGACAGTTCTCCGCCGTCGCGTCTGCTTGCCGTGGTTCGGCGCATCGCGGCGCTCGGTTCGGCCGCGTCGGTGTCGGACGTGGGCGAAGGACTCGCGGCGCTGCGCGAGGTCATCCAGCAGCGCGGGACGAGGCCCGGCGAGGCCGCCGGCGACCGATCGCTGCGCCGACGCGAATTGATCGCGACCGTCGGCCCGCTGCCCATCCCGACGATCGAGACGCTCGAGCTCACCAGCGACCCGGAAGACCCGCGCGCCGTCGCGCTGCTCACCGTGCTCGGCGTGCTCGGCGAGATCGCGAGCCGGCGCGAGGCCGAGGACGATGCGCAGCCCGTCCTGCTCCTCGACAATCCCGGCGCAGGAATGCACCCGCGCTGGCTCGCGGCGCTCGCGGCGATCGTCGGCGGCTTGCCCGGCCAGCACATCACCCACTCGCACTCGCCGGAGCTGATCTCCTGGATGCGCCTCGAAACGCTCCGCCGCCTCGAGACCCGGAACGGCGATGCTGCGGTGCGCTCGGTCGATCCGCGATTGATCTCGAACACGCAGGCGCGCCGGATCGCGCACCACATCCGGCGCACGCGCCCCGGCTCGCTCCTCGCGCGGTGCTGGCTGCTCGTCGAGGGCGAGAGCGAGGCGTGGCTGCTCCCCGAGTTCGCGCGCCTTCTGGGCCACGACCTGCGCGTCGAGGGCGTGCAGTGCATGGAGTTCGCGCAGGCCGGGCTCGACATCATGATCCGGCTCGCCGACATGCTCGGCATCGGCTGGGTCGTCTTCACCGACGGCGACGAGGCCGGCGAGAGCTACACGGGCGTCGCCGATTCGCTCCTCGGCAAACGCGCCGCAGCGGCGCACATCGTGCGGCTGCCGGCGAAGGACATCGAGCGCTATCTGCACCAGGAAGGGTTCGCGAGGGTCTACGAGAAGGCCGCGGGACGCGGCAGAGCCGAGCGATCCCGGCGCCGGTCCGATCCCGGGCTGGCGATCCGCGCGGCGATCAAGGCGAAGTCCAAGCCGGACCTGGCGATCGCCGTGCTGGAGGAAGCGAACAAGCGCGGCCCGGACTCGGTTCCGGAGCGGATCAGGGCCGCGATCGCGACGTCCGTCGCGCAGGCGCGAGGTGATTCGACAACGTGAAGATTGATCTCGTCATGAATACGACACTGACCCGTGCGCAATGAAAGAGGCCGGCATCCTCGTTCCGGACACGAGTTCGGCGTTTAACGCGCAGCCGCGGGTGTCTGCCGAGTCGCCGCAATGCTGAGCCCTCGCGGGCGTCCCATACCAGTTGCGACAGCCGCTCCCGCATTCAGCCGACGCGCCGTCCGGCCGATAACCTGCACGCTCTCAGACCGCCTGCCCTCCAACGCCCGCCGCAAGGACACCCGATGCAGCTCCCCGCCCCCGCCTCCGCCGAAGTCGGCCTCGTCGGCCTCGCCGTCATGGGCCAGAACCTGGCCCTCAACATGGCCGACCACGGCTTCCGCACCGCCGTCTACAACCGAACGACCAGCGTCACCGAGCAGATGCTGAAGGACAACCCATCGACGCCCGGCGGCCTCGTCGGCGCCCCGGACGTCGCCTCCTTCGTCAAGTCCATCAAGCGCCCGCGCCGCATCGTCATCCTCGTCAAAGCCGGCGGCCCGACGGACGCGGTGATCGACTCCCTCACGCCCCACCTCGAGGCCGGCGATCTGGTGATCGACGGCGGCAACGCCTACTGGGAGGACACGCTGCGTCGCGACGCCGCGCTTCGCGCCAAGGGCATTCTTTTCGTCGGCTCGGGCGTTTCCGGCGGTGAGACCGGTGCGCGCTTTGGCCCGTCGCTCATGGCCGGCGGCGATCCCGACGCGTGGAAGCTCCTCGAGCCCGTCTGGACCGCGATCGCCGCGAAGGTGGATTCGAAGACCGGCAAGCCCCTCGAGGGCGCCGCGCCCGGCAAGCCCGTTCGCACAAACGGCGCGGACTCCTGCGCCGCGTGGGTCGGCCCAGGCGCCGCGGGTCATTACGTG
>JBGTSD010000106.1:0-10472 GCA_041940385.1 Phycisphaerales bacterium | reverse complement strand
TCTCGTGGCCAAGCAGCTGCACCGGGTGGGGCTGCCGCCGGTCACGATGGCCCGCTTCCCTCACGAGCTCTCGGGCGGCGAGCGCCAGCGCGTCGCCATCGCCCGCGCGCTCATCAACGAGCCCTCGGTGCTCCTCGCCGACGAGCCCACCGGCAATCTCGACCGCAAGACCGGCGACTCCATCCTCGACGTCATCGCGAATCTCCACCGGGAGAAGCGCCAGACCATCGTCATGGTGACTCACGACGCCGAGATCGCCGCCCGCGCCGACCGCATCGTCCATCTCGTGGACGGCGTCGTCGCCGCGAACCCCGGCTAACGAGCCACGCGCACGACCAGCGCGCTGTTCTTCGCCCCGAACGCCAGGCAGTTCACCAGCGCCGTCCGCGCCATCGTCGGCCGCGCCTCGTTCGGCGTGTAGTCGAGGTCGCACGCCTCGTCCGGCTCATCGAGATTGATCGTCGGCGGAACGAAGGGCCCCGCGCCGCCGTCGAGGTTCGCGAGCGATGCGATCGTCGCCACCAACGCCGCGGCGCCGCACGCGCCCTGCGGGTGCCCGATCATCGACTTGATCGACGACCCGACCAGCCGCGACGCGTGCGCCCCGAACGCCCGCTTCACCGCCGCTGTCTCCAGCGCATCGTTCATCTCCGTCGACGTCCCGTGCCACTGCACGACCTCGACATCCTCCATCGCGAGCCCCGCATCCCCCACCGCCAGACGCATCGCCCGCGCCGATTCCTCCATGTCCGGCGCCGGGCGCACACGATGGTGCGCATCGCACGTCGCGCCGTAGCCGAGCATCTCCGCCAGGGCGCCCACCTCCCGCCGGCGCGCATGTTCTGCGCGCTCGAGCACCAGGGCCCACGCGCCCTCCCCGAGAATGAACCCATCCCGATCTCGATCGAAGGGCCTCGAGCATGCTTCCGCCCGCGCGCGTCGCGTCGTCGCCAGCACGCCGAGCAATTCCATCGAGAGCAGCGTCTCCCAGCGCACGTGCGCGTCCGCGCCGACCACCACCATCGCGTCCGCCGCGTTCGCGCGCAGCATCGTCATCGCCATTCCGATCGCGTCCGATGAACTCGCGCACCCCGTGCTCATGCAGAGCGACGGCCCGCGCAGGCCCAGGCGGATCGACAGCTCCCCCGCCAGGTTCCCGTGCGTCGCGTTCGTGATCGTCCACAGCGACGGCTTTCGTCCCTCGTGCGCGATGTGGAACTGATCCAGCGTGAAATCGATCCCCCCGCCGCCCGTCCCGAGCACCAGCCCGATCCGCCGACTCCGCTCGATCGCGCGCTCGTCCGCGTCCGTCTCCGCCACGATCGGCCATCCGGCGTGCTCCATCGCCTCGCGGCACGCACGCAGCGCCATCGGCACGAGCCGCGGCACACGGGCCAGGTCCGCGGCGCTCATCACCTCGATCGGCTCAAACTCCGCGCACAACGCCGCGCACCACGAGCGAATCCGCTCCGAACGAAGTTCGCCGGGCAGCTCGCGCACCCCGGAGCGCCCCGCGCGCAATCCCGCGGTGAACGCGCGCACCCCCACGCCCAGCGGCGAAACCGCCCCCAAGCCCGTCGCCACGACCTCGGCGCGATCGCTCAACGCGATGCCTCCCAGCCCCCGACGAACATCCGCCGCACCAGAGTCTAGAGCTTCGGCCGCACCTCGACCGAGCAGCGCACCGCGCCGTTGCGGCGCTGGCTCTCGCTCGTCAGGATCGGAATCACCTGTACGTCCGGGCCCAGCGCCTCGCGGAACACCTTCTCCGCCGCGTCGTCGAGCCCCTTGAAGAGCCCGCCCCACGCCGGCATCAGGTAGCGCGTCCGGTCGTGCACGCCGTTGAGATAGTTCACGCTGCGCTCGCCCTCGGCGAAGCTCGGCACGCGCACCACCTTCCAGCCCAGCGCGCTCAGCGACTGTGCCAGCGCCTCCCGATCCGCATCGCGCCGCTGCATCGCCTGCAGGTACGCGATCTCCGCCTCGCTCGGCGCGTGCTCCGGCAGCGCCGGGCTCTGCGACGCCACGCGATCCATCGCCAGCAGGAAGCGTTGCAGGTTCCCCGCCCCCATGTCGCCCGGCCCCGTGCTGAACGTCTCCGCGAACGGCTCCGGGTAATGCGAGAAATGCCGCACGCCCCCCACCATCCGCATGAACGTCAGCAGTTCCCCGTCGCGCAGCGCCTCGAGCACGTCCGGGATCACCACTGGGTCCGCCAGTTCCTGACGCGCCATCACGCTCAGCCCGCGCGCGATGATCATCCGTGCCGCGGCGTCCGAATCATTCACGAACGCCACCAGCTCATCCCCCACCGCCCGCACCGACACCTCGTAGTCCAGGTGGAATGACACCGCGGGCACGATCACGCACCGATCGACGCCGAACTCGGCGCGGAACGCGTCCAGCGCCTGCTCGCGCGTCAATCCCAGCGACTCGTTGCGATGCAGTTGCGCCTCGCCGATGAGCAGGAACCTCGCGCCGGACTTGGGCTCCGTCACCGCCATCAGGTCGCCGCCCTGAAACAGCAGCCGCGACTGCTCCACGCGCCACTGCGCCTGCGCCAATCCATCCAGCAGGAAGTTGTCGCCCTGCATGAACGGCGTGCCAACCTCGCCCAGCGACACATAGCGCGGCGCCAGCGACGCGGCGCCCACGATCCGCTCGCCCTCGCCCGTCATCCCGAACACCAGGCCCGGCTTCGCCGAGTCCTGCGCCCACTGCGTGATCTTCTCCAGACGCTCGACGATCAACGTCATCCGCTTCTCGCGCTCCAGCGGCCACTGGCGCGACACCTCGAGGAACGTGTCCACGAACTCCGGCTCGATGCTCGCCGTGAAGTCCACCCCCGGCAGCGCCGCCACCATCTGACGCAGCACATCGACCGACCCGCCGTCCCCCGGCGCCAGCCAGTCGTCGCCGCGCGTGAGCTGCAGTCGCATCGCGCCGAACTCGTGCTCTCCGCTCTCCGAGACGACGCGATAGCCCTCGATCGTCGGGGCCCAGCGGAACGTCGCCGCGTCGAGTTCCTCGCGAAGCTCCGCCGCCGCGCGCCCGCCTTCCATCTGCGCCGCCATCCACGCGATGATCCCTTCGCCCGTCTGCCCGCCGCTGAGCGTGAAGCAGTCGAGGAGATCGATCGGCAGACCGATCGCGCGCAGGTTCGGCGCGAGCTCGCCCTCGTTCCGCAGGATCTCCACGCACCGCGCCGTCGTCGCCAGCAGGCCCTCCGTGGTCAGCGACGCCATCGCCAGGTCCGCCGCCTCGCGCATCGGCGCCGTCGCGTCGTTCCCCGGCACATCGAAGGGCCACACGCCCGGCGCCGTCCCCAGCACCGGCGCGCGAAACCCTCGCGCCGACGGAGTTCCGTCGCGCAGGCCGTCGATCACCGCGCGCGTCGCCTCATCCACCTCGTGCCGCAGCACGACCACCGAGCCCTCCGGCGCCGGCTCGTCGGCCTTCGGCTGGGTCACGCGCTCGCGCTGCGGCGCCGGCGCGTTGGGATCCCGCACCACCTGCCGGAAGTTCTGCTCGTACCAGTTGCGGTACACCCGCCCCGCCACGCGATGCGTGAACGCCTCCGGCCAGTGCAGGTCCGCGAATCGCCATCGCCCCACGCTGTGCAGACGCACGCTTTCCAGCGTCTCCGCGAACGGATCCACCGGCTGCGCCGAAGCGCCGGCCGCCACGAGACTCAGCACGAACACACACGACCGTCGCACAGCACGTTGGAGCGTCATCCGCCCATCCTAGTTCCCGCGGTCCGCCGACGACGCTCCCGCCCCGCCGTCTCAAATACTTCGCTTCCCCCAAACGAGCAACGCCCGGCCAGGGCCGGGCGTTGCGGGAGATGTCATCCGATCGAGCCGCCGGATCAGTTGCAGGACTCACCGTACTGGCCGAGCAGCTCGTTGAGGTCGGCGAAGTCGTAGGTGGCGCCGTAGTCGTTGAGCAGGAGGTTGAGGTCGGAGAAGCCGACGTCGCCGTCGTCATCGAGGTCCCACGCCAGCACGCACGCCGGGCCCTGCACCATGAACGTCGGGTCCGGATCGGGCCCCGGGCGGAACAGGCCGATGCTCGCGCTCGTCGAGTCCGGCGCCGCGTCCGCGGTGAACTGGAACGTGTACGTCGTCCCCCACCGGATCGCGTTGGCGTTCACGTTCTGAGTGATCGTCTGCGTGGACCACGAGACCTCGCCGGCGCCGCGATTGCCCGAGTACGTCCAGTCCGTCCCGCTGATGTTCACGTTGCCCGCGCCGTCGCCGGAGTGATAGTCCACGTCGAAGAAGCCCGGGTTCGTCACCTCCACCGCCGCGGGAACCTGCACGCTGAACGATCGCGCCGAGCGGTCGGAGTTCTGGTTGAAGATGGCGTAGTGGTACGTCCACGTCCCGTCCTGATTGTCGACGACGTACGAGCCGACCTGCATGCGTCCCGACCAGTACGTCGTCGGATGCGCCGTGCCGTTGAGCTGGATATTGCAGTCGTTCGGAATGTGCACGTCCACGAGCTCCACCGCGGGAACGAACGTCTTCCATGCGTCCAGCGGCGTCTTCATCCGCTGCGTGGTCTGCGACTGGCCGTTCACGAAGAACGACGGCGTGCTCACCGTGTCGTCGTCCGGATTGTTCGGTGTGCCGCCGTTGTTATAGGAGAACCCGAAGCGCCGCCACGAACTGTTGTTGTTGTCGTTCTCGAACTGCGAGTCCTGCCACTGCACGTACATCGCGTCCGTGAAGTAGATCGCGTTCGGCCAGTTCGCCGGGTTCAGATCGGAAAGCTTCACCTGGATGCGCTTGGCAAGCACGTTGGTGTTGCCCGTGCCGTTCGCCGGCGGATACGGAAAGTACCCCGACCCCGCGCGGACCTGGTGCTTCGGCCCCATGTACTGCCACGAGCCGTTGCGCCCCGCCGTATACGGATCGGAGCAGTTCACACCGAGCCACTGCCCGTTGGTTCCCTGGCATCCGCCGCCCGAGCACAGGTTCTGGCTCAGCGCGAAGAAGCCGTGCTTCAGCCAGCCCTGGCCGATCTGCCGAAGCACGTTGTTGTGAATGCGGTAGAACGTCTCGCCGATCACCGGGTGCCGGTTCACCGTCTCAAACCACTCGAGCTGCTGATTGCCGATGTTGCACGACGTCGTGCCCGTCGAAAACGCGTAGTACCAGTTGTCCGGGCTGACCTCGAACTTGCCCCAGTTCGCAATGCCGTTCAGGTCGCCGACGATCACGTCCGGCCCGTTCCCTCCGCCGCGGCACTCCGGGCAATCCGCGATGCTGTCCGCGCTCACCATCAGATCGACGTCGGCGTGACGCGCGGCGAGGTCCTTCAGGATCGCATTGCCCTCCTCCACCAGACCGACGCTCTGCAGATACCCCGCGAGCCGAAGACGCGTCGCCACGTCGTTCGGATCGTGCTCGATGGCCGCGTACATGTCCGCCAGCGCGCCGTCCACGGACGGACGCGCCATTCCGGACGCGCTGACCACCGCGGCGCACAGGACAGCGACGCTCGACAACCGCGACGTCTTCATGATGATTCCTCTCGAGACTTCGCTCGTAGGCGCCGGCGACGCACATCGCGACCCCGGCGATTGCGACATCCTCGCGCCGGCCACGTCCCGGCGCAACCCGCATCCATGCTACTGATTCCCGGTTCCCGCCCCAAGAATAATTGCCGCCGGACCCGCGAATTCCGCCCGTCGGCGTCGCCGCGCCCCGATCAATGGCACGTCACGTGCCACTGCCCCAGCAGCGCGTTCAGGTCCTCGAACCCGTACACGCCCCCGAAGTCGCTCAGCACGATGTTCAGGTCGGCGAAGCCCACCGCGCCGTCGCCGTCGATATCCCACACCAGCGCGCAGCGCGGCCCCTGGACCATCACCACCGGATCCGGATCGATCCCCGGCCGGAAGAGCCCGATCGACGCCGGGACCATCGCCGGCGGCGCATCGGCCGTGAAGCGGAACGTGTACGTCGTCGCCCAGCGCAGCGCGTTGGCGTTCTCGTTCTCATCAAACGTCTGCGTCGCCCACGAGAGCCGGCCCACGCCGCGCTCCAGCGCGAAGGCCCAGTCCGTTCCGTCGAACGTGACGTTGCCCACGCCATCGCCCGAGTGATAGTCCACGTCCGCGAAGCCCGGCTCGCTCACCGTCACCGTGGACTGCACCGGCATCGAGAACGAGCGCGCCGAGCGATCGCAGTTCTGGTTGAAGATCGCGTAGCGATACGTCCACGTCCCGTCGCCATTGTCGACCACGGACGAGCCGATCTGCATGCGCCCGGAGTAGTACGTTTCGCCCTGCGCGCCATCGAGCTCGAAGTTGCTGTCATGGGGCACGATGATGTCGGCAGTCTGCACGGCCGGCACGTAGTGCTGCCACGCGTCGATCGGTGTCTTCATCCGCTGCGTGGTCTGCGTCTGCCCATTCACGAAAAACGTCGGTGTGCTCACCACATCGTCCGACAGGTCCGTCGGCGTGCCGCCGTCGTTGTAATTGAAGCCGAAGCGCCGCCACGACTCGTTGTTGTTGTCGTTCTCCGCCTGCGAGTCCTGCCATTGCACGCCCTTGGTCACGACGAAGTAGATCGCACCCGGGTTGATGAGCGGATTGAGATCGGTCAGCCGCACCTGGATCCGCCGCGAGAGCAGATTCTGCGTCCCCGTCCCCTGCGCCGGCGGATACGGGTAGTAGCCCGACGACGCGCGAATCTGATGCCGCGGCCCGAGATTGCTCTGCTGCCCCGCGCGACCCGAGGTGTAGGGATCAGAGCAGTTCACGCCAAGGAAGTAGCCGTTCGTGGACTGGCAGCCCAGCGCGCAAAGCTGCTGACTGAGCGCGAAGAACAGGTGCTTCAGCCAGCTCTGCCCGAGTTGTCTCAGCTCGCCGTTGTGGATGCGATAGATGTTCTGACCAACGACCGGGTGGCGATTGATCGTGTTGAACCACTCCAGTCGCTCCGTACCGATGTTGCAATTCGTTGTCCCAGCCGAAAAGGCGTAGTGCCACTCTCCCGGCGTCTTCTCGAACTTGCCCCAGTTGGTGATGCCGTTGATGTCGCCGACGATCAGGTCGCCGCCGAGCGGCCCGGGCGGGCAGCCGTCGCATCCGCCGGAGCTCCGTTCGTCCAGCAGGTCGACGTCCCCGCCCATCGCCGCCAGCTCGCGCAGCACGGCGTTGCCCTCCTCGACCAGCCCGACGCTCTGCAGGTAGCCCGCCAGCCGCAGACGCGTCGTCACGTCCAGCGGATCGTGCTCCAGCGCGCCGTACATGTCCGCAAGGTTCGCGTCGATCTCCGTCTGCGCCGCGGCGCCCATCGCCGCCGCCGCCCCGATCAGCGTTCCCACGATCCACGTTTGCATCGCGCGCATGGCTGCTCCCCGAGCGCGCCCGCCGCGTGCGGACGCATGACGCGCCCAGACTACCCCGCGCGGCGCCCCATCCACAACGGCCATTCCCGGGGAATCCCCGGCTCGATCCAAAAAGAGCGACGCCCGGCCAGGGCCGGGCGTCGCCAGAGAGTCAATTCAACGCGTCCGTCGGATCAGTTGCAGGACTGACCGTACTGGCCGAGCAGCTCGTTGAGGTCGGCGAAGTCGTAGGTCGTGCCGTAGTCGTTGAGGAGGAGGTTGAGGTCGGAGAAGCCGACGTCGCCGTCGTCGTCGAGGTCCCAGGCGAAGATGCACGCCGGGCCCTGCACCGCGACGACCGGATCGGGATCCGTGCCGGGGCGGAAGAGGCCGACGGTGGCGTTCACCGTGGTCGGGGCCGAGTCAGCCGTGAAGCTGAACATGTACGTCGTGCCCCAGCGGACCGCGTTCGCGTTCTGGTTCGTGTTGAACGACTGCGTCGACCAGCTGACCTCGCCGGCGCCGCGGTTGTTCGAGTACGACCAGTCCGTGCCGCTGAAGTTCTGGTTGCCGTTGCCGTCGCCCGAGTGGTAGTCCACGTCGGAGAAGCTCGGGCCCGTCACGTTGACGGCCGGCGCCACGGGAATCGTGAGCGAGCGGGCCGAACGGTCCGAGTTCTGATTGAAGATCGCGTAGTGGTAGGTCCAGGTGCCGTCGTTGTTGTCCTGAACGTACGAGCCGACCTGCATGCGGCCGGACCAGAAGGTCGCGCCCGCCGTGCCGTTCAGCTGGATGTTCGAGTCGTTCGGGATGTTGATCTCGGAGATCTGCACCGACGGAACGTAGTTCTTCCACGCGTCCAGCGGCGTCTTCATCCGCTGCGTGGTCTGCGACTGGCCGTTCACGAAGAACGACGGCGTGCTCACCGTGTCGTCGTCGGGGTTGTTCGGCGTGTTGCCGTTGTTGTAGGAGAACCCGAAGCGGCGCCACGAGTTGTTGTTGTTGTCGTTCTCGAACTGCGAGTCCTGCCACTGCACGTACATCGCGTCCGTGAAGTAGATCGCGTTCGGCCAGTTCGCCGGGTTCAGGTCAGCAAGCGCGACCTGGATGCGGCGAGACAGCGAGTTCGACACGCCCGTGCCGCCCGCCGGGGGATACGGGAAGTAGCCCGACGACGCACGGATCTGGTACTTCGGACCGAGGTTGCCCTGCGAGCCGTTGCGGCCAGAGGTGTACGGGTCGGAGCAGTTCACGCCCAGCCAGGAGCCGTTCGTGCTCTGGCAGCCCGTGTTGCAGAGCTGCTGGCTCAGAGCGAAGAAGCCGTGCTTCAGCCAGCCCTGACCGATCATGCGCAGAACGTTGTTCTGGTCGATGCGATAGAACGTCTGCCCGATCACCGGGTGACGGTTCGTGCTCGAGAACCACTCGAGCTGCTGATTGCCGATGTTGCACGACGTGGTGCCCGTCGAGAACGCGTAGTACCAGTTGTCCGGCGAAACTTCGACCTTGCCCCAGTTCGTGATGCCGTTCAGATCGCCGACGATCACGTCGGGACCATTCGCGCCGCCGCGGCACTCAGGGCAGTCGGCCAGGTCGCTCGGATCGACGATCATGTCGATGTCCGCGCCCATCGCCGAGAGTTCCTTGAGGATCGCGTTGCCCTCCTCCACGAGACCGATGCTCTGGAGGTAGCCGGCGAGGCGGAGACGGGTGGAAACGTCAGTCGGGTCGCTGTTGACGACGTCGTACATCTCCGCCAGGTTCGCGTCGACCGTAGGACGGGCGAGCACGGATGCGGACATGGCCGCGGCGGAGAGGACAGCGAGGGTTGAAAGGTGCAGCGTCTTCATTGCCTCTCTTCCTGAATTGTTCCAGGGGCGATCGACATCCCACCGGGGGGACCCCGAACGCGTGACTATCAATGGCGCCGGCGACGGACCGGCACATCGAACCCAATCCTAATGCCTGAGGGGGCCGGAGCAAGCAAAATATGCCCCCCTCGCCCCTCTACCCCCATTTTTCCACCACGCATGCCGCTTCAGCCCTACCGGAACCCCCCTCCCTCAGCCGGAATTCCCACGGTCTCAGGGAAAACCCCTGCTCCCGCCGCTTTGGCAGGCGACCCCTCCCCCATGCCACAGATTTCCCACCCGGAACCCGCACCCGGTGGACGAAATCGCTCGAATCGCCGATGTAGCCACGCCCGACGCGGCGGCCGTGTGGCACGCCGCTCGCTTCCCGGACGTTGGTGCGGCTCGCCGCATCAAAGCCGACGGCCTCCGAGAGGACGGCGCCAATCGCGCACCGCCCTAAAGTTTCTCGGACCACGCCCGTCGGCTGAGTCCAGGCCGCGCCGGGCACGGCGCGGAGTCGCCGGCGGATCATCACGCCGGACAGGGAGAGCCCCATGTTCGAACGCTTCACAGACCGGGCACGCAAAGTCATGGCGCTGGCCAATCAGGAAGCCCAGCGTTTCAACCACGAATACATCGGCACCGAGCACATCCTCCTCGGCCTCGTCAAGGAGGGCTCCGGCGTCGGCGCCAACGTCCTGAAGAACCTCGACGTCGACCTGCGCAAGGTCCGTCTCGAAGTCGAGAAGCTCGTCAAGTCGGGACCCGAGATGGTCACGATGGGCAAGCTCCCGCAGACCCCGCGCGCCAAGAAGGTCATCGAGTTCGCCATCGAAGAGGCGCGCAACCTCAATCACAACTACGTCGGCACCGAGCACCTGCTCCTCGGACTCCTCCGCGAGCACGACGGCGTCGCCGCGCAGGTCCTCATGAACCTCGGCCTCAAGCTCGAGGAAGTCCGCGAAGAGGTCCTCAATCTCCTCGGCGCAGGCATGGAGACCGACGACGCCGAGTCCGGCGCCGGCAAGGGCGAAGCCGCATCGATCAGCGGCGGCGGCGGCCCCGAAGCGCGCCGCGGCAAGTCCAAGACCCCCGCGCTCGACTCCTTCGGCCGCGACCTCACCGAGCTCGCGAAGGAAGGCCAGCTCGACCCCGTCATCGGGCGCGCCAACGAGATCGAACGCGTCGTCCAGATCCTCTGCCGACGCACCAAGAACAACCCCGTACTCCTCGGCGAGGCCGGCGTGGGGTTGACCGCCATCGTCGAAGGAC
>JBGTSD010000105.1:0-10478 GCA_041940385.1 Phycisphaerales bacterium | reverse complement strand
GACGAGGTCGAAGCCGAGCTTCTCGGGAAGGCCGCCGACGTTGTGGTGCAGCTTGATGTTGGCCGACTGGCCCGCGTGTCCGTGCCCGGACTCGATGACGTCGGGATAGAGCGTGCCCTGCGCGAGGAACTTGAACGTCGTCGCGGCGCCGGCGACGGGGCGGGGCGTGATGCTCGCTGCCGCCTCCTGGAAGACCTGCACGAATCGCGCGCCGATGCGCTTGCGCTTCTCCTGCGGCTCGACGACGGCGCGGAGATCGGAGAGGAACGCCTCCGACGCGTCCACGACGTGCAGGTCGATGTGGAAGTGATCACGGAAGGTGGACTCGACGAGCGCCCGCTCGTTCTTGCGGAGCAGGCCGTTGTCCACGAAGACGCAGGAGAGCTGATCGCCGATGGCGCGGTGCAGGAGCGCGGCGCACACGGAGGAATCGACGCCGCCCGACAGGCCGCAGATCACGCGGTCCTTGCCGATCTGCTCGCGCAGCCGATTGGTGACGGTCTCGACGTACTCGGACATCTTCCACGAGCCGGAGCAGCCGCAGATCTCGAAGAGGAAGTTGCGGATGATGTCCACGCCGTGGGGCGTGTGCGTGACCTCGGGGTGGAACTGCACGCCGTAGAACGCCCGGGCCTTGTGGCGAACCGCCGCCTGCGGGCAGGTGGCCGTGCGGGCGAGGGTGACGAGGTCGTCCTTGATGTCCTGCACCTGGTCGCCGTGCGACATCCAGACGGCGGTGCGCTGCGGAATCGCAGCGAAGAGATCGCCGGCTGAGCCGGCTCGGCCGGTGGCGATCTCGAGATTTGCGCGCCCGAATTCGCGGTGACGGGCGGGTTCGACGGCGCAGCCGAGGAGCCGGCAGGCGAGCTGCATGCCGTAGCAGATGCCGAGGATCGGCACGTTGAGGTCGAAGATCGCGGGGTCGCAGGTGGGGGCGCCGACGTCGTAGACGCTGGACGGTCCACCGGAGAGGATCACGCCGCGCGGCTTCATGGCGCGGAGTTCTTCCGCGGGGATGTCCGGTCGGACGAGGACGCTGTAGGCGCCGGCCTCGCGGACCCGCCGCGCGATGAGCTGCGCCGTCTGGGAGCCGAAGTCCAGAATCGGGATCACTTCGTCGTGGGGCAGGTCGCTGGCGGGATGAGGCATGAGGGCTCTAGGATACGCCGATGCCCGCACGCGTCTCCCCGAGGAATGCACGAGCGGAGAAGACTTTGACCGGCCTTGCTGCGGCAGGGCTGGCGCTCTGTCTGGCGGGCTGTTCGGTCCCCCCGCGCGAGACCGGATTCGACTCCTCGGACCCGATGGCCCGGCTTTCGGCCCTTCGGGACGCCGTGGCCCGGGGCGACCGGGATTCGATCCCTCAGCTCATCTCGATGCTCGGGAGCGACGATCCGGCGCTTCGGATGTTCGCCATCCGCTCATTGGAGGACTTCACCGGCCAGACGCTCGGCTACGACCACGCCGGACCGGAGGCGGAGCGGGACGCGGCCATCGAGCGGTGGGTCGACTGGTGGCGTCAGGAGGGCGGATCGGGCGGTTCGGTGGCCTCGGGGCGGCATCTGACCGATCATGAAGCGGTCCCCGGCGGCGCGGGTGTGTCCGCGGCCGCCGCCGAGCCGGATCGGATGTGATGACCGAGACGAAGCCGAATCCCGCCGAAGTGACCGTCGAGCTGCTGAGCCAGCCGCGGTATCTCAGCACGGCGCGCGCCGCCGTCATGGCCTTCACGAAGAGTCTCGGGTTTGACGACTCGTGCTGCTCGCACATCGCGCTGGCGGTGGACGAGGCGATCTGCAACATCATCCGGCACGGGTATTCGAACAAGGAAGATCAGCCGATCTGGCTGGGCCTTTCGACGCTGCGGCTCGACGAGCGTGACGCGGGCGTGCAGATCGTGATCGAGGATCGAGCGCGTCAGGTCGATCCGACGGCGATCAAGGGTCGGAATCTGGAAGACATCCGCCCGGGCGGGCTCGGCGTGCACATCATCCGCGAGGTGATGGAGGGCGTGTCGTGGAAGCCGCGTGAGGGCGGGGGCATGTGCCTGCGGATGAGCCGCCGGTTGCCGAGCGCGGGTGGAGGCCGGGGCATCTCGGCGCTGCCGGAGAGCACCGCGGGCGCCACGAGCAGCGGTTCGTCGGTCGGTGGGGAGTCCAATACATGAGCGATGCCATGGAAGTGAAAGTCGAACGCGACGGCGACGCCGTCATCGTTTCCCCGACGGGCGATGTGGACCTGCACCGGTCGCCGGCGTTCCGCGAGCGGCTGAAGAAGGCGGTCGAGGGCAAGCCGCGCCGATTGATCGTCAACCTCGCCGAGGTCCCCTACATGGACTCGTCGGGCGTCGCAACGCTGGTCGAGGCGATGCAGATTGCCCGGCGTCAGTCGATGACGCTGGTGCTGTGCGGCGTGCAGGCGCGGGTGCGGTCCATCCTCGAGATCGCGCGTCTGGACCAGCTCTTCAAGATCGCGGACGACCCGGCGGCGGCCAAGTCCGTGTAATCTGGCGGGAGCATGAGCACGGACGCCCCCTCCGCTCCCAGCCCGCTGATCGCGTTCGTCGACGCGTTCGGCAAGCGCTTCATCGATCTTCTGGCGCACATCGGCGGCATGTGGTTCCTGCTCTCGCAGGCAACCCACTGGATCCTCCGCGCGGTCACCAACCGGCGCATCCGCCTGGGTCGTCCGGCGATCGTGTCGCAGGTCGTGCGCGTCGGCGTCGGTTCGATCTTCATTGTGTCGCTGGTGTCGGGCGCGGTGGGGTTCATCCTCGGACTGCAGATGGCGCCGCCGCTCGACAACCTCGGGCAGGTGCGCCTGGTGCCGAACATCGTCGCGGTGGCGGTGCTGCGCGAGCTCGGGCCGCTGATTGCGAGCATCGTGCTGACGGGCTTCGCGGGCGCGGCGATCGCGGCGGAGATCGGGACGATGGTGGTGGGGGAGGAGATCGAGGCGCTCGAGGCGCACGCGCTCAATCCCGTGCGGTTCCTCGTCGTGCCGCGCTTGATCGCGACGACGGTGAGCCTGACGTGCCTCGCGGTGATCGCGGACACGATGGCGGTGGGCGCGGGGATGGTGATGTCGGCGATGGTGCTCGACATCCCGCCGCACGCCTACATGCAGAGCACGATCGAGCAGGTCGGCCCGCGCGATTTCCTGACGGGGCTGGCGAAGGCGAGCGTCTTCGGCATGCTGATCGGGCTGATCGCGTGCGCGAACGGGCTGAAGGTGACCGGCGGCGCCGCGGGCGTCGGGCGGGCGACGACCAACACGGTGGTCGAGTCCGTCGTGGGCATCATCTTCGCCGACCTGATCTTCACGGCGGTCTTCTACGCCCTCGGCTGGACCTAAGGGTCAGCGCCGGTAGGCGAGGGGCTGCTCGATCGCGGCGTAGAGCTCGCGCAGCACGGTCATGCCGAGGAAGCCGACGCCGGCGAGCCCGCCGAGGATCGCGGCCTCGTGCATGTACCCCTGTCCGATGAGCCAGGCCGTCTGGTACAGCGTCAGCCAGAGCGCGCCGTAGCGGGAAACCTTGTCCGCGGCGCGCGGGCCAAGGCCGATTTGGCGCACGCGCCGCCAGCTCATGATGGCGTAGATCGCGGCGAGCGCGAGCGGGCCGATCGCGGCGACGGGGCGCACGTACGCGGGCCAGAGCGCACCGGCGCGGCTGGCGCCGACGTACAGCAACACGCCGGACCAGAACACCCAGCCGAGCGTCGCGGCGACGATCGCGGCGGGAGAAAGCGTTGGTCGTCGCTCGCTGAGCCGGTGGGTGACGGCCGCGACGAGGAGCGCGTGCGTCATCACAAGCCACACCGGCCAGACGAAGACCAGGTCCACGTTCGGGATCATCATGTGGGCGCCGTAGATCAGCGACAGCGCGACGAGGCCGACGGACGGGACAAAGCGGGCGGCGGCGTTGTAGAAGAACACGGCGCCGGCGGTGAGCAGGCACATGAGGACCGCGGGCGTGCCGAGCGCCGTGGCGCCGAGGACGGCGGCCATCAGACTGAGCACCAGAAATCCGATCGCGGCGTCGAGATTCAGCCGGCCGGACGGGAGCGGGCGGCGCGGGTGCAGCACGCGATCGCGGCGCAGGTCGAGGGTGTCGTTGAGCGCGTTGGCGAAGGCGTAGAGCGCGACAGCCATCGCGGCGCCGCCGGTCAGGAGGACGGGGAGACTGGAGGACGCGAGGCGCCCGGGCTCGTTCTCGCCGGCGGCGCGGGTCCAGAGGATGACGAACCAGACGTTGCCGACGGCGGCAAACGCGGTGGTGACCCGCGTGAGGTGGAGGATCGGCGCCAGTCGGACGAAGACGGTTCGCACGAACGGGGATCGTATCGCGGGACGCGGGCGCCGCAGGGATGGCGAGGGCGCTACGATCCGCCCCCCATGAGCGAGGCCCCGGGCATTCCGACGATTCGACCGGACGCGTCGCGCTGCCGCGTGGCGATCGTCGTGAGCCGCTACAACGCGTGGGTGACCGATCGACTGCTCGTCGGCGCGGTGGAGGCGTACGAGCGGCTCGGCGGCGATCGCTCGGCGCTGGTCGTGCTTCCGGCGCCGGGCGCGTTCGAGCTGCCGGCGCTCGCGGGCGCGGCGTTCCGCTCGGGCGAGATCGATGCGGTGGTGACGCTCGGGTGCCTCATCCGGGGCGAAACGCAGCACGATCGCGTGATCGCGGACGCTGTCGCGTCGTCGCTGGCGCAGATCAGCGCCACGATGGGGCCGGTGGGATTCGGGCTGCTGACGGTCGAGACGGCCGAGCAGGCCGAGGCGCGCGCCGGCGGCGCCTACGGGAACAAGGGGGCCGAGGCCATGGAGGCGGCGCTGCACACATTCTTCGCGGCGGGGCTCGTGCGGGGCAGCGAGGTTCGTTCGTAGGATGACGCACTGATGGCCACCCCACGCTCCATCCGACGCAAGGCGCTGCAGGCGCTCTATCAGCTCGACGCCCGCGGCGAGGCGGATCTCGAGACGATTCTCGAGTCGCTGCTCGAGGAGGATTTCGAGCGCAAGGACGCCAACAAGGCGATGGACCTCGCGCTCGGCGCCTGGCGCGGGCGCGCGATGGCCGACGCCGAGGTGCGCACGCTGGCGCCCGAGTGGCCGGCGCACCGACAGCCGGCGATCGACCGGGCGATCCTGCGGCTCGCGCACTTCGAGATGGTCGAGGGACGCGCGCACCCGAAGATCGCGGTCAACGAGGCGGTGCGGCTCGCGAAGGACTTCAGCACCGAGCGGTCCCCCGCGTTCGTCAACGGCGTGCTCGACAAGGTGCTCAAGCGCGTCCTGGCCGAGCGCCCGGAGGCGGCGCTCGCGGCGGAGCTGGATCCGGAGGGCGATGGCGAGGCCGTCACCGAGCCGGCGGCGGGGCCGGGGGCGTAGGCCGGATGGCGATCTTCTCCTCGACGATCTCGAAGATCCGCAAGGGACTGGGCGCGACGCGCGATGCGCTGCTCGGCGGCGCGGGCGACGTCGTCAACTTTCTGCGCGGCCGACGCATCGACGCCGCGATGCTCGAGGAGCTCGAGGCGCGTTTGATCCGGGCCGACATCGGCGTCAAGGCGGCGCGACGTCTGGTGGACGGGCTCCGCGCCGACTTCAAGGCCGGCAAGATCGAGCGCGGCGAGGAAGTGATCGCGTATCTCAAGCGCGAGCTCAAGGCGATGTGGCCCGAGGAGGATCGGCGCCTGCGGGAAGCGCCGGCAAGCTCGGGCGTACGCACGCCGACGGTGATCCTCGTCGCGGGCGTCAACGGCGCGGGCAAGACCACGAGCATCGCCAAGCTCTCGGCGCTGCTGCGCGGGCGCGGCAAGACCGTCATGCTCGCCGCGTGCGACACGTTCCGCGCCGGCGCGGTGCATCAACTCGAGATCTGGTCCGAGCGGCTGGGCGTCAGCATCGTCAAGGGCAAGCAGGGGGGCGATCCGGGCGCGGTGGCGTTCGACGCGTGCGAGGCGGCCCTGGCGCGCGGGGTGGACGTGCTCATCGTGGACACGGCCGGGCGGCTGCACACGCAGGAGCACCTGATGCGCCAGCTCGTGAAGGTGCGCGACATCCTGGGCAAGAAGATCGCCGGGGCGCCGCACGAGGTGCTTCTGGTGCTCGACGCGACGGCGGGTCAGAATGCGATCCGCCAGGCGGAGGAGTTCTCGAAGGCGATCGACGTGACGGGGATCTTCCTGGCGAAGCTCGACGGCACGGCCAAGGGCGGCGTGGTCGTGGCGATCCGCGAGGCGCTGGGGGCGCCGGTGAAGTTCATCGGAGTAGGGGAGACCGTGGACGACGTGCAGCCGTTCGATCCGGAGCAGTTCGTCGAGGCGCTCTTCGCCGACTAGCGGCGCGTCGCCGGGCCGTCGGCCCTGAATATCCCCGTCGGGATTCGAACCCAAAACCTTCGGCTCCGGAGGCCGACGCTCTATCCAATTGAGCTACGGGGACGAGGCCGCGGTCCGGTGTGTCCGCGGCGAAGACGATGCTACGATCCCCGCCCCCGCCGGGCAACGCGAAGGATGCGCGTGTCCGGCGCACGCCGATGAGCAGCGCACCCACTTTGAACAGGTCGGCGGCCCCCCGGGCGACGGCGTCGTTGCCGGTGGTCCTGGCGATCACCTGGCTCAACAGCGTGACCACGGCGGCGGTGACCCTGGGCCTGCCGTTCATCGCGGCGTCGGCGTTCAACTTCGACGCGAAGCAGAACCTGCTGCTCGGGCTCGTGCTCGGCATCGGCTACATCCCCGGGGCGATGGGCGTGGGGCCGATGCTGCGCCGGCTGGCGGAGCGGCTGCCCTGGCTCTCGACGCGCGGCGCGCTCGTGGGCGTCCTGGTGGCGCTCGCGGTCGTCGGCGCGACGCCGTGGATATTCCGGCAGCACACGTGGGTCATCTGGCCGGCGGTGCTGATCTACAACACGATCAGCGGCGCGCTGTGGCCGATCGTGGAGTCGTACCTGAGCGGCGGGCGGCGGGCGCACCGGCTGCGGGTCGGCACGGCGGCGTTCAACGTCGTGTGGGCCTCCGCAGGCGTGGCGATGGCGTGGGGGCTGGCGCCGCTGATCAAGGCCGGGCACGCGCTGCTGGCGCTGCCGATCGCGTCGCTGATCACGATCGCGTCGTGTGCGCTGGTGGCGGCGCTTCCGCGCGAGCCGGCGGGGCATGTCGAGGACAACCAACCGCACCCCGAGGTGTACGAGCCGCTGCTGAAGGTCTTCCGGTTCATGCTGCCGACGTCGTATCTGTTGATGTATTGCCTGAACCCGCTGCTGCCGGCGACGATCGCGCGGCTGAGCGTGCCGGAGGCATGGGCGGCGCCCCTGGCGAGCACGTTTCTGGTGACGCGGACGCTCACCTTCCTGCTCTTCGGCCGGTGGCACGGCTGGCACGGGCGATGGCGGACGCCGCTGTGGACCGGCGCGGCGCTTTTCGCCGGGTTCGGGCTCGCGGTCACGGCGGGCTCGGTCCCGATACTCGTGGCCGGCTTATCGCTCTTCGGGCTCGGGCTCGGTGGGATCTACGCGGCGGCCCTGTACTACGCCATGGAGGTCGGCGGAGCGGCGGTGGACGCCGGAGGAACACACGAGACGCTGATCGGGCTCGGATACACCCTGGGGCCGCTGGTCGGACTGTGCGGAATCTGGATCGGCATGGGCGTCGATCGTCCGGCGTCGGCGCCGGTGTTCACGGTCGCGCTGGCGATCGCGGTGGGCGTCGTTGCGGTGATCGCGGCCATTCGCGTGCGACGCCACTGGCGGCGTTCTCAGAGGTAAAGAAAAACCCCAGACCTGCATCGCTGCAAGCCTGGGGCGTTGAGTAAGAGGGAAGCCTGAGTTAAAGCCCGGAAGACAACCACGCGCCGTACGGGATCCGACCCGTTCGAACGCCGCGAAACCGAGTTGAACAGAGAGCGCCGCCTCCGTTACAGCGCAAAGACGTGCCCTCCCAAGACTTCAGGATACAGATCAGAACCCCTGCAGGCAAACAAAACGAGCATTTTTGCAGGGTCTAAGCGCTCCGGTTCGGTCTCCATTCGGCGGGCCGACCTGCTGAAAAACCACGAGAATCATCGGTTTGCAGGGGCTGTTCGGCCGCGTGCTGAGAGTATCGGACCGCGCCGACGAGCTTCGCCACAATCGGGCGGCGACGTCGTTCACTCGGCGTCGAACGGCGAGCGTCCCGCGGCGATCGCGCCCCGCGAGCCGGACGACACGAGCTGCGAGACGAAGGCGTCGTACGCGGCGCTCGTCGCCGCGAAGTCGTCGCCGAAGTAGGCCATGAAGACCTCGGGCCCACGACGCGCCGAGAGTGTCTGCACGGCGGCACGCTGGCCGACGCGGTTGGCGAGGGTCTGGCGCATCTGGCCCTGCGAGGCCTGGAGGAGCAGGGCGCGGAGGGCGCCGCGATGCCTGCCGTTCTCGCCCTCGTTGAGGAAATGCACGAGCGCCCAGACCTGCGCGTAGTAGGTGAGCATGCCGTCGCCGACGTGGCCGAGCATGTCCTGGGGCGAGGACTCGAGGAGCATGGAGAGCGTCATCACGGCGCCGCGGGACTTCGCGGTGCGGAGCTGGTCGAAGCGCTCGAGGTTGGCCCAGGGGAGGAAGACGGGGTCCGGACCGGCCCAGCGGTGGCCCTCCATGAACGCGGCGACGCCCTCCTCGAGCCAGACGGGCAGCGGGTCTCGGAACGTCCGCTGGGTGTACTGGTGCCAGCCCTCGTGAGCGGCGATGGCGAGGGTGTCGAAGAGGCCGATGTCGTAGAGGAATGCACGCCCGCCGGTGGCGAATCCGCCGCGGCCGATGGCGTGATAGCGCCGCCCCTGCTCGCCGAGCATCTGGAGCGTGAGGCGCTGCCACTGCATGCGGTTGTCCATGAGGAACGTGTCGAGCCGGATCGGCGGCGGCGGCAGGGGGCCGAGGGCGCTGCGGTAGTGATCGAGCGCGAGTTCGAGGAATCGCGGCGCCCGATCGACGATGACCGCGTCCTTCTCGGTGGTGAAGAGCCGGTAGTTGGTCGTCGTGACCTGTCGCCCGGTCGTGCCCGCGAACGGCCAGGGCTCGGTCGCCTCGATGGAGAACACGGGCTCAGGCGCGCTGTTGACGGCGCCGGGCGAAACCTGCACGGCGTCGTAGCGCGACGAGCCGGCGCACCCGACGAGCAGGAACGCGGCGGACGTCAGCAGGGCGACGCGCGCGATCATCCGGCGATCCCCGCGAGGGCGGTCGCCGCGGCCTCGCGCTCGGCGCGGGCCTTGTCGAGCTGATCTCGCGTCTGCTGGACGAGGTGCGCGGGCGCGCGCTGCGCGTAGCCGGGGTTGTTCAGGCGTCCTTCGAGCGCGGCGATGGACTTGTCGAGCTCTTCGACCTTCTTGGAGAGGCGGGCGCGTTCGGCATCGCCGCCGCCTTCAGTGGAGGCGTCGATCAGGCCGCTGAGGCGGAGCTCCATCGCTTCGAAGGTGATCGGCGAGGTGAGCTGGCCGGTCGGCGCGGGATCGAGCGTGACGGCTTCGAGGCCGGCGAGCGTGGGGACGAAGCCCGCGGCGTCGATCTCGGCGGACAGCGCCTTCGCATCGGCGGGCAGGTGCAGGGTGATGCGCCGCTTGGGCGGGACGTTCTGGAGCGAGCGGGCCTCGCGAATGGCGTCGGTGAGCGTGCGGAGTCGCTCGAAGCGTTTCTCGGCGTCGGCATCGCGGAGATCCGGCGCGGCCTGCGGCCACGGGGCGAGACAGAGAAGCTCGCTCGCGCCGAGGGAGAGGCCGGGGACGTCGGCGGTCTGCAGCGTCGAGAAGCGCTCGTAGATGGATTCGGTGACGAAGGGGCAGATCGGGTGCAGGAGGCGGAGGATGGTGTCGAGCGCGGCGCGGAGGACGGCGCGCTGGGAGGCCGAGGCGCGCACGGTGGGCTTGATCGCTTCGAGGTACCAGTCGCAGAAGTCTCGCCAGAGGAGGTCGTACACGGCCTGCGCGTAGTCGCTGTATTCGTAGCGGGCGATGCAGTCGGTGCAGATGCGCACGGTGGACTCGAGGCGAGAGAGCATCCAGCGGTCGATGAGGGGCAATTCTTCTGCACCATGCAGATCGCCCCTCACCCTGCCCTCTCCCCCGAGGGGAGAGGGGTTTGAAGTCGACGCTCTCTCGACAGGAGACTCGAGGATCGAGATCGCGAATCGCGCGGCGTTCCAGAGCTTGTTGCAGAAGTTGCGCCCGAGGTCGAACTTGGGCGAGGTGTTCTTGCCGGTCGCCTCGTCTCGCTCGACGGGCATTCGCACGTCCTGCGTCTGCGTCGTCATGTGGCAGAGCGTGTAGCGCATCGCGTCGGCGCCGTGCGTGGCGATGATGTCCAACGGGTCCACGCCGTTGCCGAGCGATTTGCTCATCTTCTGAACGCCGTCGAGACCGACGAGCAGTGGCAGGCCCTTCGCCGCGTGCTCGGCGACCCCGAGTGGGGGCCGATCTACAGCGGCTACGTCGGCCTGCTGCTG
>JBGTSD010000104.1:0-10526 GCA_041940385.1 Phycisphaerales bacterium | reverse complement strand
GGTGCGCGAGGCCGAAGGCGCCGAGGAGCGCTTCGGCGCGCTCGCGGAGCGCGGCGCGTCGGGCGCGGAAGTCGGCGCGCTCGAGGCCGGCCATGGAGGCGATGAGCGTGTTCTCGAGCGCGGAGAGTTCGGGAAGGAGGTGATAGAACTGGAAGACGAAGCCGACCTGGCGGCCGCGGTAGGCGTCGAGGCCGCCGGCGCCGAGGGTGGAGAGGTTTTTTCCTTCGAACTCGACGGCGCCGCGGGGCTCGCGATCGGGCTGATCGAGGCCGCCGAGGAGGTGGAGGAGCGTGGACTTTCCGGAGCCGGAGGCGCCGAGGATGGCGAGCCACTCGCCCTGGTGGATGCTGACGTCGGCGCCGCGGAGCACAGGGACGCGCACGCGCCCGAGCTTGTAGGTCTTGTGCACACCGGCGGCGCGCAGGATGGGCGGCGCGTCGGTGGGCGGGTTGTGGGGCGCGGCGGTCTGCATGTCATTCCCAGCGGAGGGCGCGGACGGGGTCCATGCGTGCGGCCTTGAGTGCGGGGGCGAGGGCGCCGACAACGGCGGAGAGCATGCCGGCGACGACGACGAACGCGGCCTTCAGCGGATCGACCTTGTTGGGGATTTCGGAGAAGTAGTAGACGCTCGGGTCCCAGACGTAGAGGTTGAGCGTCTCGCCGAGCCAGTCGTGGATGGGGTTGATGTTGTGGACGACGACGAACGCGAGCGCGCCGCCGAGGAGCGCGCCGATGACGCCGAGCGTCAGGCCGTAGCGGAGGAAGAGCCACAGCACGCCCGCGCGGCTGGCGCCGACGGCGCGGAGGATGCCGACGTCTCGGGTCTTCTCGCTGACCATGCTCCAGAAGATGGAGAAGACGAGGAAGACGGCGGTGAGGGAGACGACGCCGAAGATGAAGAGGACGAGCGCGGTCTCTTTCTTCACGACGCCGATGAATTGCGCGACGTTGGGGCGTTCGTCCCAGGTGTAGACGGGAATGCGCCGGGGCGAGGGGACCTCGCCGTCGTGGCGCGCGTGGAACGCGGCGTAGATCTCTTTCGCGCGATCGCGGACCTGGCCGGCGGTGGCGGTGTCCACGCCGCGGATGAGGACGCTGGTGACGCGCGCGGGGTCGCGACCGACGACGTCCGGCTTGGCGAAGGACTCGCGCCCGTCTTCACCGACAACGACGCCGGTGGTCGAGCCGTCGGCGACGCGCAGCGCCTCGTCCATGCCGAGCATGTCCTGGAGCGTGGCCAGGGGGACGAGGACGGTCTTGGCGTCCACCTCGTAAAGGCCGGTGCGGAACTGGTTGACGATGGGGAAGGAGCGCTTCTGGACGTCCACGACGACGCCCGCGCGGCTGAGGGGCAGGACGCTGAGCGTAGCGGTGGAGTGGCCGAATTCGATGAAGACCGGCTTGTACCAGCCCCCGGGCGCGCGCCCGTTGAGCCCGCCGGCCTCGATGCCGAGCACGGCGGCGGGGATGACTTCTCCGGCGGGGCCCTGCACGGCCATGTCCATCGCGGCGCGCTTCAAGTGGTCGCTGGTCATCTGAAGACGGATGTCCTCGCGCAGCGTGTCCTTGGGCATGGGCTCGTCGATCGGCTTCCACCAGATCGTGTCCTCGTAGCCGGTGACGTCGGAGTACGACGCGGCCTCGATGCCGATGGCCTGGACCATGAGCGTGTCGCCGGTGGGAACGGCGAGGAGCGCGGGTGTCTCGATGACCGGCGAGGCGGCGCTGATGAGAGGATCAGACTCGAGGTCGCTGATCAGCTCCTCGTAGTAGGGGAAGCCGACGACGGGCCAGGTGATGAGGGCGTCGCCCATCAGCGTGCGGCCCGAGGCGAGGAGCATGTTGAGGAACCCGCCCATGACGGACCAGGTGATGAGGACCATCGCGGTGCAGAGCATGACCGCAAGGGCCGCGAGGAGCGGCATGACCTTGCTGGTCAGATAGCGCCGGGTGAGGAGTCCCTGGTACACGGCGGGATGGTAGCGGGAGCGGGCGTTTCGGGCGCCGCTACGAGCCGACGACGCCGAGGCGCACATTGGGGATGCCGGCCTTGGCGCACGCGTCGTGGACGATGACGACGTCCTGATAGGGCACATCACCGTCGGGCGAGACGACGACGATGATGGTGTCGGTCGCGCCGGCGGTGGCGAAGTCCTGCAGGCGCTGACTCACATCGCCGAGGCCGACGCCCTGCATGCCGAGGCCGGTGACGAGTGTGCGACGACCGTCGCGCGTCAGGCGGAGGAGCGCGCGCGAGGGGGGGATCGACGCGGGATCGGCCGCGGCGGGAGTGGCCTGCTGACCAGCGGTCTTCTGGCGCTCCTCGGTCGGCGTGCCGGTGCGGAGGAATCGCTCGCTGACGGCGAGGCCCATCGCGGCCATGAAGAAGATGAGAATGACCAGCACGACGTCCACCATTGGCGTCATGTTGGGCCCGTGGTGCGCGCGTCGGCGCGAGCGAAGGCGCTTGCCCATCATCGGCCCGCCTCCGTGACGAGGCGGACGGTCGAGGCGCCCGCGCGGGCGGCGGCGAGGACGACGGGCTCGACGGCGCGGTAGGGCAGGTCGCGCGCGGCGCGGAGCTGCACGACGGTCTCCGGATGGCGCTGGAGCGCATCGCGGAGCATGCGGGCGACGCCGGCCTCGTCGGTTTCGGCGCCCTGCACGACGATGCGGGTGCGCAGTCGGGAGGGCGCCGCGGCGTCGGGTTCGGTGACGACGTTGACGGTGAAGACCTCGGCGCCGGAGGAGGGCTCGCCGTAGACGGCGATGGGAAGTGGAACCTCGGCGTAGTCGGAGGAAATGAACGATCCGACCATGAGATAGAAGATGATGAGGACCATCACGACGTCGATGAGGGGGACGACGTTGACGGCCTCGGCGCCGGTCTCGGAGGAGCCGCGTCGGGATCGGCGTCGCCGGCTCATGCCGCGGGCTGACCCGCGCGGATCGCGCCGGCGGAGGCGGTGGGCGCCGCGCCCTGGGCGAGGATCGAGTTCACGGCGTCGGCGGAGTGCATGGCGCCCTCGACGCAGAGCCGATCGAGGCGTTCGCGGAAGAATCCGAACGCGAGCAGACTCGGGATCGCGAGCGTCAGGCCGAGGAAAGTGTGGAAGAGCGCCTTGGCGATGCCGGTGGAGAGCTGCGCCGCCGCGGCCTGACCGCCGGTCTCACCGATCGCGGTGAAGGCGATGATCATGCCCCACACGGTGCCGACGAGTCCGAGGAGAGGGCCGATGGCGCCGAGCACACCGAGCCACTCGACTTCACGGAAGCGGCGCGCGGTCTCCTGCTCGGCGGCGATGTCGGTGATCTCCTGCGCGTTGCCCGCGCTGTGGCGGAGGCGCGGCAGGACGTCGTGAAGCACGCGCCCGAGATAGGAGTCGTCCTCGGCGACGAAGGCCTGGAGGTCCGGCCAGCGGCGTTCGGCGATCAGGCGGCGCACCGCCTCGGAGGATTCGTCCGGCAGGACGACGCTGCGCCGGATCACGAGGATCGAGCGGACGATGATGGCGAGGGCGCCGATCGAGCCCAGGACGATCGCGATCGTGAAGAGGTCGAAGGACTGCTGGAAGAGCGCCCAGATGCTTACGGACGCGCCGCCATCGGCGCCGCCGAGGCCTTGAGCAAGGGCGGCCGGAGCGGCGATGAGGGCCGCGGCGGGGGCGCCACAGCGACGAAGCGTGGATTCGGTCATGGCTGGTCGGTGCACGGACGGGATGCTAGGGGTTCGCGGGGGCGAGGGGGGCGGTTCCTGTTCTTCGGGCTTTCGGACGTGGGGGTTGCGATTCTGCCGGGGTAGGATCGGCTCACGATGGCCGCGGCGCCCCTCCAGATCGGCCCAGTCGGGCTGGCGACGAACCTGATGCTGGCGCCGGTCGCGGGCTACTGCGACCTGGCGTTCCGGCTCGTGGTGCGCTCGATCCGCTGCGCGGACGGGCGTCCGGGCGTGGGGCTGGCGTGCACCGATCTGCTTTCGCCGCAGGGACTTCTGAGGGGCACGGCGACCAGTCTCGATCTCGCGAAAACCAACGACCTCGACAAGCCGGTGGGGATGCAGCTCTACGGCGGGGACGGGGACATTCTTGCCGACGGCGCTCGCTGGGCGGTGGATCACGGCGCCACGGTCGTGGACATCAACATGGGCTGTCCGGTGGACAAGGTCACGAAGAAGGATGGCGGCTCGAAGCTGATGTGCTCGCCGCAGAGCACGGTGCGGATGGCGGAGAAGGTCGTCCGCGCGGTGGAGCAGCGCTCGGGCGGGCGCGTGCCGGTGACGGCGAAGATGCGTTTGGGGTGGGAGTACCCGATCGACGAGCGCGGCGCGGTGAACCATGCGCACGACACCGCGCCGGAGCTGGCGGTGGAATTGTCGAAGGTCGGCGTCGAGGCGGTGACGGTGCACGGGCGGTACGCGCTGCAGAAGTTTACCGGCGAGTGCCATCGCGCCGGCATCCGGCGCGTGGTCGAGGCGGTGGCGGAGCGCGGGCGCGCGATCCCGGTGCTGGGCAACGGCGATGTGCGATGCGCCGAGGATGTCGCGTCGATGATGCGCGAGACGGGGTGTGCCGGCGTGATGATCGGGCGCGCGGCGTTCTCGACGCCGTGGATCTTCCGCGACGCGTGGGAGCTGCTGACGACCGGCGCCGTTCCGGCGGAGCCGTCGGAGGCGGAGAAGATCGCGCTGGTGCGGGACTACTTCGAGCTGATGCTCGAGCATCGCGACGAGCGGTACGCGCTGAACCACATCCGGCGTCGAATCACGTGGTTCGGCAAGCGGCTCGGGCCGTGCAAGCCGCTGAAGGAGGCGGTGCGGACGGCGGAGAACGCCGCGGCGGTGCACGCGGCGCTCGATGAGTTCCTCGCGGGCGGGCTTCGGTTCTTCCCCGGTCGGGACCCGGCGGAGCAGGGCGAGGGCGACGCGGTCGTGATGGAGCGGGTTGCGTAGACCGGGCTCCACTCGTCAGAATCCCGACCCATGACGACTCCGAGCCCATCGGGCGCCGCCCCTGCGAAGAAGCGGCGCGGCGCGCTGGACCTGATCGAGTTCATCGGCAACAAGCTGCCGGACCCGGCGATCATCTTCGTGATCGGGGCGGCGCTGGTGATCCTGTTCTCGACGCTGGGGACGGCGCTGGGCTGGGAGGTGGACGAGCTGCGCCCGGTGGTGGCGACGGACGCGTCGGGGGCGCGGACGATGGCGCTCGAGCCGACGGGGAACGTGATCCAGCCGGTGAGCCTGCTCTCGCCGGACGGGCTCTACTGGATGATCTCGACGATGGTGTCGAACTTCATCAACTTCCCGCCGCTGGGCATCGTGCTGGTGGGCATGCTCGGCATCGGCGTGGCGGAGCGGACGGGGATGATCGCCGCGACGCTCAAGGCGATGATGCTGGTGACGCCGATGAAGCTGCTGACGCC
This sequence comes from Phycisphaerales bacterium, assembly GCA_041940385.1. Classification (GTDB taxonomy): domain Bacteria; phylum Planctomycetota; class Phycisphaerae; order Phycisphaerales; family UBA1924; genus JACVCK01. Next base: position 5,105 of record JBGTSD010000104.1, on the reverse strand, counting down.
GATGATGGTGTTCCTCGGCGTGATGTCCTCGGTGGGTTCGGACGCGGGCTACATCATCCTGCCGCCGCTGGCCGCGGCCCTGTATCAAAGCGTGGGGCGTTCGCCGCTGGCGGGGATCGCGGCGGTGTTCGCGGGCGTGTCGGGCGGGTTCAGCGCGAACTTCTTCGTCGGCGGCGGCGACGTCGTGATCGCGGGCCTGACGAAGGTCGGCGTGAACGTGATCGACCCCGGCTACACGGTCGTGCCGACGTGCAACATCTACTTCATGGCGGCGTCGGTGTTCCTGCTGACCTTTGTGGGCTGGGCGGTGACGGCGTTCTTCGTGGAGCCGCGGCTCTCGACGCGCACGCCCGAGGAGGGCGGCCCGAGCGCGGCGAAGAAGGTGGACCTCTCGTCGGAGGGGCTGTCGCGCGACGAAAAGCGCGGGCTGCTCCTGGCGTTGCTGTCGATCGTGATCGTGCTCGCCATTTCGGCGGCGTGCATCGCGCTGCCGGGCTGGCCGCTGTACGGAACCGCGCCGAACGGGACGGCGGCGCGCTGGCCGGGCGGGATCGTGCCGATCATCTTCTTCGCGTTCCTGGCGCCGGGGCTGGTCTACGGCGTGGTGACGGGGTCGGTGAAGACCTCGAGCGCGGCGGTGCAGCTCATGGTCGAATCAATGAAGGCGATGGGGCCGATCATCGTGCTGGCGTTCTTCGCGGCGCAGTTCATCGGGTACTTCAACCACTCGAACCTCGGGCGCATGCTGGCGATGGCCGGCGGCGAGGCGCTGGCGACGGCGAAGATGCCGATCGAGGCGCTGGTGATCGCCTTCGTCTGCGTGTCGGCGTTCTTCAACCTGTTCGTCGGGTCGATGAGCGCGAAGTACGCGATGCTGTCGCCGATCTTCGTGCCGATGTTCATGCTGGTCGGCGTGTCGCCGGAGCTGACGCAGATGTCGTACCGCATCGGCGACTCGGTGACGAACATCATCACGCCGCTGAATCCCTACATGGTGATCATCCTCGTGGTCATGCAGCGCTTCGCGCCCAAGAGCGGCATGGGGACGATGATCGCCATGATGCTGCCGTACACGGTCCTGTTCCTGATCGCGTGGTCGGCGATGATCATCGTGTGGTTCGAGTTCGGCTGGGACCTGGGCATCGGCGGGCCGCTGCACTACGTGCCGAGCGAGGCGCTGGCGGCGCCGGCGGCGTCCTGACGCGCGTCGTCGCGGCTACTGTTGGGCCATGAAGAGCAAGCTGGCTGTCGTTGCGGGCATGATGATGGTGGGTGGAGCGATGGGGGCGTCGGGGGCGCCGCTCCACGAGGGCCACTGGCGCGCATTCGTCGAGACGCCGGGCGGCGAGCTGCCGTTCGGGCTGGAGCTGCAACGCGACGGCGAGGGCTGGAGCGCGACGATCCGGAACGGCGGCGAGCGCATCGACGTGCCGGTCGTCGAGGTCCGGGACGGCGAGGTGACGCTCGGCATCGACTACTTCGACGCGCAGATCACGGCGAAGGTCGGCGAGGACGGGCGCACGATGTCGGGGCAGTACAGCAAGCGGCGCGGCCCGACGAACGTGGCGTCGATGCGCTTCGGCGCGGAGGTGTCGAACGATCGCTTCCGCGTGCCGGACACGGGCGGCGCAATGGCGCTGCCGCTGCCGGGGCGCTGGCGGATTCGATTCGGCTCGGAGGCGCAGGACGCGGTCGGCGTGTTCTACATCGGGTCTCTCCTGCGCGACCCCGGCGCGCACGTGGGCGTGACCGGCACCATCCTCACGACCACGGGCGACTATCGCTTCCTCGAGGGCGACTGGGACGGCAAGACGCTGCGCTTGAGCGCGTTCGACGGCGCGCACGCGTTCCTCTTCAAAGGGCAGATCCAGGGCAATCGCACGCTCGTGGGCGATTTCTGGTCGGGCAATCACTTTCACGACACTTGGACGGCTGTGCCGGACGAGACGGTGACGCTGCCCGACGCGTGGTCGCTGAATGATGTGGACGCGGACCGGCTCGAGGAGCTGTCGTTCCCCGACGGCGCGGGCAACCTGCGCTCGCTCGCGGAGCCGGAGCTGCGAGGACGGGCGACGATCATCGAGGTTTTCGGGACCTGGTGCCCCAACTGCAAGGACGCGACGGACTACCTCGTCGAGCTGCATGGCAAGTACGCCGAGCGCGGCCTGGCGATCGTCGGGCTCGCGTTCGAGATCACCGGCGATGCGGAGCGCGACGCGGCGCAGGTCAAGACGTACATGGACCGGCGCAGTGTGCCGTACACGGTGCTGGTCGCGGGCCTGGCCGACAAGGCGAAGGCGAGCGAGGCGTTCCCGGCGATCGACGCGGTGAAGGCGTATCCCACGACGATCTTCCTCGACGAGGAGGGGCGCGTGCGCGCGGTGTACACCGGCTTCAGCGGGCCGGCGACGTCCGAGGAGCACACCCGCCTGCGCCAGCAGTGGGAGGGGTTGATCGAGGAGCTGCTCGAGACGGAGTGAGCGCGATCAGTCGAGCGTTTCGCTCTCGATGCCCGCGCTCTCGCCCTTGAGGCGCTTCTCGGTGAAGCGCTTCACCCAGCTCTCGAACGTCTTGCCGTGCGCGGTGTCCTTGCCGGAGAACTCCACGCGCTCGATCTCGCTGAATCGGACGGCGATCTTTTCGTTCGAGTCCTCCGGGAGGATGCGGACGGAGGAGTCCTTGAGCGAGTCGCCGCGCCGGCGGTCGAAGATGTAGCCGGCGATGGTGCGCCCGCCGCGGACCGTGAGGGTGACGTCGCCGCGGTAGTCGAACGCTTTCTCGAGCGCGTCGATGAGCGCCCGTTCGTCGTCCTGCGTGGCGACGAGGCCCTGGAGCGAGGGCTTCTCGGAGGGATTGACGTACTCGGTCTTCACATCCTGCGGCATCAGCCCTGTCCTCCGAAGACTCGTCCGGTGTCGGGATCCATCATGCGCCAGCCGGTCTGCTTGCAGATGTTCTGCAGCACCGCCCACGCGATCTCTTCTTCGTTGACGGCGACGAGGACCTGGTTGAGCTCGTCGTCCTTCGAGCCCGTCATGGGGAACTGAACGACCATCCCCGGGCCGTAGGCGAAGGACTCGCCGGCCTTGGAGCCGTCCTGCGCGGTGTTGAATCGGGCGAGGGTCTTGAGGACCTCGCGCTTCTGGCCGAGCGGCTTCATCTTCGGAGCGCCGGCGCCGGTGGGGGAGTCGCTGGCGAACAGGATGATCTGTCGGAGTTTGGCCATCGGGTTCGCCGGGCCGCGGCGCTGAGGCCCGCGGCGGGGAGGGGGAGTATCGGCGCGCCGGGCGGGCCGGGCAAACGGGCCGCGTCAGGCCCGGGACGGGGGATTGGAAGAGGAACGCTCGATGCGCTCGAGGGATTCGGGCGTCATCCAAGGAAGCGCGGCGATCTTCTCGCGCAGGCGCGCGGGGATGGGCTTGCCGTCGCGCTCGAAGGACGGGCGGCTCTTCCAGTAGCGGTGCATCCAGAGGTACTGCTCGGGCGAGCGGCGGACGATGGTCTCGATGGCGCGCCGGTAGCGGGCGGTGACGTAGAAGAGCGGGTCTTCCTGGTTCTTCCAGTCTTCGGGCTGGATGATGTCCACGACCTCGAACTCGTAGTGGAAGTCGGTGGGCGGTTCGCCGTGGAGGAGGTCGGGGGTGTGGGCGTCGATCGGCACGGCGCGTGCGCCGCCGCAGACGATGGGCGCGTCATAGCGAAGCGCGAGAAGCCCGATGGACTTGTAGGTGGAGGCGAGTCGGTCGAAGAAGGGGACGAAGAGGCCGCGGTCGCCGGCGTTCTGATCGGCGATGAAGGCGACGGGCTCGCCCTTTTCGAGGATGATGGGCATGCGTTCGACGGCGCCGAACTTGTCGAGGAGTTCGAGCCCGGCGCCGGCGCGGGTGTCGCGGACGTAGCGGTCGAGGGCGCGGAGGTCGAGGGGCCGGTAGAGCGCGTGCATCGGGAAGCCGAGGCGCGCGAGCGTGTAGCCCAGGATCTCCCAGTTGCCGCTGTGCCCGGTGATGAGGAGCGTGGGCCCGCTGCGGATCATGCGTTCGAGCGCGGGGCCGAGGTCGCCGAGGCGGACGTGGCGCGCCCAGCCGTCGCGGCTGATGAGGCGCGGCGTGTAGGCCATCTCGACGGCGAGCGCGAAGAGGCGCTTGTAGGACTCGACGGCGACGCGCTCGACGCGTTCGCGCGGCCAGTCGGGGAAGCACCAGGCGATGTTGGCAACGGCGCGCTCGAGGCGGGCGCGATTGAAGGGCGCTCGGCCCCAGGCGCCGCCGAGCGTGCGCATGGTGCGGATGTTCTGCCGCGCGGGGAAGATCTGGAGCGCGCCCAGCGCAGAGCGCAGCGCGTAATAGATCGGCGCTTCGGTCCAGCGTGGGAGGCCTTGGCCCGCCATGGGGTGGGGGCTCCGAGCCGGATCAGCGGCCTTCGCGCACGCCGGTGAGCGTGTACAGGCGGTTCTGATTCAGGATCGGGATGCCCGTCTGGCGCGCCGTGTCGAAGAGACGGTCGTACTCGCTCGCGTCGCGCTGGAGGCGGATGAACTCGTTGATGACCGGGACGGGCGCGGTCGGCGGGGGCGGCGGCGGGATGCGCGGGCGCTCGCCGAGGACGAGGAAGTCGGTGTCGCCGCCAAGATCGTTCTGCACGGCGCCGCCCCAGTTGCGGATGATGGCCTCGATCTCGCGGCGCTCGGCGTCGGAGAAGACGTCGTCGCCGTCGATGTCGAAGTCGCCCGCGACGACGAAGGAGTAGGACTTGTCGGGGTCGTAGAGGGCGTTGGCGATGACGTCGCCGGAGACCAGCGGGTTGCCGCGGACCTCGCGGATGATGCGCACGGTGGAGGACGACGGGCCGATCTGGATGACCTCGACGGTCGCCTTGCCGGTGGGGTACTCGCCCTCGGCGTTGGGGCGGATGCTCGACGGATCGGCGTAGACCTCAAAGGTCATGCCGATGACGAGGCGCTTGTCGCGGGAGAGGTCGATGTAGGCGGTGCGCACGCCGGTGCGGGCCGCGACGACCTTGCCGTCGGCGACGTTCGGCGCCTGGCGCAGGGCCTCGCGCGAGGTCAGCGCCGAGTTGTGGTTCTGCAGGTTCGAGATGTCGGCCTT
>JBGTSD010000103.1:0-10538 GCA_041940385.1 Phycisphaerales bacterium | reverse complement strand
TGGCAGACTCCTCGCTTCACTCAGGGCGACATATGAGAAATATGGTTAGCCCCCGTAATTAGAGGGTCGATCTCGTAGGTCTGAGCCCAACCCAACAAAAAAGGGACCACACTTCTGATGATCCTTTTACTGTAATCATACCTCGATCGGTAGTTAACCCGGAAAGGAATTTGGGTCCAGTCCCTGGAGGTGGCGGCGGTCTTCTTCCGCGTGCTTCGGCCTGCCTAGTTGGGCGTAAGCCTCCGCCCGGCGCTCCCAGGCATCGACGTATCTGGAGTCCAATGCGATAGCCTTGGTGAACTGGTCGATGGCCTCTTGGAATTTGCCTTCATCGAACCGCTCGATACCCCGGGAGGACGTCGTCAAGACACTTCTGCTGAACGTTGGAGACGCTCATGCGCATTCGCTGGCGGGGCCTCGAGCTCCCGAACCGGGTTGCTTCGGACGGACGGGTTTCGAACTCGACGTTCGGGCGCTTCATGATCGAGCCGTTCGAGCGCGGCTTCGGCACGACGGTGGGCAACAGCCTGCGCCGCGTGCTGCTGTCGAGCCTCGAGGGCGCGGCGGTGACGTCGGTGAAGATCAAGGGCGCCGAGCACGAGTTCTCGTCGCTCAAGGGCGTCACCGAGGACGTCTGCGACATCATTCTGAACATCAAGAACCTCGTCGTGCAGCTCGAGGGCGATGAGCCCCGCACGATGACGCTCTCGGCCTCCGGCCCGGGCGAGGTCACGGCGGAGCTGATCGACGCGGACACGTCGGTCACGATCCTGAACAAGGACCTCGTGATCGCGACGCTGACCGAGGCGGTCGATTTCGAGATGGAGCTGCGCGTCGAGAAGGGGCGCGGCTACGTCCCGGCCTCCGAGCAGTACAACACGGACGAGGATCAGGAGATCGGGCGCATCCCGGTCGACGCGATCTTCAGCCCGGTGCAGCGCGTCCGCTACAAGGTGGAGGACACGCGCGTCGGTCAGCGCACGAACTACGACAAGCTGGTGCTCGAGGTGTGGACGAACGGGACCGTGTCGCCGGAGATGGCGCTGGTCGAGGCGGCGAAGATCTTCCGCAAGCACCTCAATCCGTTCGTGCAGTACTTCGACGTCGGCGCCGAACGCGTCAGCGAAGAGGCCGCGAAGGCCGCGAGCATCGACGACGAGCTGATCCGCAAGCTGCAGATGCCGATCTCGGAGCTGGAGCTTTCGGTGCGGGCGAGCAACTGCCTCGAGTCCGCGAAGATCAATTCCGTCGGCGAGCTGGTCTCGCAGTCGGAGAACGACCTGCTCAAGGTGCGGTCGTTCGGCAAGACGAGCCTCCGGGAGGTCAAGCGGAAGCTGCAGGAGATGGGCCTGGATCTCGGCATGTCGCTCCCCGAGGGGGCGACGCCGGCGTCCGGCATGTGAACGGGTCTATAGTCCCCGCCCCGCGGCGTGCGTCGCGGCGGCAGATCGGTCGGAGCCACCACCATGCGTCACCGCAAAGCCGGCTACAAACTCGGGCGGACCACCGCCCACCGTCTCGCCACGCTGCGCAATCTCGCGGCGGGTCTGTTCGAGCACGGTCAGATCGTCACCACGGTGCCGAAGGCCAAGGCGCTCCAGCCGTTCGTCGAGCGGATCATCACGCTCGGCAAGCGGGGCGACCTGCACTCGCGCCGCCTGATCCTGGCCCGCATGGGTCATGATCGCATCATGGCGGACGACGAGGCGAAGCTCGAGCGCAACCGCTACGGCGAGCTGAAGAAGGGTCCGAAGCTGGTGAAGCACATCGTCGATGATGTGGCGCCGCGCTTCAAGGATCGCGCCGGCGGCTACACCCGCATCGTGAAGCTGGGCATGCACCGGATCGGCGACGCGTCGCCCCTGTGCGTGATCCAGTTCGTCGGCAACGAGGAGGGCCCGGAGATCGGCGGCCGTCCGTCGCAGCGTCGGCGCATCGCCGACAAGCGGACCGCGTTCGCCGCGAAGGTGCGCAAGGAGAAGGCGTCGAAGGCCTGACCCGCTCGATCGCAAACGCGCGATTCCCCGGAGGCCCGTTTCGACGGGCCTCTTTTCATTCCGCGGCGATTTCTTCGTTCAAGAGGTATATTGGCGGCGCCATGCTGGAGCGATTGAACACGATCGAGCGCGACGGGCTCGCGGCGTTGACGGCCGCGGGAGATGTCGATGCGCTCGAGCAGTGGCGCATCCGGTTCCTCGGCGCCAAGGGCGCTTTGAAGGAGGCGACGGCGTCGTTCCGCGAGGTGCCGAAGGATCAGAAGCCGGCGGTGGGGGCGCGACTCAACGAGGTGCAGAAGGCGCTGCAGGAGGCGTTCGACGCGCGCAAGGGCGAGCTGTCGGCGACGGCGCGGCCGAAGGGCCCGCTGCTGGACCTGACCGAGCCGGGCGTGTCGCCGGCGCTGGGGCGGCGGCACATCCTGACGCGCGTGCGCGAGGAGCTGTGCGAGGTCTTCGGGCGGATGGGCTTCGAGGTGGCGTCGGGCCCGGAGCTGGAAGACGACGAGCACAACTTCGTGAAGCTGAACATCCCGCCGGATCATCCGGCGCGGGACCCGATCGACAACTTCTACGTGGACGATCCGGCGACGACGGCGCGCCCGCGGATGCTGCGCAGCCAGACGAGCACGGTGCAGATCCGCGTGATGGAGACGCGCAAGCCGCCGCTGCGGATCGTGGCGCCCGGGAGGGTCTACCGACCGGACACGGTGGACGCGACGCACTCGTTCATGTTCCACCAGCTCGAGGGGCTGTACGTGGACCGGAACGTGAGCATGCGCGACCTCAAGACGACGCTCCTCCAGTTCGCCCGGGCGTACTTCGGGCCGGACGCGGAGGTGCGTCTGCGGCCGTCGTACTTCCCGTTCACCGAGCCGTCGGCCGAGCTGGACATGAAGATCGCGCTGAACCCGGCCGAGCCGCCCAAGTGGATCGAGTTGGGCGGCTGCGGCATGGTGGATCCGGCGGTCTTTGAAAGCGTGGGCTACGACCCCGAAGAATGGACGGGATTCGCGTTCGGATTCGGGATCGAGCGGATCGCCATGGGCAAGTACGGGATCCCCGACATCCGACTTCTGTTCGAGAACGACATTCGGTTCCTGCGTCAGCTCTAGGCGCGGACCGACCAGCCTCGGAGGGTTCACATGAGCGACGAGACGCATCTGCCGCCGGCCGAAGCCGATTTCCTCGACGACGACATTCGTCCGAAGCCGGCCTGGCCGAAGGTGGTCGGCATCATCAGCATCATCTGGGGCGCCTTGGGCGTCGTGTGCAATCTGATCGGCTCGGGCTGGATGGTCATGCAGCCGTCGTTCATGCAGGGCGCGGCGGATCAGATGCAGGGCGGCGTTCCGCCGCAGATGCTGCAGCTCCAGGTCCCGCTCCTCGCCATGATGGTGTTCGGCGTGGTGTGGGCGATCGTGCTGATCGTGGCGGGCGCGATGACGGCGGGCCGGAAGCCGGCGGGGCGCAAGGCGCACCTGGTCTGGGCGGCGGTGGCGATGGTTCTGGGCGTCGCGGGGACGTACATGAACCTGCAGTATCAGAACGACATCGCCGAGTGGATCCGCGACAATCCGACCTCCGACTTTGCGCAGCAGCCGGGCGCCGGCGCCGGCGCGAGCGTGGTCAGCATCGCGGTCGGCCTGGTGCTGACGTTCGCGTGGCCAGTGTTCACGCTGGTGTGGTTCCTGGCGGTGAAGCGCCAGGGCTCGGACATCGCCGAGGGCGTCGAGGAACTGGTCGCGTAATCAGCCGACTTCGCGCTTCTGGAAGAGGATGACGGCGAGCGCCAGGAGCGCGACGATGTGGCCTGCGCTGTAGGGCACGAGCATCCCCATGTAGGACGCGGGGATGGGGTGCGTCTGGGTGACGGCGTCGACGAGCCAGAAGAACTGCATGTTGGGCGTGACAGACCAGACGATCCGCGCGAGCAGGTTGCCCTGGCGCGATTCGCGGAAGACGAAGTCGTAGACGATCGGCGGGCGCTGCGGCGCGATGCCGCCGGCGTTGGCGACGACGAGGTCGCGCGAGCCGTTGCTGACCTCGGTGACGACGAGGGCGGGTCCGGTCTCCGGGGCGACGAAGTCTTCGCGTCGGGCGAGGTCGCCGCCGAAGGCCTGGTGGCGGGGGACGAGCATGCGCACGCCGCTGGGGTCGGGGGCGTAGTAGAAGGAGTCGCCGGGGCGGAAGTCGTCGGTGGGGTCGTCCTCGAGGGTGATGCGCCAGGAGTCGTTGGCGTCGGCGAGGTCGGTGTCGGGGTCGAAGGCGGGCTCGACGGCGATGATCTGTTCGAGCGGCTCGTTGACGAAGGCGCGCCGGCCGACGAGGTGGTTGGCGAGCAGGCCGAAGAGGAAGACGCCGAAGCAGACGACGATCGTCATGACCTGTCCGAGGCGTGTGGAGCAGCACACGGCGACGGCGGTGAGGACGAGCATGGACATGGCGACGGCGAAGCAGGCGAGCATGATCTGCGGCCGCAGGTCGCCCATGAAGCCCTGGATCCGCCAATCCGGCCCGAGGAAGAGCGTAATGAGCCAGGCGAGGAGGATCAGCGGCAGCATGATGAGCGTCGCCGACGAGGTGAACACCCAGCCGTAGAAGTAGTTGCCCCAGAGGGCGAGGCCCATGGAGAGGATGATGGCGCCGAGCCCGAAGAACATGACGGGCTGGTCCAGCTTGTCCTGGGCGCGGCTCATGACGCCGTGCTGGAGGGCGAGGAGGAAGAACAGGAGCATGAGCGTCGTGGCGATGGCCATGGCCGCGGCGACGCCGAGGTACTTGCCGATCACGAAGAGGGGCCGGCCGACCGGTTTGCTGACGACCGTGAGCGCGGTCTTCTGCTCGATCTCGCGGGACATCACGGCGGTGGCGATGAACGCGGCGAGGAGGGTGAGGCAGATGAGGATGGTGGAGAGGCCGATGTCGAGGAAGAGCTTCTCGTCTCCGGAGACCTCGGAGGAGTCGCTGTACCCCATGGAATAGGTGGAGAGCAGGTTGTTGAAGACCTGGCAGATGCCGCTGACGGCGATGAGGATGAAGAAGATCGGCTGGCGCACGCTCTCCACGAGGGCGTTGCGGGCGATGGCGAGCAACTGCGTCAGCATTCCGGGCGTACTCGTGTGGAAGCGGCCTGGTTCGCGAGCCCCGGGGGCACGCATGGGGAGGAGACGCAGCCCGCCGGCGCACCGGGCCGAGTTGGCCTGAACATAGGGCCGCGGTGGGCGTACATCAAACCGGGCCGCGACCTCGTCCGGGCGGCCTGCACGTCGATTCTCGTGGTCTGGCGCGCTGGACAGGGGCGCGCCATGCCGCGACAATCCGCGACCTTGGAGCTGGCCAGCGGCCATGACGCTCCGGGTCGCCGCCGAGTCGCAGGGGCGGCCTTCCGACCGCCTCCGGAGTCTGCATGAGAGCCGACCACCTCACCTATCGCCGCGCGACGTCGATCAGCCTCATCGGGCTGGCCATCCAGCTCGCGCTGTGCCTGATCCTGCTCCTGTACGCGCTGTTCGCTCAGGACGCGGCGGCGGTGACGGCGTCGATCCACGCGGCCCTGGGTCTGCTGGTCTGGCTGGGCCTGGCGCTGGTCTTCCATCAGCACACGCTCGAGCGGCTGGAGGCGATCGAGGCGGACGCGTTCTCGGAGGCGTCTGCGTCGCAGGCGTCGGTGTTCGAGGGGATCCAGGAGGAGATGCGGGTCGCCGCACGCCGGCTGGAGTGGATGCATCGCATCCTCGTCCCGGCGCTCTCGCTGCTGGTCGGTCTCGCGCTGATCGGCGCGGGCGTGGTGCGGTTCCTGTCGAGCCGCGCGGTGCTGGACGCGGACGAGTTCGTGGCGCCGACGCTGACAGGGTGGGCGATCGCGTGCGGGCTGGCGGTGGGAGTCATCGGCTTCATCTTCGCGCGGTTCGTCGCGGGGATGGCGAAGCAGAGGGAATGGTCGGCGCTCGCGGCGGGCGCGTCGTATGTCGTGGGCGTGGCGCTCGCGGGGCTGGCGCTGGCGATCGCGCACTTCGTGGCGTTCCTCGGCAACGAGGTGGTGCTGCGGTACGTGACGGTCGGGTTGCCCGCGGCGATGGTGGTGCTGGGCGCCGAGGTCTTCTTCAACTTCGTGCTGAACATCTATCGCCCGCGTCGCGCGGGCGAGGCGCCGCGGCCCGCGTTCGATTCGCGCCTGCTGGGCTTCCTCTCCGCGCCGGACCGTCTGGCGGAGTCGGTGGGGGAGGCGATCTCGTATCAGTTCGGCTTCGACGTCACGACGTCGTGGTTCTATCGGTTGCTGAGCCGCACGGTGGTGCTGCTGGCGCTGTTCGGCGCGGCGCTCCTGTGGGGCCTGTCGTCGCTGGCGGTGGTGAAGCCGGAAGAGAAGGGATTGATCACGCGGTTCGGCGCGATCCGGCAGCAGGTGGATTCGGGCCTGCACTTCAAGCTGCCGTGGCCGATTGAAAAGCTGGAGACGTTCCCGGCGCTGGCGATCAACGAGCTGCAGGTGGGCACGCCCCGCCCGACGACGCCGGGGCCGATCATCTGGACCCAGCCGCACGTGGAGGCGGGGGCCGAGGTGTTCATGCTGGTGCAGCCGGACGGGGACGGCCTTGGCGCGCGGGACCTTGCGGTGGTGGCGGCGGAGATCCCGGTGCACTACCGCGTGAAGGACCTCGAGGCGTACGAGCGGTTCGCGACACCGGCGACGCGCGGCGACCTGCTGGCGTCGATCGCCTCGCGCGAGGTGATCGAGGAGCTGGCGCGGAGGCGCGCGGGCGAGGTGCTGGGCGGCGGGCGCTCGGCGATCGGCGCGTCGCTGACCGAGCGGATCAGCGCGGCGTACGACCGGCTGGACACGGGCGTCGAGGTGATGTTCGTGGGCGTCGTGGGCGCGCACCCGCCGATGGACGGCCAGGTGGCGCAGACGTACGAGCGCGTGGTCGCGATGGAGCAGTCGCGCGAGGCGGAGATCGAGAAGGCGCGGGCCGACGCGATCCGGACGCTGACGCGCGTGGCGGGGAACGTGGAGCTGGCGCGCGACATCGTGTCGGAGCTGGACGTGCTCGAGCGGCTCAACGAGGAGGATGCGCCCGATGAGGATCTGGCGCGTCAGGAGCTGCGGATCGAGGCGCTGATCGCGCGGGCGGGCGGGCAGGCGCAGTCGCTGCTGGCCGATGCGCGGGCCGATCGCTGGACGCGTCACATGGCGGAGCGGGCGCGCGCGGCGCGTCACGCCGGGCTGGTGGCGTCGTACCGCGCGTCGCCGGAAGTGTTCAAGGTCTCGGAATATCTGCGCGCCCTTCGCGACATGGCGAGGGATTCGCGCGTCTACATCACCGCGTTCGACCGCGCGAATGTGCGGCTGAACCTCGAAGACAGCCCGGAGCTGGGCGGCGTGCCGCAGGCCGTCGAACCCAGACAGGAGTAACCCGGCCGTGCGATCGACTCTCATGCTGGCCATCACGGCGCTCATCGTGCTGGGCTTTATCGCGTACTGGAGCACGTACACGGTGCGGTTCACGGAAGTGGCCGTGCTGACGACGTTCGGCAAGGCGGGGGAGGACTCGGTCCGGCGCGAGCCGGGGCCGTACTTCAAGTGGCCCTACCCGATCCAGAGCGTCACGACGTACGACACGCGGGCGCGGTACCTCGCGACGCGCAGCGAGACGCAGCAGACGGCGGACGATCGACAGATCATCGTCGAGGGCTTCGTGGCGTGGCGCGTGAGCGACCCGCTCGCGTTCTACCAGCGGTACAGCAGCGCGGGGCCGGACGCGCGCGATCACTTCCGCGCGGCGGAGCGCATCCTCGAGTCGCTGCTGCGCGCGTCGATGTCGGAGGTCAGCCGCTTCCAGCTTCGCGAACTGTTCGATCCGAATCCCGGCGCGTCGCGCCTGCCGGACCTCGAGACGGCGATCTTCGAGCGGCTCACGCTGCCCGATCCGGCGACGGGCGATCGCATCCAGGACTACGGCGTCGAGCCGATCCTCGTGGGCATCAAGCGCATCCTGCTGCCCGAGGACACGACGCGACAGGTCTTCGAGCGCATGAAGGCGACGCGCGACCGGCTCGCGGCGGAGGCGGAGAGCCAAGGGCAGGCGATCGCGAGCACCATTCGGAATCAGGCGGAGGCCGATGCGCAGCGCATCCGCGCGTTCGCCGAGCGTCGCGCGGAGGAGATCCGCGTCGCGGGCGATCGCGAGGCGGCGCGGTTCCTCGCGTCGTACGAGGAGGCGCCGGAGCTGGCGGTGTTCCTGAAGCTGACGGAGTTCCTGCGCAACGGGCTGGGCAAGAAGTCCACGCTCGTGCTGCCGACGTCGCTGCCGGGGCTTGGGTTGTTTGAGCCGGACGCGGTGGATGGCACGGGCAACATTCCGTCGAGCGGGCTGGCGCCGGCGACGACGGGCGTGGACGCCGAGAACCAGGAGCCGCAGCGCCGATGAGCGATCTTCCCGAGAACATCGGCGAACCGCTGGACGAAGGGCAGCCGACGGAGCCGTCGCGCGCGGCGTCGGTGACGCTGCGGGGCGAGGGGGCGCGGACGGACCAGCCGCTCTCGCTCGATCCGGCGCAGAAGTCCTTGGCGGACGCGCTGCGGATCACGTTCTTCCTGCTGCAGATCGGCATGATCGTGCTCGCCGGGCTGTTCGTCCTGAGCGGGGCGCGGCAGATCCGCGAGGCGGAGCGCGGCGTGAAGCTCTTCCTCGGGCGGATCGTCGATCAGAACGTGCAGCCGGGCCTGCGCTTCGCGTGGCCCTATCCGATCGGCGAGTTCGTCACGGTCGAGACCGGGCAGGTGAGTCTGGACGTGACGGATTCGTTCTATCCGCGCATGACCGAGAGCCAGAAGAAGCAGCCGCTGGACAACCTGCGTCTGCTGACGCGCGCGGGGCTGAACCCGGCGATGGACGGCGCGCTGATCACCGGCGACGGCAACATCGTGCACGCGCGATGGACGGTGGTGTACCGGCGGTCGGACCCGGGCGCGTTCGTCGAGAACATCTACCCCGGCTCGGAGCGCGAGATGGTGCAGGCGGCGATCGAGCGCGGCGTGGTGCGGACCATCGCCGAGACGCCGATCGACAGCGTGCTCAAGCAGGCGACGGCGACGCCCACCGCGGCGCCGGCGCCGGGCGAAGACGGAGCCGCGTCGCCGCCCGTGGATGCGCCGAGCGAGCCCGCCCCCGAACAGGTCGCGCCGCCGGATGCGGAGACGGAACCGGCGACGCCGGCCGTCGCGGCGCCGACGCCGGTCGCGACGGGCGCGGAGAGCTCGATCGGCCTGCGGGTGCGCGAGATCGCGCAGCAGATGCTGGACGAGATGCAGTCGGGCATCGTGATCGAGCGGGTGGTGATGGTCGAGCCGACGCCGCCGCTGCCGGTGCGGAGCAACTTCAACAACGTGCAGGCGGCGCAGTCCACGGCGGAGAAGGAGCGCGAGCAGGCGGAGAAGCAGCGGCGCGAGGTCCTGAACGCGGTGGCGGGCGCGGCCCACCCGTCGATCCTCGAGAAGATCGACGAGTACGAGGCGGCGATCGAGCTGGAGGACGAGGCGCGGGCCGAGGCGATCCTCGCGGAGATCGACGCGATCCTCGAGGGTCAGCAGGTGGCGTCGGCGGAGCAGCGCTCGGGCGCGGCGATTTCCGGCGAGGCGGCGAACATCATCTCGTCGGCGCGTCAGTACCGCACGCAGGTGGTGTCGAGCAGCCGGCTTTCCGTCGAGACGTTTCGCGCGAAGCTGGAGCAGTACCGCGCGAACCCGGCGCTGCTGCTGAGCCGCGAGTGGACGGACGCGTACACGTACTTCCTGTCGGGTCCGACGACGCAGGTGATGCTGTTGCCGCGCCAGTCGATGCTGGAGCTGTGGCTGAATTCTGATCCGGACGTGGCGAAGGCGATCGAGGAGGCGAAGAACGCGGCGCAGATCGAGCAGTCGATCCTGGATCGCGAGCGTCAGTTCCAGAACATCCGCCGGCAGACGCAGCGGATGGAGGAAGGAGTCGACGCCGAGTGAGCCGCGTGTCCGCAGCCATTCCGACGCGCACGCCGAGCCGCGCCGACTCGCCGGTGGTGGTGGCGCAGGGCCTGACGAAGGTGTTCCGCGACTTCTGGATGCGCAGCCGGGTGCGCGCGGTGGACAACGTCGATATCGAGGTCCGGCGCGGCGAGATCTTCGGGCTGCTGGGGCCGAACGGCTCGGGCAAGTCCACGACGATCAAGTTGATCCTCGGTCTGCTGCACAAGACGTCGGGGCGGCTGGCGGTGTTCGGCAAGCTGCCGACGGACGTGCAGATCAAGAAGCGGATCGGCTACCTGCCGGAGGAGTCGTACCTCTATCCGTTCCTCGATGCGCGGGAGACCCTGGATTATTACGCGAAGCTGTTCCACCTCGATCATCGCACGCGCAAGCGGCGCATCGACGAGCTGCTCGACATGGTCGGGCTGACGGCGGTGCAGCACCGGCAGGTGCGGGAGTATTCGAAGGGCATGCAGCGGCGCATCGGCATCGCGCAGGCGCTTATCAACGATCCGGAGTTCCTGATCCTCGACGAGCCG
>JBGTSD010000102.1:0-10620 GCA_041940385.1 Phycisphaerales bacterium | reverse complement strand
AGAGGAGCGCGAGGCCGTGCTCCTTGCGCAATGCTTCAAGGAGGTCGAGGATGCGCGCCTGCACGGACACGTCGAGCGCGCTGGTCGGCTCGTCGCAGACGAGAAGGTCGGGCCCGAGCGCCACGGCGCGGGCGATGGCGAGGCGCTGGCGCTGACCGCCGGCGAATTGGTGGGGGCGGCGCCGGGCGCTGTCGGCCGGGAGGCCGCAGTGATCGAGCAGGGACCTGGCGCGCTCGAGCGCTTCGCGCCGCGTGCAGGCGCGGTGGACGAGGAGCGGCTCGGCGACGATGTCCCGCGCGCTCATGCGGGGATTGAGCGATCCGCCGGGGTCCTGGAAGATCATCTGCGCGCGCCGCCGCAGGGGGCGCAGGCGCGATTCGCTCCAGGCCGTCACGTCCTCGCCCGCGATGCGGACAGCGCCGGCGCTCGGTTCGATGAGCCGCAGCGCGGCGCGGGCGAGCGTGGTCTTGCCGGAGCCGACGACGCCGAGACTCTCGCCTTTCGCGATGGTCAGGGAGACCTGATCGAGCGCGGTGCGCCAGCGCGGGCCGCGTTCGAGGAGGCCGGAGCGCATCGGGAACCGGACGGTGAGCTGGCGGAGTTCGAGGATGGGCGCATCGGCGCTGGGCATGCGCTCAGGTCTTCGGCCAGAAGCGGAGCGTGGGCTGCACAACGGCCTTGAGCCGGGTGTTCTCGGCGTCCACGAGCAGTTCGGTCCCGGGCGGCGTCCACTTCCAGCGGACCTGCGCCAGGGCGATCGGGGCGCCGGAGAGCATGGGGGCGAGGGCGCTGCTGGTGACGGCGCCGACGGCCTCGGCGTCATCCGGACTGCCGGACGGGCCCGGCGCATAGACGAATCCGCCGGCGACGGGCTGCATCGGGAGCATGCCCGCATCCTCGGCGCGCTGGGTCGGCTTCGACTCCACGCGGAGCGCGACGAGCGTCTGCTTCGGATGACCGAGCGAGCGCATCCGCGCGACGACCTCCTGACCGAGATAGCAGCCCTTGGTGAACGAGACGCGATCGTCGATCGCGCCGGTCTCCGCCGGGAGCGACTCGGGGCCGAAGTCGATGTTGAAGAGCGGCGTGCCCGCCTCGATGCGCGCGATGTTGTACGCCGCCCAGCCGCCGGTGCGCAAGCGGAAGCGGCGCGGCCCGGTGGGTTCGCCCTTGGGGTTGCGCTCGCCGTTGTCGTCGTGGTGCGCAACGCCCGTCTCGACCAGCCGCCGCCAGACGAACTCCACGTGCGCCGTCTCCATCGTCAGCTCGAGCCCGATCTCGCCGGTCGAGTCCCACCGGTCCGCGATGACCGTGCGCCCGTCGACACTCACGACGCACGCCATGCCCGGCGCAAGGTCGCTGAGGTTCGCGCCGCCGACGGGCGTCGAGATCTCGCGCAGGAGGAGCGGCGCCGTCGGGCCGTGGAGCGCGAGGCGGTGCCAGCCCTCGGAGTTGTCGGCGACTTTGAAGTCTTCGGCGAAGTGGTACGCCAGGACGCCGTCGATCGTGCGCCTCGCCGCGTGGAGGTCGACGTCGACGAGCATGCGGTCGCCGAGTTCGATGAGCCGCAGATCGGCCTCGACCCGTCCCTTGCGATTGAGCCAGAACGTCCGCGCGCTGTGGAAGGGCTGGAGGTCCTTGATGTTCTGCGTGACGAGCCGGTTGAGGAAGTCGATGCGGTCGACGCCGCCGATCTCCAGCGTGGCGCGCTGGGGCCAGTCGACCAGGATGGCGCCCTTGCGGATCGCGGCGTACTCGCTCTCCAGCTCGCCGAAGGTCTCGACCACGTCCACGGCGGGGAGGGGCGCTCCGGCGGCGCCGTCGGGCGCGTTCGGAGACGCCGATGGGGCGCCATATTCCAGAAACGACGCCTCCGCGTGCTGGTGCTCCTTGCGGAGAGGCGAGACTCGGGCCATGATCCGCGTCCTTCTCCGTCCCCCGGGAGCCGGAACCGGTTCGGGGGCGGGATATGCATCCGTCTTCATCATCGCGCCGCGTTCACGCGGCGCGACCAACTATACGCGGGCCCCTGCCCGGTCCCGGAAAGGTTTGTCGTGAACATCGATCTGCTCAAGCGGCTGTGTGAGACGCCCGGCGTGCCGGGGCGCGAGAAGCGCGTGCGCGAACTCATCAAGAAGGAGGTCAAGGGCCTCTTCGACGAGGTGCGCGAGGACGCGATGGGCAATCTGCTCTGCAAGCGCTCGGCGCGGGGCGGCAAGGGCAAGAAGGGCAAGGACGGCGCCACCCGCATCATGCTCCCCTGCCACATGGACGAGATCGGCTTCCTCGTCAGCCAGGTCGACGGCAAGGGGTTCATCCGCGTCAACAACGTCGGCGGATTCGACACCCGCAACCTCTTCTCCCGGCGCGTGCTCGTCTGCACCAAGAAGGGCGACCTGCCCGGCGTCATGAACCCCGGCGGACGGCCCATCCACATCTCGAGCGAGGACGAGCGCAAGAAGGTCCCCGAGGTCAAGGAGTTCATGATCGATCTCGGCCTCCCCGCCGACGAGGTCAAGAAGCGCGTCACCATCGGCGACATGGTCGTCATGAACGAGCCGTTCATGGAGATGGGCGACAAGGTCGTCTCCAAGGCGCTCGACAACCGCATCGCCTGCTGGCTCGGCATCGAGTCCATCCGCGCGCTCGATAAGGCGGGCGACGACCACGGGGCGGAGGTGCACGTCGCGTTCACCGTGCAGGAAGAAGTCGGCCTTCGCGGCGCCAAGACGGCGGCGGCGTCCATCCAGCCGCACGTGGCCATCGGCCTCGACGTCTCGCTCGCCTGCGACACGCCGGGCGTGCCCGAGGAGGAGTCGGTGACGAAGCAGGGCGAGGGCGCCGGCCTGCACATGATGGACTCCTCGTTCATCTCCGATGCGGACCTCATCGACGATCTCGAAAGCGTCGCGAAGAAGCACAAGATCCCGGTGCAGCGGACGATCCTCGCGCGGGGCGGGCAGGACGGCGCCGCGGCCCAGCAGATCGGCATCGGCTGCCGCGCCGCGGGGCTGGTGGTCGGCACGCGTTACATCCACACGGTGACGGAGATGATCGACAAGCGGGACCTCAAGGCGGCGTGCGACCTGCTCGCCAAGTGGATCCCGACGGTCGAGTGAGGACGGACCCGATGCGCCGCTGGTGCTGCTCGATGATCGTGGCGGGATGCGTCGCGTCGGCGTTGCCGGGCTGCGGCGGGAGCGCGCAGGTCTCGGGCACGGCGTTCTTCGACACGCGCCTCATCACGGTGGGGGAGATCCTCGACATCCGCATCCCCTTCGACCGTCAGGCGGGGATCGAGTGGGAGGTCGAGTCGTACGACTCGCTCTACCTGGGCTTCGTCGCGCGAAGTCTCCAGATGCAGACCGACGAGAAGGGGACGCTGCTGATCCAGTTCCGCGCCAAGACGCCGGGCGACACCACGCTCACGCTCCGCCGGCGCTACACGACCGGCAGCGGGCAGAGCACCCTGCGGGACTTCAAGATCTCCATCCTGGCGCAGTAGGGCTGGTCGTCCCCCGGCCCGCTACACTTGGCGGTCTCGAGTCGCACGCTGCTGGGGAGGCAACCTCTATGAAAACCGTCGGGAAGCTCGTGCTCGGACTGCTGGGCGGTCTGCTGCTGCTGGTCGTCGCCATCGTCGTAATCGTGATCTTCTCGATCAACGGCGTCGCCAAGGCGGCGATCGAGAAGGGCGGCTCGTACGCGCTCGGCGTGCCGACGACGGTGGACTCCGTGTCCGTCGGGCTCTTCTCGGGCAAGTTCGCGATGAGCGGCTTCGAGGTGGCGAACCCGGACGGCTTCACGACGCCGCACTTCCTGTCGCTCGGCGATGGCGCCGTGCAGGTGGAGCCGGCGTCGCTGCAGAGCGACATCGTCGAGCTGCCGATCCTGCGTCTCGAGACGATCTCGGCCAATCTCGAGAAGAAGGGCGGTCAGTCGAACTACAAGGTCATCCTCGACAACCTCGAGAAGGTGTCGGGCGGCGACAAGCCGTCGGAGCCGACCACGGGCGACGAGAAGAAGCTCGTCGTGCACGAGCTGATCATCCGCGACGTGAACGTGCACGTTGACCTGCTCGGCCTGCCCGGCGGCGGCGAAGGCAGCCCCGGCGCGCCGTTCCAGAAGCTGACCTCCGTCGACATCCCAATCGACGAGATCAAGCTCACCGACGTCGGCCGCACCGGCGAGGGCGTCGGCGGCACCGGCGTGACCTTCAGCGAGCTCACGAGCATCATCGTGCAGGCCGTGCTCGCGGCGGCGGTCGAGAAGGGCGGCGATGTGATGCCCGCGGTCATTCTCGGCGAGCTGCAGGCGGGCCTGGCCGGGCTGACGGACCTCGCGGGTCTCGGCCTCGACATCGTGGCCGAAGCGCCCGCACAGGTGCAGAAGCTGGCCGAAGAGGCAGGCAAGGCCGTCGAGGAAGCGACGAAGGAAGTCGAGAACGCCGTCGAAGACCTCAAGGGCCTGATCCCCGGTCAGAAGCCCTGACGGGTTTTACTCCTCCTTCGACATCGCCTGCGTCTCGGCGTCGCCCGGCAGCGATTCGATCACGCCGACCTCGAGGCGCGACGCCATGCCCGGCGCGCGGTGCACCGTGTGCGTCTGCGCGCGGAAGTCGTCCTCGCTCGCGAAGAAGATGTTGTCCACCCAGGTCTGCGGGTTGCGATCGACGAGCGGGAACCACGTGCTCTGCACCTGCACCATGATGCGGTGTCCCTTCTTGAAGGTATGCAGCACGTCCTGGAGCGGCAGGTCCACGCGCGCGGGCTCGTTGGGCGTGAAGGGCTCGGGGTTGGCGTAGTCATTGCGGAAGCGCCCGCGGATGACCTCGCTGCGGACCATCATCTGGTAGCCGCCCATGCGCATGCCGTCCTTCTTGAAGTCGTTGTCGGCGAAGTCCGGCGGGAAGACGTCGATGAGCTTCACCACCCAGTCGGCGTCCTCGCCGGTGGTGGAGACCCAGAGGTCCGCGAGGATCGGACCGGCGAGCGTGATGTCCTCTTCGAGGGGTTCGGTCTGGTAGACGAGCACGTCGGTGCGCCGCCCGGCGAAGCGCTGGTCGTCCGTCATGTACTCGCGCGTCATGCCCGTCGAGATCGTCTCGGTGAAGGGGACGGGCTTGCTGGGGTCGCTGACGTAGGAGTCCGAACCGGTCGAGGAGGGCTCGTCCCACGACAGCGCGCCGGACTCATGGAAGTAGAGCGAACGCACCGAGCGATCCGCCGGCGGCCAGGCGTCGAAGAAGCGCCACTCGTTGGCGCTGGTGTTGAACATCGTCGCCTCGGCCAACTCGGGCGCGGGTCCGCCGTTGAGGTGGTGCTGGAAGAACGGGAACTCCACCGTGTCCTGGTACCAGTGCGAATTCTTCTTCTCGAAGGAGACGTTGCCGAGTCGGTCGCCGTCCGTCCGGTGCCAGCCGCCGTGGGACCACGGGCCCATGACGATGCCGTTCCACACGCCGGAGTTCTTCTCCTCGGTGCTGCGATAGATCGCGAGCGGGCCGTAGAGATCCTCGGCGTCGAACCATCCGCCGACGGTCAGCACCGCGGGCGCCACGTTGTGCAGATGCGGCAGGATGTCCCGGGCGCGCCAGAACGCGTCGTCGTTGGGATGCTGGAGCACCTCGGTCCAGAACGCGACGTCGCCCTTCAAGTAATCGCGATCAAGATTGCTGACCGGGCCGACGTCGAGGAAGAACTGGTACCCGTCGGGCGTGCCGTGATCGAAGCGGTTGCCGCTGCGGTCCTTCGTCGGCTCGGGGCGCGGGCGGCCGAAGGACGCGAAGAAGTTGAAGTTGTGCGGCAGGAAGAACGCGCCGTGATGAAAGAAGTCGTCGTAACGCCAGTCGGCGATCGGCGCCTGGGGTGAGACCGCCTTGAGCGCCGGGTGCGCGTCGATCATTCCCGCCGCAGCGTAGAAGCCGGGGTACGAGATGCCCGTCAGCCCGACGTTCCCGTTGTTCGTCGGCACGTTCTGCACGAGCCACTCGATCGTGTCCCACGTGTCGGTCGCCTCGTTGATGGGGGATTCGGAAACGTGCGGGCGCATGTTCTCGAACTCGCCCTCGGACATGTAGGCGCCGCGGACATCCTGGGTCACGAAGATGTACCCCGCCTCGGCGAAGGGCCGGGTGTTGCGCGGGATGAAGCGCGGGTAGCTGTCCTCGCCGTAGGGCGAGCAGGAGTACGGCGTGCGCCGGAGTAGGATGGGGTAGTCGGCGGACTCGTCGCGCGGGCGGTAGACGCTCGTGAAGAGCTTCACCCCGTCGCGCATCTCGATCATGTGTTCGGTCTTGATGTAGTGGCGCCTCCACCACGCGGCGCCGTCCTTCTGCGCGACGGCGAGCGCGGAGGGCGTCGTCAGATCACGCGACGCGGCGCAGCCGGAGAGGCCGGTCGCGCTCGCGACGACGCCGCTGAGCACCACGATCGAGACGACGGCACGACGGGCGAACCGAGGGTTGTTCATGTCGCCAAGATAAGTTCACCCTTGCCGGTCTGCCCGACGTCTGGTACATCGGGCCGAGGTTCCCGGGGCGTCCGGAGGCTTCAGTGGTCCGCGCCGGCCCGCCGGCGCCTGCGAACGGAGGGTGCTCTCATGGGACTGGGCAAGGAGTTTCGTGACTTCGCCATGCGCGGCAACGTCGTGGACATGGCCGTCGGCATCATCATCGGCGGCGCGTTCGGGACCGTCGTCAAGAGCATGGTGGACGACGTCCTGATGCCGCCGATCGGCCTGGCGCTCAAGGGCGTGGACTTCAAGAACCTGTACTACCCGCTCTCCGAGGGCATCGCCCCGGGCACGCCGCTCGAGGAAGCGCGCAAGCAGGGCGCCGTCATCGCCTACGGCTCGTTCATCAACGCGACCATCTCCTTCATCATCGTGGCTTTCGCGCTCTTCATCATCATCAAGATGATGAACACGGCGCGCAAGCGGTTCGAGAAGGAAAAGGCAGCGGAGCCCGCCGCGACCCCGCGCGACGTGGCGCTGCTCGCCGAGATCCGCGACATCCTCAAGAGCCGCGCCTGATCAGACGCCCATCGCGTCGGCGAACTCGGCCAGCGAGCGGAAGGTGTAGTCCGGGCGCACGTCGCGCGCCGCCGATGACTCCGGCGTGGCGCCCCCCGTCCGTCCCGCGCGCCGGTCGATCCACGCCGTCCGAAGCCCCAACGATTTCGCGGGCACGTGATCGTGATGGAGCGACTGCGCCACGTGCAGCCACTCGGACCGGTCCCGGATCCATCTCCGCTCGACGAGCAGCTTCTCGGCATGATGAAAATGCCCGAGCGCCGGCTTGTACGACCCGACATCCTCCGCGGTGATCACCGCGTCGAACTCCACGCCGAGCAGGCGCGCCGTCCGCGCGAACGACTCCCGATCCACGTTCGATGCGATGACCAGCCGGCAGCGCGACTGCAGGCGGCGGAGCGCGTCGGTCGTGTCGGGGAACGGCGGCCAGTCGCCGACGCTGGCGCTCAGCGCATCCTCGTCCGCATCGTTCACCTCGGCGCCGAGCGCCGCGCCGATGCGACGCATCGTGTCCTGCAGCACGTCGCGATAGAGCGCGGCGGGCGACGCGCGCTCGGCCTCGCTCTCGGCCTCTGCGTACGCGCCGAGCAGCGCCTCGTCGCTCTGCTCCAGCTCCGCGCGATCGGCCCACGGGCGCAGCACCGCGAGGATGCCGGTTTCCCAGTCGATCAGCGTGCCGTAGCAATCGAAGGTCAGTGCGCGAAAGTCCTGCATGGATGATGAGCCTAGGCGGCGCCGCCACCCGCGGGGAGTAGGATCATCGGGACGCCATGGCGCAGGACGCGACACATCAGGGCGGCGTCATCCTTGACGCTGATGTCCACCAGGGCTGGACCCGTGCGCTCTTCGCCTACGACGTCGCCCACTCGATCGACCTCGACGGCGCGGGGCGACTGGTCGGCGCCGCGGCCGGCCGCGACGGGCTCCGCTCCGGACGCAAGGGGCCGAGCCACTTTCAGTTCCAGCCGGCTCGCCTGCGTCTCGTGGACGGCGCCGAGCCGCTCGAGCTGGCGGGCTTCCGCGCCGAGCCGCGCGTCGACATCGTGCTCTTCGACTTCGGCGCCGCGTCGGTCGAGTACACCTTCCCGACCGCCGGGCCGATGCGCCGCATCCTCGACCTGGGCGGCGCGCTCTACGAGAACAAGGAGCTGCGCGACGACTCGCGCCGCCGCCTCGAGCGCCTGTGCGAAACGCTGTGCGCGGCGATGGTCCGGCCGGGCGTCGCAGCGCCGGTCGAGGACTACGTCGTGCATTGGGTGGATCGGCTCGGCGACGCCGCTGCGCCGCCGCAGGAGACCATTCGCGCGGCGCGCGCCGATCTCGCCCGCCTCCTCCGCTGCGAGCGCGACGAGCTCTCGGCCCAGGAGGTCGAGGACGCCGTCGCGCGCATCGTGTCCTACGGCGGCGACGACGCCGCGGTGATCGACTGGAACGCCGCGCTGCTCGTCGGCCCCGAACCGGACGCCGAGCTCGCCATCCTCGAATACGCGAATGTCGAGCTCCTCGAGATGCGACTCCTCGACGACCAGCTCGATGCGGCTCTCGAACGCGCGTACGCCGCCGTCCAGCGGGAGCGCCGCCTGCTCGGCATCCTGCGCGTCGATCACGACCTGCGCGAGGTCGCCCGCATGCAGATGGACAGCGCGCTGCTCTTCGAGGGCGTCAACAACGCACTCAAGCTCCTCGGCGATCAGTACCTCGCCCGCCTCTACCGCGCGGCGTCCGAGCGCCTCCACCTGCCCTCGTGGGACGCCAACATCCTGCGCAAGCTCGGCGTCCTCGAGAGCATCTACCAGAAGATGTCCGACGCGAAGTCCACGCTGCGCATGGAGATCCTCGAGTGGATCATCATCGTGCTCATCGCGATCTCGCTCATCATGCCCTTCGTCATCACGGGCAAGTGACCGCCTCCGGCGTGAAAATGGCCGCGAGCGCCTCGTGCCGAAAACCAAAGATCCGCTCGACGTCCGGCGTCACCAGGCGCGCCGCCATCAGCGCGTGGAGCGGAGCGCGATACTCGACCCGGTCACGGCAGAACGTCCCACCATCCACGGGCTCGAACGTGTGCAGGTGGCGCCAGAGCCGGTACGGCCCGCGGACCTGCTCGTCCACGAAGCTGTACGGCGGATCCCACGCCGCGATGCGTGTCCGCCAGCGCACCGGCACGCCGCGAACCTTCAGCCGGTAATCGATCAGCGTCCCGACGCGCATCTCGATGGGCGTCGGCGTGACGATGCGGAACTCGAGCCAGGGCGGGGTGATCCGCTCCAGATTCGCCGCGTCGGCGAAGAAGGGGAACACCTCGTCGATCGATCGCGGGAGCCACTGCTGGGTCTGAAGGATGGCCGGCGGCATGCGGTGGCGTTCGCCGCGCGGACAGGGCCGGATGCGGTCCGCGGCTGCAGGCGCCCGCTCGCGACGTCCGATGATGTCGCCATGCCCGCCCCGACGACGCCGGACGCCCTCCAACTCGCCCGTTCCCTCTCCAAGGCGTTCGTGATCGGCTGCGCCAAGTCCGGCACGACCTGGGTGCAGAATCTGCTCGCGGGTCATCCGCAGGTCGCGGCGTCGGGCGAGGGCGCCTTCGCCTGGCGGCTCGCGCCGCTGCTCTCGGCCGCGATCCGACAGTTCAACGAGCACCAGCGCTCGACCGGCCAGCCGGACACGGCGCGCATCGACGACGACGAACGACTCGCGCTGCTGCGGCACGCGATCGAGCTGCGCTGGGCGACGTACGTCCGCGCGTCCGCGCCGTGGCGCGACGGGCGCGGCGCCGACCTGCGATTCGTCTGCGACAAGACGCCGCAGCACACCGTGGGCATCCGTGACCTCGAACTGCTCTGCCCCGGCGCGCACTATGTCCACATCGTGCGCGACCCGCGCGACGCCGCGGTGAGCGCGTGGTTCCACTTCGGGAAGGCGGAGGGAAAGACCTTCGAGCACTTCATCGCGCACTACGTCGGCGTCGTCTGGCCGGCGAACGTCGGCGGCGCCCGCCGCGAAGCGCCGACGCTCGGCGACCGGTGGCTCGAGCTCCGATACGAGGATCTGCTCGCCGACGAACTCGCGCAAACGCGCCGTCTCCTCGAACACCTCGGCCTCGACGCGTCCGAGCGTGCGCTCGAACAGTGCCTGTCGTCGGGCTCCTTCCGGAATCGCTCCGGCGGGCGCGAACGGGGCCAGACCAGCGACGGCGCGTTCTATCGCAGCGGCGTCGCGGGTGACTGGCGCGAGCGGCTCACTCCCGAGCTCGCGCAGCGCGCGTGTCAACCCGTCGCGGGGCTCATGCGATCGTGCGGCTACGAGCCCGACGCGGCGCCGACCGCGGCCTAGCGGTCAGGGCCCCTGCACCAACTGCACGGTGTAGGACTGTCCGCTGATGATGTCGGTGAGCGTCGCCTGCGCCCAGACAATCGCGACCTGCTCGACGTGCGCGAAACTCCCATCGCAGCGCTCGATGACCTTCTGCTCGGCGGCGACGAACCGCACATCCTGGAACACGCGCTTGTAGTAGTTCACGTTCGACGCGGCGTCATAGTTCAATGTCAGCGACTGGGCAGCGCTGCCGACGGCAAGACGCGGCAGGAT
>JBGTSD010000101.1:0-10796 GCA_041940385.1 Phycisphaerales bacterium | reverse complement strand
ACGCCCGCTTCCAGGGCCTTCTCGGCATGCCGGCGGTTGGCGATGTCGTGCAACGCGACGGCGCCCCAGCCATGGATGCGCTGCTTTTTTAATCCCCTGCACCCCTCGGACGACGGACCCATGGACGGGCCCGAGGTCCGCGGCGCCCCGCGGTCCGCCGGCCAGCGGGGCGTACTGCGAGAGGTTGTACGGGTGTCCATCGACGGTGGCGATCGCCGACGGTCCCAGGCAGGCGACCAGCGCCGCCGGGGCCAGCCAGCGCCTTCGGCGGCTCGGCCCGATCGCGCTCCATAGCTCGCGCCACGCCACCGCGGCGGCCAGGGCCAAGAACGGATAGGCGGTCAGCCAGTGCTTGGTGCCCCCGAAGATGGGCGTGCTCGGCAGGCTGATGAGCACCAGAGGAAACAGCCCGAGCAGGCCCATCCACAGCACGTCGAGGCGAGACCACCCGGCGGGCAGCGGCTGGGACCAGCGCGGGGTCGCGGGCGCGACCGCGGCGGGCGTGCGAAGCTCTCGCCGACCGGACAGCCACAGCCCCAGCGTCGACAGCAACAACAGCGCGGTCGGGACGGTGGCCCAGGTCATCACGGCCACGTAGGAGATCGGCATGGGGGGTTGGTTGTAGTTACGCCCCAGCAGCGCCATGTTGTACCAGGAGTGATTGCGATGAAACTCGAAGTAGTCGAGCAATCGCGTCACCGGGTCGGACCAGATCCACGGCCACAGCGCCCAGGCGACCAGCGGCGCGAGCACGGTCATGCTGACCAGCGGGAGCGGCAGCCACTGGGCGCGGGTGATCACGTGGCCGTGGCGCCAGCGGCCCCACGCGAGGCTCGCGTAGTAGTGCAGGGCCAACAGCGGCCCGAGGAATAGCGCGTTGTGCTTGACCGCGATGGCGATCCCCAACAGCGGCCCGACCAGCCACCCGAAGGCCCGGCGCCGCAGCCCCGCGCGGTAGGCCAGCGCGACGGCCAGCGTCGCCACGGCCACGGGGACGTCGAACGCGTGCAGGCCCGCGTGAAAGGCCACCCGAGGCAACAGGATGAACCACCCCGCGGCCAGCAGGCCCGCGGTGATCCCCCCGCCCCAAGCGCAGCCGACCAAGAACAGCAGCGACACGCCGACGCCGGCGAGGATCTCGAGGGCGCCGACGCCGCCGGCGCGGACCAGCTCCGCCGCGGCGGCGCGCGCGGGGTGGTCGTGCAGATCGTCCGTCGGCGTGTCGTGGCGGAGCAGGGAGAGCACGTCGCGCACGAGCTCGGGATCGTCCGGCGCCTGCTCGAAGACCAGCCGCTCGCGCTCCCTCGCCGGTGCGCTCCGCGCGAGCGAGAACAGCTCCTGCAGCCGGCGATCGCGCTCGGTGCTCACGCGGGACGCTCCTCGGCAGACAGCTCTCGCCGGAGCCAGGCCTTGGCGAAGTTGAACTGCTCGCGCACCTGGCGCACGTCGGCGTCGAGCGACGCCGCGATCTCCTCGAAGGTCATCTCCGCCCAGAAGCGCATCTGCACCGCGCGGGCGCCGTCGGGGGAGACCTGAGCCAGCCGCTCGATCGCGTCGGCGAAGTCCATCGCGTCCACCGCGGGCGCGCCGCCGTCGATCAGGTGCTCGGCGTTGAGCGTCACCGGCTGCGCGCCGCCGCCCCGCTTCTGCGCGCGGTGCTTGCGGGCGAGGTCCACGAGGGTCTGGTTCATCAGGTTCGCCGCGGCGGCCAGCACGCGCGATTCGTCCGTGAAGTCCACGCCATGCTGCGCCTGGAGACGCAGCACCGTCTCGTGGACGAGCGAGCGCGTTCGGACGACCTGCGCCATCGCGTCGCGCGAAAGACGGCTGTGCGCGATGCGCTCGAGGCGCGTGTACACGACCTCGATCACCCGGTTGCGCGCGGCGTCGTCCGGGCCACGCCCCGTCGCCTCGCCGTCCTGTCGGTTGGTCTCCGTCACGATGTCCCCCTGAGGCGCGAACCCCGTCCCGGCGCGGACGCGGAGCGGAAGTTCAGCATTCGGTGTCTGTTCGAGGGCTGGTTCTCACATGCACCGCGGCGCCAACATATCCGGACACGTTGGTTCCACGGGCAGGAAATCTGTCCAAAATCCGGAGGAATACGTCCGGCCAGCGCGCCGTTTACGCCATCCCTTCTAGGGAGACGCGCCGCGCAACGTCCCGGGCGACGAATCGCGGCCAGGCGCTACGCCGGCCGACCTCCGGGGCCGGCCGAACCGCCGCGTGACGTGGCGTCTCCTCACCAGTTCGGATCGCGCTTTGCCAAGCGTCGGGCCTCGAATCGGGTTGAGGCCGACCAAGGGTGTCGGCTGCGCAGATTCCGCGCTGCGCGACCTTCAGCTTGGGAAGCTGACAGTCTCGTTAAATGTCGTAGCCCAGCGCCCCCAGGTCCACACCGACCAGCTCGCCCAGCCGCCGGTTGCCCTCGCGGAAGTGATCGCCTGCGTGGGCGGCGATGGCCCGCTTCGCCCGTCCGTCGAACCAATCCTGCACGCCCTTGGGCGTCAGCCGGTCCACGGTCTCGAACAGGGACTCCATACCGGTGTTGAACTTCGGGTGGTCGATCAGCGCGCCGGGGTTCACGCGGTCGCGCACGCAGAGCGCGTTGACCGGGCGCTTCAGCAGCGCCGCGAGCCCGGAGAGCGCAACGTTCGAACGCTCGCGCTTGATCTCCGCCGGCTCCTTCGCGCCGGCGAAGTCGCAGATCCGCTTCGTGAACGCCGCGGCGTCCTGCTTGAGGTGCTCGAAGGGCATCGCCAGCACACGCTCGGCGCCGAAGAGGTCTCGGTAGTACGACACCAGCCGGTCGTAGCGGAAGTAGTCCAGCCGGAACAGCGGCACGCGCGGCTTGCCCATCTCCGGCGGGTGCAGATATCGCTTCAGCGACGATGTCCCGCCCACGCGCACGTACTGCTTGTACGACGAGAGGATCATGCTCTTCTGCTCGCGGAACACCACGAGCACGCGGTCCTCGGGGAAGCACGCACGCAGGCGATCCGCGACGGTGCGGCTGTCATAGCCGCCCGAGTGCGGGTTGCCGCTGAGGCGCTCGGCGGAGAGCACGGGGATCAGGCCCTGCGCCTCGGCCTCGCGGCGTTTCTCGGCGAAGTATCCGCGGGTCTCGATGGCGTCGAAGGCGAAGACGTCCGCCAGGACGAGGCGGTCGATGATGTCGCCGCGCTCCCACGGCTGCGTGAAGCCGGCGCCGCGATCGTTGAACAGGAAGTTCTGGAGCCAGGTGGTGCCGGTCTTGTGGTAGCCGATGTGGATGAGCATGGCGGGTGGTTACTCGCCCTCTCCCATCGACGCGGCGGGCTTGCCGCCCCGCAGAAGTTTGCGGAAGCCCCGGCCCGCGAGCGCCGCCTTGGACTCCAGCCACGCCGCGCCGTTGGACATCGCCAGGCGTGCGCCCGGCATGCCGACCGACGCGCCGCTGGGCTCGTAGCCCACCTCGCGCATCTCGTCGCGCAGGGCGAACTCCGTCAGCGCGATGTGCTGGGGCTTCATCGCCTTCTTCCACTTCTCGAGCGACGAGGTCGAGATGGGCTTGAGCGTGTTGCTCATCCACTCCTTCGAGCGCGGCGCGAAGCCCGTCTTCTCGCGCTTGTGCGGCTCGAGCATCTGCGGCAGCATCTCGAGGTCAATCAGCCGGCACACCTTGGCGAGCGTCGCCGCGGGATCGGTGACGAGGTCCTCGTACTTGACGAGGAGGTAGCGATCGCCCAGCGGCGCGGCGAACTGCCGGTGCATGTCGATCGCGCGGCGCCAGCGCTCGATGTTCGGGCCGATGAGCGAGGTGCCGAAGCCGGCCGTCATGCGGCTGAGCATGACGGCGCGCGGGTCGCGCAGGATGTGGATGAACTTCGCCCCCGGGAACGCGCGAGACAGCTCGCCGACGTAGTGGGTGTGGATGGGGCTCTTCTCGCCGACGCGCTCGGCGCCGTGCTTCATGGCGTACGCCGCGAGGAGCGCCAGGAGCAGGCCGTCCCAGGTGCGCTGGCCGGCGAGGGCGAGTCGTTCGAGGGTTTCAAGCTCGGTCTCGATGCCGCGCCGGCGCTGGTCGTCCCAGACGGCCTTGATGGCCTTGCGGAAGCCGTCCTCGGTGTCGAGCCTGGGCAGGAGCCACTGGCGCTCGACGAAGGCGCCGTAGAACTTGGTTTCGGGCGGGATGACCATGCTCGGGTGGGAGAGGAGCATGGACTGGAGGAGGGTGGTGCCCGACCGGCCGCAGCCCACGATGAAGAAGAGCTGCCGCTCGACGCGCGCGAGGGCCTCGGCGGGCGGGAGTGAGGCGAGGTTCGCGGATGACGGCGCGGCGGGCATGGGGGCGGGATTGTACGGCGTGCCTGGCAGAACTGACCTATGGCTAACGGACCCTTGGCGCTAGGGCTGTTGGCTTCTTCTTCGGTAGAGACGGCTGTCCTGATCACTCGGCGCACCACGAATTGCATCATGCAACACAGAATCTAAGAAGCCTTCGCCAGCACGATCTGCCTGTTCTCGAAAACTTGCGTAAATAGAATCGACGACCTCCTGAATGCGATAACCCGTGCGCTGAGCGGCAACATCAAATGCCGTCTGGTACAGTCGCAGCAACAACTCCGGGCCAATTGTCGATTCTGTCAATGCGCGAAACGCAGCATCGCCGACAAGCACAACCACATTCGGTGCCGCTCGCAGAACGCCAGCCATTGATCTATGACCACGCAGGGTGTTCCCGATGAGGGCGTCGTAATAGAGTTCACCGCCATAGACGCGCTGCAGCTCCATTAGCTGAAGACCGAGACGGCGACCATCGCCCCCTTTGGCAGAACCAGTCTTGCTCTTAACTTGATGAAACCGCATTGGCCGTCGTCGACCAAGCGGTGGCTGTACAACGTCTGCGCCAGGAAATGGATTCGTCAGAGGATCGAGGGTCTCCTGATCTGCGCCGCGCGGCTCCGGCGCGCGCACGTTTCCGCGCATCGCGCCGATTACGTCTTCATGGAGGTGCCCCAGTAGCCCCTCGATAATCATCAAACTCTTGTGGGCAACAGTTGCCGTAATCGTGCCCTCAAGATCGCCTGCATAAAGGAGCTGCTGGGTCGCAGCAAGAATATAGGGATCGAGAACGTCTCCAGGATTGCGTCCCCTTTGAATATGGGCCGCCGCCCGTGGGAATCCTGACACAATCGACGATACCTTTGCGCATGTGTCATCGATTATACGATCTGGGTCATGAAACGCTCGAATCAGTTGAACCCGGTGGGCCAAATTCGACGCTTGCGGTCGAACCGCTTGTTCGGGGACCTTGTTAGAAACAAGAGTATCTGAAACCAACGAGAACAGATCTTTGTATGCGAGATCCGCAATCGTCGTCACTGGTGAATTGCGAAGTGCATCGGGCAGTTTGATCCGCAGCTTGAGATCATCGCAGGCGCGCTCAAGGAGGGCATAAGCAGACGCGAACTCGATGTCAATGAGTTCTGTTTGTGCGGCTCGCGTGCGATCGCGCAGTTGCTTCGACAGTCTGTTTAGTGGATGATCTGCCGCAACATGGAGTATCTTGCTCATCCAGCCTGCTCCGCGACATCATCGACCAGCAAGAGCTGCCCATCTGAGCGACCGCGCTTGTTTCGCGCCGTTGCGCGAAGTCGCTGTACGGCAGAATTGAGCAGTATGTCAAAGTCGTCGTGGTCGACGGAATTGGAGCGAGAAGGACTTGTCGAGTGTTCCAGAATCGTCCGACCGATCGCCTCGCCTAGGCTGACTGGAACTGCGTTGCCAATCTGCAGGTATTGATCGCTCATCGAACCGCTAAACTGCCACTCGTCGGGGAATCCTTGCAGCCTGGCGGATTCGCGCACAGAGAGCGGGCGGATTTGATCGGGATGACATACGGCGCTGCCCTTGCGATTCGATCGGCCGGTGAGAGTTGGCGCTGGCGCATCCCAAGACAGACGCCTGAAGAAGCCAGTCTTTCCTCCGCCCGCGGCGTACGCGGCGTCACCTAATGCCTCTCGTTGTAGATGCTTCGGTAGCTGCCGCCAGTTTCCGCCGGGCGGCACGAGCTCGAAGAACCTCGCCATTTCCGGCGTGTATTCCGAATGCGGACCAGGCGAATTTCGGATGTCGAAGATCACGTCACGAAGGGTTCGCCAACGAGCACCGGATCGAGATTCTGGCCCGAATTGGGCGGCGGGCAGCGTCGGAGGCGGCCCGATGCGCGAGCCAAGCATCACAAAACGAAATCGCTTCTGGGCGGCACCATAGTCAGCCGCATTCAAGACGCCAAAGTTGATGGCATAACCAAGTCGGCCCATCTCACCAAATATCTGTCGAATGGCCGAGCCAGAGAGCTCGTCGGCTGTCATCGGGGGCGCGTCATCAGTCCTACTGGAGCGCGCTGTGCTGTATGCACTTAGATTCCAGTTCTTTCCCGGCCGTTTAGCAATCGGTCTATGTCGAAGCGCCGCGGTAACCAGATGAGCAACATTCTCAAGTACGAAGTAACTGGGCGAAACGTCTCGAATTAGCCGTAGATACGAGTAGATTAGATTGCCTCTGGGATCTGAGAGCGCAGCGCGCTTTCCACCTGGCGAGAAGCTCTGGCAAGGCGGACCACCTACAAGTAGGAATACATCGCCAGCGCACGACCTACGAGTTCTGAGTGCGCTTGCTTCAAGATCACGCACATCGGCGCGCCAGATATCCGATTCCGTGCAATTCGCGCGAAGCGTCTCACAACAGACCTCATCGATCTCAACAGCTAGTTTGGGCGCAAGCCCTGCTCGTGTGAGTCCGATGTCGAGACCACCAGCACCTGAGAAGAATGACCAGACCTCTAAGGCCTCTGGCTGTTTTCGTGTCGCACGGTCAACTCGGCTGGACATACGCGAAAAGATACCGAACACTGCTACTCCGCGCCGAGCTTCAGCAGGATCTCCGGCAGGTTGTTGGCGAAGGCGCCGCGGGGCAGGACGTCGTGGGCGCCGGCGTCGCGGGCGCGCTGCATGAGGTCGGTCAGGACGTGGGGGGCGAAGGCGAGGATGCGGATGCGTCCGGTGGATGGGCCGGAGTTCTCGGACGGACGTGAGGACACCGACCGCTCCGAGCCGCGGTCGGTGGCACGATCGGCGGCACGGCGGATGAGCGCGAGGGATAGTTCCTCGTCGTCGTGGGCGAGGTCCACGATCAGGGACCGAACAGGGGAGTCCGCGAGGCGTTCTTCGAGCATCGAAACGCTGCGGACGGGCCGTGCCGCGAGGCCCAGGGCCTCGGCGGTGGACTTGATCCGGACGGCCCAGGCGAGATCGCTTGCGGAGTAGACCAGCATGGGAGGGACGAGTCTAGACTGTCCGCCTGTCCCCGAGCGCGCCCTCTGTGGAGGGTGGGCCCGGCGACGGCCGAACAGGGATGTTCGCTGTCGGTGATCGAAGTTGTTGTTTCATCGGGCTCTGCGCGCGCCAGGCCGCGGCGTGAGGGCCCATCGCACCGTCTCATCGAGATGCGCCCGGAAACGGGCGCGGAAAGCCATGGCACAAACACAGACCGCGTCGCACGCCCCCGCCACGATCGTCGCTCCGACCTCGCGGGCGCCGGGAGATTTCCAGACCAGCCGCGTCTACGACGAGCTGGGCATGGCCCGTGATCCCAACAACGTCTATCTGCAGACGATCGACGCGGTGCTGACGGCGGCGGAGCTGCTGGACCTGCCGCACTATCTCCAGCTCATCCTCGCGCAGCCCAAGAACGAGGTGATGGCGCACTTCCCGGTCCGCATGGACAACGGCGAGTACGCGCTGTTCAAGGGCTACCGCGTGCAGCACAACAACTCGCTCGGCCCGTACAAGGGCGGCCTGCGGTTCCACGAGCACGTGTCGCTCGACGACGTCAAGGCGCTCGCGCTTCTCATGACCATGAAGTGCTCGCTCGTGCGCGTGCCGTTCGGCGGCGGCAAGGGCGGCGTGAAGTGCGACCCGCGCAAGCTGTCGAAGGGCGAGCTCGAGCGCGTGACGCGCCGGTTCGCCGCGGCGATCGCGCACATGATCGGCCCGGACCACGACATTCCCGCGCCGGACGTCGGCAGCAACGCGCAGACGATGGCGTGGTTCGCGGACACGTACGCGGAGATGAACCCGCACGTGCAGGACCCGATGGCCGTCGTGACCGGCAAGCCGGTCGAGGTCGGCGGTTCGCTCGGTCGTGAGAAGGCCACCGGCCAGGGCGTCGTGGACGTCGTGGTCGAGGTCGCGCCGGAGCTGGGCATCGATCTGAAGGGCGCGAAGGTCAGCGTGCTGGGCTACGGCAACGTCGGTTCGTGGTCGGCGCGACTCATCGCCGAGAAGGGCGCCGTCGTCATCGCCGTCGCGGACCACACCGGCGCGCTGCGCGACGACAAGGGCTTCGACACCGTCAAGCTCGCCGAGTACGTCGCCACCCACGGCGGCGTCGCCGGCTACGAGAAGAGCCCCGGCGGCACGGGCACGGCGATCTCCACCAAGGAGTTCTACCAGACCAAGGTGGACATCCTGATCCCCGCGGCCCTCGAGCAGATGATCAACGAGGAGACCGCCGGCTGGATCGACTGCAAGGTCATCGCCGAGGGCGCGAACGCCCCGACGACCCCCGCCGGCGAGCGCCTGCTCCTCAAGAAGGGCGTCGAGATCCTCCCCGCGATCCTCTGCAACGCCGGCGGCGTGACCGTCTCGTACTTCGAGTGGGTCCAGAACCGCCAGCACCGCTACTGGGACATCGAGCGCGTCGACGAGGAGCTGAACCGGCACATGGTCATGGCCGCACGACGCACGAATCTCGCGCGTCAGCGCTTCGGCTGCGACATGCGGACCGCGGCGTACATCGCGGCGCTGGAGCAGATCGGCAAGGTGTACGCCGTTCGCGGGATCTTCCCGTAAGGCGTCCGTCAGCCCGATCGCCCCGTTGGGAACCAAATCAGGCCCGCGAGCGTCTTGCCGCGGGCCTGTTTTCGTGCAGGGGGAATAGGCCGGCGCCGGCGACGGTTCGCGGGAGGAGGGGCGTCCCAGTGGGAGGACGCCCGGGCAGTGACGGAGCATGCCGAGTGCAGAGGAGACGAGTCATGTTCGCAAGGACGTTGATGCCGGCGCTGGCCGGTTCGATGGTGTGCGCGGGGGCCTTCGCGGCCACGCCGTGCCTCCTGGCGACGTTCGCGCTCGCCGGTGATCTCGAGGGATTCGACGGCGGCAGCGCGTCGTACACCAACCCCGGCGGCGGCGGGGTGGACGGCGTCGTGGACGGCTACCTCGAAATCGAGAACTTCGAGGCCGCGTTCCTCGGCGTGCGCCACACGGCGCCGGAGTGGACGGGCGACTTCATCACGGCGGGGATCGTGCGCGTGACGGTGTGGCTGAACGACGTCGGCGCCGACGACAACCTCGAGCTGCACCTGATCGTCGGTCGCGCGTTCGGCAACGCGTGGCAGCACAACCAGCCGCTGCGCCCGGTCCCGGGCGAGTGGCGGAAGTTCTCCGTGGACATCTCGCTCGATGAGAACGACTGGACGCCCGTGGTAGGCAGCGGCACGCTGGAAGATGCGCTGCGCAACGGCGACCGCATCGCGTTCCGCCACGACGTGGCGCCGTACACGCCGTTCCCGGAGGCGGTCGCGGGCGCGGTGGGCATGGACAACGTGCGGCTGATCGGCAGCGCGTGCGACTGCCCGCAGGACGTCAACGACGACGGCATGGTGAACTTCACCGACCTGAACTTCGTGCTCGGCGGGTTCAACCAGACGGGCGACGGCCTGCCCGGCGATGTGAACTTCAGCGGCGCGGTGACGTTCGACGATCTGAACTTGGTGCTGGGCGTGTACAACCAGCCGTGCCCGTAAGGCGGGCTCACCGTTCGTCGGACGTGAACGTGGGAAGGTCGTGCCAGGCGGGCACGAGATCGTCACGCCGCAGTCGCTCGAAGGCGTCGAGCACGAGGCAATATTGCTCTCGCACGGCGGGCCCTGGGCCGGCGCCGTACCACGATCCCATAGGGAACGTGGCTTTGAAGTTGTTGCCCGGCGCGCACACCAGCACCACGGAGTGCGGCGGGGCGCACATCATCGCTTGTTGGTAGCGCGGCCACTCGTTCGCACGTGCGGCCATGACGGCGGCGAGGACATCGACCACCGCGTCCGGGTCGTGATATTCGTAGTGCGGCCACGCAAGGCGCCCCCCGTCATGCGGGCGGGGCCGTTCGTAGTACTCGATGCGCCCATCGGACCACACGCGCAGAGAGACCACGCTGGTTCCATAGGTCGGCGCGGCGCTGATGATCCATTGCGGCGACGACTCGCTCGTGGAACCACCGGGAGCGACGCCGTGAGCACAGGCGAAGGTCAGGATGGCGGCCAACGTCGACACCATGCCTGAATTGTGCCATGCGAACTTCGGGCTGGGAAGCATGGAGAACGGAAGAAGCGCAATGGGTAGGGCCGCGGAACCGTTCCGCGGACCCGACCCGGAACCCCGTGTCTGTGAGCCCTCGGCGCGCCGGGCTTCGAGCGCGCGCTGCATCGCGCCCGAAGCCCTCGGCGGCCGACGGTTTCCCCTGCGAGTGGTGTGAGTCCCCGGAAGGAACCCGGAATGTCGTGCGCGGCTCCGCCGCGCGTTTCTCTCTCGCCTCCCCGGACGGGATCTGGCCCATCAGAGATGCGCCGTCCCCGGGCAAGTTCCCCGGGGACGGCGCGTTTTGAAGAAGGCGGCTCGAATCAGCGCCGGCTGTAGGACCGGCGGACGCGCGCATCGACGAGGCAGGCCAGGTTCTCGGCGGCGCGGGAGCAGTCGCCC
>JBGTSD010000100.1:0-10945 GCA_041940385.1 Phycisphaerales bacterium | reverse complement strand
GCCCGGGTGGTGTTGCCCTGTTGCCAGGCCAGTTCCGCCCGCAGCAGCAGGATCTTCGGTTCCACGTGGGTGTCGCCCTGACGCCGCCAGCGGGACAGCTCCCTGAGGTTCCGGCGCACCACCGCGCGGCCCGGCGGTCGGAGCACCAGGCGCGCGACGGGCTCCTCCTCGGTGACCACGAGCCGCGCGGTGAGCTCGAAGCACCGGGCCTCGCCGTCGACGAGCACAACTTCCTGCACCCGCTCGACGAACCGCGCACCGCGTACCTCACCGAGAAGCTCCGCGATGCCGAAGGCCCGGTGCTCGCCGTCAGCGACTTCGAACACGCTGTGCAGGACCAGATCCGCAAGTGGGTTCCGGGCTCGTACGCCACCCTCGGCGCCGACGGGTTCGGGCGCGGGCGCATCCACATCGGCGCGGGGGAAGAGCGCCTCGCCCTTGCGCACGGTGACGCCGGGGCGGAGTCCCCCCCACTTGCCGTCGCGGTCGAGGCGCGCGGTCGAGATGTCCGGCGCGCCGAAGCGCGCGAGCATGTCGGCCATCTTGGTCGGCATGGCGGGCTGGAGGATGAGCCCGGCGATGCGCAGCGCCTCGGCGCAGTGATAGAGGATGACGGCGAGCTCGTCGCGGCGCGATTCGTCCTTGGCGACCTTGAAGGGCTCGGTCGCGTTGATGTACGCGTCCACGCGCCGGACCAGGCCCAAGCCCGCCTCGAGCGCGCCCTCGATGTCGAAGGAGTCGATGGCGCCGAGCGCGCGATCGACCGCGGCGCCGGAGAGCGTGGGCCAGTCGTGCCCTGCGTGGTTCGTCACGCCCCTGGGATCCGGACAGGCGCCGCCGAAGTACTTGTCGATCATGTTCGACACGCGCGACGCGGCGTTGCCGACGCCGTTGGCGAGGTCGGCGTTGTAGGTCTCGACGAAGCGCGCGTGCGCGAAGTCCGCGTCCGTCGCGCCCAGCGGCCCCTGCGTCAGCAGGAACCAGCGGAGGGCGTCGAGCGAGAACGCATCGGCGTAGCCGCGCAGCGTGGGGAAATCGAGGAAGTTGCCGAGACTCTTGCTCATCTTCTGGCCCTCGCGGATCCACCACGAGTGGGCGTAGATGACGCGCGGCAGCGATTCACCCAGCGCCATGAGCATGCACGGCCAGATCACGGCGTGGAACCAGAGGATGTCCTTGCCCAGCGCGTGGATGTTCGCGGGCCAGTAGCGACGGCGCTCGGGCGTGTCGATCGTGCTCAGGTAGTTGAAGAGCGCATCGATCCACACGTAGATGCGGTGCTGCGGATCGTCGGGCATGAGGATGCCCCACGGCGTCGAGCCCGGCTCGGCGGCGCGCGAGATCGGCACGTCCTGCAGACCCTGGCGGATGCGCCCGACGACCTCGTTGCGGCGCGCGTCGGGCTGGAGGAACTCAGGATGCGCCTCGATGTGCGCGAGGAGGTGGTCCTGGTAGGCGGAGAGCTTGAAGAAGTAGTTCTTCTCGCGCCGGCGGACGAGGGGCTTCTTGCTGACGGGGCTCTTGTAGTTGGCCTCGCGCGCGGTGGTCTCGGTCAGGTATTCCTCCTGAGACTCGTCCCACCAGCCCTCGTAATCGCCCTGATAGATCGCGCCGGAGGCGAGCAGGCGGCGGATGTACGCCTCGACCTTCTCGATGTGGCGCGCCTGCGTCGT
Source organism: Phycisphaerales bacterium (assembly GCA_041940385.1). Taxonomy (GTDB): domain Bacteria; phylum Planctomycetota; class Phycisphaerae; order Phycisphaerales; family UBA1924; genus JACVCK01. The sequence goes on along the minus strand of JBGTSD010000100.1, from coordinate 9,272 downwards.
GCGGATGAAGTCGTCGTTGGAGATGGCGAAGTAGCGGAACGCCTCCTGGAACGCCGCCGCGTTGCGGTCGGCCCATTCGATCGGCTTCACGCCCTTCGCCGCGGCGGAGGTCACGACCTTCTCGGCGTGCTCGTCGGTGCCGGTGAGGAAGAAGACGTCGCGCCCCGCGAGGCGCGCGAGCCGGGCGCCGACATCGGCGATCAGCGTCGTATAGACGTGCCCGATGTGGGGGCGGTCGTTGACGTAGTAGATCGGGGTCGTGATGTAGAACGTTCGGGATTGGTCAGGGGCGCCGGGCATGGTCGCGATTCTAGCCGGGGCCCCCGAGGATTCAGGGGGCAATCCGGAGGTCATCAAAGGGTTGGTCAGGTCCGGGAAACTTCGCAATCGGGCCGTGATCCGGTCGATATCAAGGGTTGGCGCACCCCGGAGGAGCCATGACGCCGACCCCGAGACCCGCGATCCCCATGCCGCAGCGCATCGCCCTTGTCGCCACATCCGAGACCCTGGCGCCCACGCACGCGTGGGCGATGTCGTCGGGGTTGGGCCAGGTGGTGGGCGTGGCGACGCCGACGCTCGTTCCGCCGCACCTGCTGGCCAGCGTCGGCGCGATCGAGGCGCTGGGGACGATCGAGGACCTACCCGCGGCGCAGAGCCGCCTGAAGCTGACGGCGCTGGTGGTGTGCCTGCCGGCCCCGATGGAGGAGGCCGCGGCGAGCGCGGCGGCGGCGGCGCGGGCGCTGGGCTTGCGCGTGATCCGTCTGCCGGCGCCGTTCGATCTCGCGCCGGCGACGCCGGGCGGTGTGTCGGCGGACCTTGATCCCGAGGCGCTGATCGGTCGCGGCGGGCGGTCGCTGGATCCGGAGGCGACGGCGAGGGCGCGCCGAGCGATCACCGACAAGCGCGTGCTGATCACCGGCGCGGGCGGGAGCATCGGGTCGGAACTGGCCAAGATCGTCGCGGGATTCGAGCCGGAGTCGGTCGTTCTTATGGAGCGCTCGGAGAACGCGCTCTTCGAGATCGACCGGCAGCTCGCGGCCCGATTCCCCAAGGTCCGGCGGCGGGCGATGCTGCACGATGTCGTCGAGGCCGAGAGCACCGCCGCATGGCTGGACCGGCTCCGGCCCCAGGTCGTGTTCCATGCCGCGGCCCACAAGCACGTCACGCTGATGGAGGACCATCCCTCCCACGCGATCAACAACAACTTCTTCGGGACGCGGAGCATCGCGGACGCCTCGGCGGAGTGCGGCGCCGAGCGGTTCGTGATGATCTCGACCGACAAGGCGGTGAACCCGCGCTCGGTGATGGGGGCGACCAAGCGGTTCGCGGAGCTGTACGTCCGGTCGCTGAACACGCGCTGCTCGGACATGCGGGCGTGCATGGTGCGGTTCGGGAACGTGCTGGGCTCGGCGTGCTCGGTGATCCCGATCTGGACGCGTCAGCTTCGCGAGGGCGGGCCGATCACGGTCACGCACCCGGAGATGACGCGCTACTTCATGACCATCCGCGAGGCGGCGTCGCTGGTGATCCAGGCGGGCGCGCTGACGGAGCGTGAGGCGGCGGGGGCGGACGTCTTCGTGCTGGACATGGGCGAGCCGATCCGCATCGTCGAATTGGCTGAGCGATTCGTCCGGCTGCACGGGATCGAGCCGCGGTTCGCGTTCCCCGAGCGCCACGAAACCCCGGCGACCGGCGCCCCAACCATTGACGTGGTGTTCACCGGCGCCCGCCCGGGCGAGAAGCTGAACGAAGAGCTGGCTCATGCGAGCGAGTCGCTGCGCCGGACGCCGGCGGACGGCGTTCTGGCTTGGGCGGCGGACCCGGCGGAGATCCGCCCGGAGCGGATGGAGTCGCTGATCGCCGATCTGGGCGCGGCGCGGTGGTCCCCGGACCGGGACGAGGTGCATCGCGTGATCCAGAAGCATGCCGCGGGTGTTGGCGGAACGCTCACAAACGCGGAATTACCGAACAAGTCCCGATCAATTGACCCTGCACCCGGGGTGGCGGCGGCTTGACCCCGGGGTCAGGGCGCGGACAATACGCGTCCTCCCCTCCTCCCTGTGCCCTGCTGCGACGGTCCAGGACAGCCCGACGTAGCCAACGGAGCGCAACTGAACCCCATGGTCCTCAGCGAACAGCAACGCATTGTCCTTGAGACCAATGCCGCCCGGGACCGGGCCGAGGCCCTCCTTCAGCGGCTGCTCGAGGCGAAGTCCGAGTGCGAGCGCGAGATGTCCGACCTGCGTCGGACGGATGTGTACAAGACGGTCACGGGTCGTTCGGCGATCGAGAACGCCATCGCGTCGACGCGCCGGATGATCGACACCCTCAATCACGCGCTCGAGCAGGCCCAGGCGGCGACGTCGCCGGTCCAGATGTCGGAGCGCGCGGCCGGGTTCCACGCGTTCGCGCCCTCGGCTTGACGGCGGCGGGCAGGCCGGTGAGTCTGCCCAGCGCATGACCCTGCCGCCGCGACAGCCCCTCGAGACCATCCTTCGTATCCGCCGGATGCATCCGCGGGCGATCCTGCCGGCGCACCAGACGGCGCACAGCGCCGGGCTGGACCTCGCGGCGTGCCTTGACGCGTCCTTGACGATCGCGCCGGGGAAGATCGCGGTCATCCCCTGCGGGTTCTGCATGGCGCTCGCACCGGGGTGGGAGGCGCAGGTCCGGCCGCGCTCGGGGTTGGCAAGCCGGCACGGCGTCACGCTGCCGAACGCGCCGGGAACGATCGACGCGGACTACCGCGGCGAGGTGAAGGCGCCGCTGATCAATCTGGGTGAGGAAGCGTTCACCGTGGAGCACGGCATGCGGATCGCGCAGATGGTGATCGCGCCGGTGGCGTGGGCGCACGTGCACGAGACGGAAGACCTGGATGCGCCGTGGCCGGAGGTGGTGACGGCGCAACCCCGCGCGGCGCTGCGGATGCGTGGCGAGGGGGGATTCGGGTCCACCGGTCTTTAGCCGGCCTCTCGATCAGGCGCCGCATCCATATGATGTCTCCATCGGCGCTCGGAGCGCCGGCTGGAAAGGGGTTGCCCCGTTATGCCTGGGAAGGCGTCGCGTCGTCGGGTGGTTCCCCTGGTGGCGTTGGCGGTGGGATTGGCGAGCACCGCCGCGGTGTCGGTGTATGCGCATCGTGCGCACACCGAGCGCGAGCACGCCCGCTTCGCGCGGTCCACGTTCCAGACGCGTTCGGAGATCGCGCAGCGGCTGGACGCGACGGTGGCCATGCTGCACTCGACGGCGGGGCTCTTCGCGGCGAGCGAGTACGTGACGCGCGAGGAGTTCGGGCGGTTTGTGGACCAGCTCGATCTGCCGGCGCGATACCCGGGCGTCGCGGCGATCGGGTTCTCGCAGCGATCGGTGAACGGCGACGATGGCGCGATCCTGGAGCGCATCCGGCGCGAGTTCGGGGTCGAGTTCGGCGGCGCGGATTCCGCCGAGGCGCGAGAACGACACCGGATCATCTATCTCGAGTCGATCGACGGGGACGGGGCGGAGCTGGTGGGGACGGACCTCTTTGCTCTGGAGGCCTGCCGCGCGGTGATCGAGCAGGCGCGGGATCGCGCGGCGCCGGTGGTGTCGGCGATGGCGCCGCTGCGGGCGACGCCCGGGCCGGAGGGGGAGCGCGGGCTGTACATCTTCGTGCCCTACTACGAGGGCGACGAAGCGCCGGAGACGGCGGAGGAGCGTCGGCGGGCGCTGGTGGGGTTCACGTACGCGGCGGTGCGGCCGGAGTCGCTCTTCGGCAGTGTGAGCGATGGGTCGCGCCGGCTGGCGGAGTTCGCGATTCTGGAGTCCGGCGGCGCGGACACGGGGCCGGTGGTCTACGCGACGGAGCGGCACGGCGAGTTCGCGTCGGACGCGTCGCGTCGCGCGCTCCGCACCGCGATCGCGGCGCCGCACCGGGAGTGGACGCTCTGGTTCGTGTCGAATCACGAGTTTGAGGCCACGCGATCGCCGAACTTCGCGGCGCTGGTCGCCGGCGCGGGGACGCTGATCAGCTTCCTCCTCTACGGACTGGTGCGGGTGCAGGAGCTGGCGGCGCAGCGGTCGGAGGAGGACGCGGCGCGGCTTCGCGCCTCGGAGCGCGGGCTGCGCGAGTCCGAGGCGCGCAAGGGCGCGATCCTCGAATCCGCCATCGACGCGATCATCACGATGGACCACGAGGGGCGCATCGTCGAGTGGAACAGCGCGGCGGAGCGGATCTTCGGGTGGTCGCGGACGGAGGCGATCGGTCGTCGGCTCTCGAACCTGATCGTCCCGCCGGACGGGCGCGAGGGGCACACGAAGGGGCTCGATCGGTTCCTGCAGACCGGACGGGGCGAGATCCTCGGCAAGCGCATCGAGACGATGGCGCTGCGATCGGACGGGACGTCGTTCCCGGTGGAGCTGTGCGTGTCGCGCGTCGGCTCGACGAATCCTCCGGAGTTCACGGGGTTCATCCGGGACATCACCGAGCGGGCGCGCGCCGAGCGCCAGCGCAAGCTGATGAACCGGGAGCTGGACCATCGCGTGAAGAACAATCTCTTCGCGGTGATGGCGATCCTGAACGAATCGGCGCGCCGGGCGTCGTCGATCGAGGAACTGGTGACGAGCGTGTCGGGGCGGCTCCAGGCGCTGGCGCGCCTGCACGAGCTGCTGGGCCAGCAGAGCTGGCAGAGCGCACCGCTCGATCAGCTCGTGCGCACGACGCTGGAGCCGTACCAGTCCGCGGCCCGCGCCGAGCGCGTGCGCATCGAGGGGCCGGGCGTGCTGCTCGGCTCGGCGCAGGCGTCGTCGCTGTGCGTGGCGCTGCACGAACTCGCGACGAACGCGGCCAAGTATGGCTCGCTGCTCTCGCCGACGGGGACGGTTGATGTGTCCTGGAACGTCCACACGAGCGACGCGGACGGCGAGACGTTGCGCCTGACGTGGAAGGAGCGCGGCGGACCGCCCGTGACGGCGCCGCGCGAGCGCGGGTTCGGCTCGCTGCTGATCGAGGACGGCCTGCGGTTCGAGACAGGCGGGCGCTGCGAGATCGAGTATCAGCCCGAGGGCGTGGTCTGCCGCATCGAGATGCCGCTGCGCGCGGGCGAGGATGTGGACGGCGCGGGCAGCGATTCGGCGAGCGCGGCGTCGTTGACGAACTAGAGCACGCCGCTCGGGGCATTGGCGCGGAGCGCGACGCGGGCCGCGTCGATGTCGTTGGTCGAGGGAGAGACGAGGAAGTACACGAGGCCGTCGCGTCGCCAGGTGAGCACGCGGCAGGCGTGGGGCACACCGTCGCCGAGGAACCAGTACGCCACGCCCGGCTCGAGTTCGAGCTCGTCGTGGTCCTGCTGCACGAAGAGACTCACCAGCTCGCCGCTCGGCGCCTCGAGGACGATGTGGACGGATCGCCCGCGCCCGGGCACGGCGCACTCCGCGGCGCCGCGGTAGCGGACATCGCTGCTCGCCAATTCTCCCATGTCGGGCGGCGCGCCGAGGATGGCGCCGAGCGCCTCGGGGGCGCGCTCGAGAACGACGGGAAACTTCTGCGCGAGGATCTCCGCGAAAGTCTCGCAGTCCTCGTGCTGGCTGCGCATGAAGGACACGAGCGAAGCGCGATGCGCGCCCGCGACGACCTGACCGGGGGCAGGGTGCGGCGCGGGGCGCGGCGCCAGGATGTAGACGGCGCCGAGGGCGAGCGCGAGGCACGCGGCCAGCGCCAGCCACGCCTGACGCGTGCGGCGCGGGCGCACGGGGATGGGCTCGTCAGCGGATCGCATCGCCTCGATGCGGGCGCGGAGATCATCGGTCGCGTGTCCCTCCGCGGCGCCGGCGATCTCCCGGCGCAGGCGGCGCTCGAAGTCGATGACGGCGCGGTCCTCGGGATGCGCGCGCAGGTGAGCATCGAGCGCGGCGGCATCCGCGGCTGTGAGTTCGCCGTCGGCGGCGGCGCGGAGGAGCTCGGTGCGCCGATCGATGCGTTCGTCGTGAGTCGGCGCCGGGTTGTTGGTCGGTTCGGAACTCATGCTTCACCCGTCATCTGGTCTTTGCGTTGCACGATACGCGCCGGCTCGACGACGCCGGCGCTCAGCAGTTCGTTCGCGGCGCGCTCGTCGCCGAGGAGCGCGCGCCCCACGCGCGCTCGCGCGCGGTGGAGACGGCTCATGACCGTGCCGATCGGCACATCGGTCGCGATGCCGATCTCGCGGTACTTCATGCCCTCCACCGCCCAGAGCCACAGCGTCTCGCGCAGGTCGTCGCTCAGCGACTCCATCGCCTCGAAGATCGCGGGGCGGGCGCGGGTCCAGTCCACGCCGCCGATCTCGGCGGCGGTCGGCGCCTCGCTCGTGGGCGAGCGCGTCTGCGCTTCGTTGCGGACCTGCTCCATCGCCTTCTTGCCCACTTTCTCCCGTTGCAATCGGCCGTAGAAGAGCGTTCGCGCGATCATGAGAAGCCACGGGCGCATCCCGCCGCCGCGCAGCTCGAAGCGTTCGATGGACTCGACTCGGAACGCGCGCGCGTAGACGTCCTGGACGAGGTCGTCGGCGAGCGCTTCGTCGCGGGTGAGGAATCGCGCGAAGCGGCAGACGGCGTCCAGTTCGGCGACGGCCAGGGTCTCGAACTCGCGTCGCTCCATGAGCTTTCCACCCGCCTCAACAGGCCGCGCTCCGCGGCTATTCCACGATCGGCGCCACTCTAGCGCCCGAGGTCGGCGCGAGCGATGAATCTGAGGCACGTGGCGATCTCGCGGGGAATAGCCGCGCCGCCCGCCTGTTCCGTGCGGGCCTGCCCGGCGTGCGCCGGGCGGATTCTGGAACACGATCCCGCACGGGAGCAGAAGGAGAGTTCGATGAAGACGATGACCACGATCGGCGCGCTCATGACCCTCGCCGGCGCCGCGCACGGCGCGAACGTCGAAGTCCGCGTCACCGTTCAGAATCTCGCGCAGACGAACAGCGTGTCGTTCGCGCCGCTGCGCGTCGGCTTCCACTCGGGCGTCTACGACGCCTTCAACAACGGCGAGGCGGCGACGGCGCCGATCATCTCGATCGCCGAGGGCGGCAGCGGCGCCGACTGGTTCCCGGCGTTCATGGCGGCGGACCCCAGCGCGACGCTCGGCACGGTCGTGCCCAACCCCGCCGGCCCGCTCCTTCCCGGCCAGACCGGCTTCGCCGACTTCACGATCGACACATCGGTGAATCAGTACTTCACGTTCGGCTCGATGGTCGTGCCGAGCAACGACTACTTCATCGGCAACGACTCCCCCACCGCGTATCAGCTCTTCAATGCGCAGGGCGACCTCCTCATCGGGAGCATCACGCAGACCGCCGCCGACATCTGGGACGCGGGCTCCGAAGTCGACGGCGCGTTCGGCGCGGCGTTCCTGGTCGGCTCCAACAACGACGACCGCATCGACGAGAACGGCGTCGTGCACTTCGACTTCGCCGACCTCTCCACGTTCAACGGGCTGACGACGGCCGCGGGGTACGTCTTCGACAGCCAGCTCACCGCCAACCTCGACGTGTACCGGATCACGTTCGAGATCATCCCGGCGCCCGCCGGCGCCGCGGCCTTCGGGCTCGCGGGCCTGGCCGGCCTCCGTCGCCGACGCCTCGTCTGACCCTCACCCTCGCTGCCGAGCTGAGCGACCCCCGGGGCGCCGTCACTCCCCGGGGGTCGTTCGCTTTCAGAGGGGTCCGGACGGGCCGATTACGACCTGTTCCGGCGATTCTTGCGCACGCTGCCGGATGGCCGATAACGGGGCGATATGTCCCGTGCCGCAACCTTCTTCGGTCTCTGGAATCGCGAGGACCCCATCGGCTTCCGGCTGGGGTGGCTCCTCGGCGCCGCGCTGTGGCTCTTTGTCCTCGCGGCGATGCTCACCTACAGCCGCTTCGACCCTCCGGGGTACGCCGTGGCGCCGCTGAACAGCCCGGTGCAGAACTGGTGCGGCCCGGTCGGGGCGTGGCTGTCGCACCAGCTCTTCCTGATGCTGGGCGTGGGCGCCTGGGTGGTGCTCGGGACGGCGGGGTTGTGGCTGGGCCTGTCCGCCGCGGGGCGGCCGGTCGGCCAGCTCGGCGTGCGTTCGCTGGGCGTGCTGCTCTTCGCGATCGTGGTCGCGGGGTTCCACGCGCTGCTGGCGCCGGGGTGGAGCAGCGCGCCGGAGGGCGCGGGCGGGATCGTGGCGATCTGGGGCGTGACGGAGCTGACGGCGCGCTTCGGCGGGCTGGGCGCGGGGCTGTGGCTGATCTTCCTCGGATTGATCGGCGCGACGGTGGCGTACGACGTCTGGGTCGTGCTGGCGCCGAAGTGGGCGCTGGGTCGGCTCGGCTTCGGCGCGAACGCCGCGTACGCGCGGATGCGTGAGCGCCTGGACGAGCACGCCGCGCGTCGCGCGGCCCGGGTGCGCGAGAACGACGTGGACGATGATCAGCCCGCCGAGCGGGCGCGGACGTCCAAGGTCGTCGCGGCCAAGTCCAAGTCGCGCAAGCCGGCGAAGCGCGTGGTCGAGGAGATCGATGACGAGGAGGACGAGGCGCCGATCGACGAGGTGGAGGAGATCGACGAAGTCGAGGATGACGAGGAAGAGGTTCCGGGGGCGCCGCAGGTCTTCGATCCCGACGAGCTGCGCGCCAAGATGGCGAAGCTGCCGGTTCGTCTCGCGGCCGAGTCGCGCCGCGCGGCCACCATCGAGGACCTCGCGGACCTGCGGGCCGCGGACACGGAGATGAAGGACTACCAGTTCCCCGGGCTGGACCTGCTCGAGGAGCCGGAGGCGAACTACTCGGAGAAGCTCGAGAGCTACGTGCGCGACCAGGCGACGTGCCTCGAGGAGGCGCTGCGGGTCTACAAGATCGACGGCGAGGTGGTGGGCATCGACTCGGGGCCGGTGATCACCATGTACGAGGTGAAGCTGGCGCCGGGGACGAAGGTGAGCCAGCTCACCGCGATCTCGCAGGACCTGGCGCGGGCGATGAAGGTCGTGAGCATCCGCATCGTCGCGAACATCGAAGGGCGCGACACGGTCGGCATCGAGGCGCCGAACATCGAGAAGGAGAAGGTGCGCCTCAAGGAGCTGATGAGCGTCTCGGAAAAGACGAAGAACATGCGCCTGCCGCTGTTCCTCGGGAAGGACGCGAGCGGCACGCCGCTGATCTACGACCTGGCCAGCATGCCGCACATGCTGATCGCGGGCACGACGGGCTCCGGCACGTCGGTTTGCATCAACGCGATCCTGCTTTCGATCCTGATGACGCGTACGCCGCAGCAGGTCAAGCTGATCCTGCTCGACCCGAAGA
>JBGTSD010000099.1:0-11220 GCA_041940385.1 Phycisphaerales bacterium | reverse complement strand
CATCATGCTGGTGTCGGTCAGCGAGCGGACGCGCGAGATCGGTCTGCGCAAGTCGGTCGGGGCGCCGCCGTCGATCATCCTGATGCAGTTCCTGACCGAGGCCGTGGTGCTGTGCCTCGCGGGCGGGTTCATCGGGGTGGTGATCGGGCAGGCGATGACGCTGGGCATCCAGCGGATCCCGAACGCCGGGCTGGATCAGGCGATGATCCCGGCGTGGGCGATGGGCCTGGCGTTCGCGTTCAGCGCGGCGGTGGGCGTGATCTTCGGTATGTTCCCGGCGATCAAGGCAGCGCGCCTTGATCCCATCGTGGCGCTTCGCAAGGACTAGTGGTCGAGTTCCGAAGAAGGTCAGCCGTTGTTCATCCTTCGATTCATCCTGCAGACCGTCACGCTCGCGCTCGCGCAGATCCGCGCGAACAAGGGGCGCGCCTTCCTCACGACGCTCGGCGTGATCATCGGCGTGGCGTCGGTCACGGCGGTGGTCGCGGCGCTGACGGGGATGAAGCAGTTCGTGCTCGGAGAGTTCGAGAGCATCGGCGCTCGATACGTCTATGTCGACGGCACGGTGCCGCGGAGCATGGAGAACATCGTCTCGTGGCGCGACGTGCAGCTCCAGGACGACGAGGTCGCGGCGATCATCGAGCACGCGACGACGGTGGAGAAGTTCAACCCGCACTGGCGCGCGACGGTGGAGGTGCGCTCCGGACTCGAGACGCTGGGGGCCGTGCGGGTGGTGGGCATCCTTCCCGAGTGGCACGACGTCGAGACGCGCTCGGTGATCCTCGGCCGGCCGTTCAACAGCCGCGACGACGAGGAGCGGCTGAACGTGTGCCTGATCAACGACAAGGGGATCGACGAGCTGCACCTGGACAAGGATCCGGTGGGCGACGCGATCTTCGTGGACGGTCGGCGGTTCGCGATCGTGGGCGTGGTGGAGACGAAGGCCGTGAGCCCGATGTTCGGCGGGGGCTCGGCGCAGACGGAGATCTTCGTGCCGTTCTCGACGGCGAAGAAGCTGAATCCGCGCGGGTGGATCAACGAGGCCGGCGCGCTCCTGGTGGACGCGGACGGCGCCGAGGATGCGAAGGCGGAGATCAAGTACATCCTGCGCAAGATGCGCGGGCTGAAGCCGGATCAGGAGGACACCTTCGTCGTCGAGGTGATGCAGACGTACATCGATCAGTTCAACTCGGTGGCGGGCGGCATCACAGCGATCGCGGGGGGCGTGGTGAGCATCTCGCTCTTGGTCGGCGGCGTGGGGATCATGAACATCATGCTGGTGTCGGTGAGCGAGCGGACGCGCGAGATCGGGCTGCGCAAGGCGGTGGGCGCGCAGCCGGTCGTGGTGCTGGTGCAATTCCTGGTGGAGGCGGTGGTGCTGTGCGTGGCGGGCGGGCTGATCGGCCTGGTGGTCGGGCAGCTGCTGACGCTGGGCGTGCAGAGCATTCCCGGGGCGAATCTGGACGAGGCGTACATCCCGCCGTGGGCGATCGCGCTGGCGTTCGCGTTCAGCGCCGGGACGGGCGTGGTCTTCGGCATGTTCCCTGCGGTCAAGGCCGCGCGTTTGGACCCCATCGAGGCTCTACGACATGAATGACGTTCGACTCGCCGCCCGCGTTCGGCGTGCGGCGGCCCCCGCGTTCGCGCTGGCGGCGCTCGCCGGCGGCTGCGCCAGCCCCTTTCACACGGCGCTCGACGACTACGGCCCGCGCGCCCCGATGGAGCGGCTGCGCGACGTGCAGCGCTTCCCGACGGAGATGTTCGCGCAGACGGACACGCCGACGGCGCAGGAGCCGGTGGCGGACCCGTTCGAGGGGATGGAGCGCGTGGAGGTCACGCTCGAGCAGGCGCGCGCCTGGACGCTCGAGAACAATCTCGATCTGCAGGTGCTGCTGATCGATCCGGTGATCGCGAACGAGCGGCTCAACGAGGAGGAAGGGCGCTTCGAGTCCGTGTTCTTCTCGAGCTTCCGCTACAGCAACCTCGAGCAGCCGACGTCCTCGACGCTCGAGGGCTCGCAGGTGACGGACTATTCCGGCAACCTCGGCGTGCGCATCCCGATGCGCACGGGCGGGCAGGTCACCGTCAACCTTCCGGTGAATCAGAACGAGACCAACAACCAGTTCTCGTTCCTGAACCCCTCGTATTCGACGGACTTCGCCGTCTCGATCAGTCAGCCGCTGCTGCGCGGCGCCGGGCGCCGGGCCAACACGCACGGCATCCGCCTCGCGGCGATCAACACCCAGATCAGCCAGGCGCGCACCAAGCTCGAGGTCATCCGGCAGCTTGCCGGCGTGGAGCGGGCGTACTGGCGGATGTACGCGGCGAGCGCGGCGCTCGAGGTCGCCCAGCAGCAGTACGAACTCGCGAGCGAGCAGCTCGACCGCGCGGGCCGTCAGGTGCGCGCGGGCCAGGCGGCGGAGGTCGAAGTCACGCGCGCCGAGTCGGGCGTGGCGGACCGGCTGGAGGCGATCATCATCGCGGTCAACAGCGTGCAAACGACGCAGCGCGACCTCAAGCGCATCATGAACGAGGCGGGCCTCGACATCGGGACCTCGATCATCCTGACGCCCGGCACGCCGCCGGACCCGGTGGAGTACGACTTCGCGGGCGAGACGCTGACGGCGCGGGCGGTCGAGAACCGGATGGAGATGCTCGAGCTGGAGCTGCAGCTTGCACAAGATGTGAGCACGATCGACTTCGAGCGCAATCAGTCGCTGCCGCTCTTCACCGTGGACTACACCTACCGCATGAACGGCCTGGGCGGGAAGTGGAACGATTCGTTCCGGGTGATGAGCGAGGGCGACTTCGACGACCACATCGTGTCGGTGAACGCGGAGGTGCCGATCGGCAACATCCGCGCCAAGTCGCGCGTGCAGCAGGCGATCCTGACGCGTCTCCAGCGGCTCGCGACCAAGGAGGCGCGGGAGCAGGCGATTCGGCAGGAGGTGCTGGACGCGATCGACGCGGTGGAGTCCGACTGGCAACGCATCCTCGCGTCGCGTCAGGCGTCCATCCTGAACGCGCGGACGCTCGCGGCGGAGCAGCGGCAGTTCGACGTCGGGGCGCGGACGAGCACGGACGTGCTCGACGCGGCGACAAACCTGGCCGATGCGCAGCTCGCCGAGATCCGGGCGCTGGCGGAGTACCAGATCTCGCTGGTGGACCTGGCGTTCGCGACGGGGACGCTGCTCGGGGCGTCGAGGACGTCGTGGGAGCCGCTGGACCCGCGTCCGGACGGTTCGCCGATTCCTCCCGCGCCGATGGGCGCGATCCAGTTCACGCGGGCCAATTCCGGGGAGGACGCCGAGGAGTCGCCGACGCCCGGTCCGCAGCCGCCGTCGTACGTGGACGACTGATCCGGCGCGCCGGTGTACACTCCGGGCCCCGGCGGGCGAGTGCGCCCGCCGCGTGATCGCGCCGAACCGGAGCCCCGTTCCGCATGCCCGCACTGCTCGCGACCGTCGATCTTTCCCAGTACGCGCCGCTCGGCGTGCTCGTGTCGATGGCGATCATCTTCGCCGTCGCGAACGTGGCGCTGACGAAGGCGATCGGACCATCTCGCCAGGGCGAGACGAAGGGACTGACGTACGAGTCGGGCATGAACCCGTTCGGCACGGCGCGCAAGCGGTTCAACGTGCGGTTCTACGTCATCGCGATGACGTTCCTGGTGTTCGACGTCGAGATCGTGTTCCTGTACCCGTGGGCGGCGACGTTCTCGAGCCTCGAGGCGGGCTCGGCGCTGAGCGCGGAGTTCCTCGGGCGGGTGCTGTTCTTCCTCTTCACGACGGTGGTCGCGTACATCTACGCGTACCGCAAGGGCGTCTTCCGGTTTGATTGATCCGCGCCTTCGCTGGGCGGAGGGGATGCGGAGATCGTCATGAACGCAGCGGCGAACGCCCGGCTCGGCGTTGGGCAACGGCTCGGGGCAGGGCTCGGCGCGGCCGGGTGCCTGGCGATGCTGGTCATCGGCGCGTCGCTCGATCCCGCGCCAGCGGGGCACGGCACACACGAGGCGCTGGGTCTTCCCGCCTGCGCCTGGGCGCAGGCCCTGGATGCGCCGTGCGCGACCTGCGGCATGACCACCGCGGTGACGCACGTCGCCAACGGGCAGTGGTCGGCGGGATTCATCACCCAACCGGCGGGGGCGGCGGCGGCGTTCGCGGCGAGCGCGGCGTTCTGGCTCGCGGCGCATAGCGCCCTGACGGGCTCGAGGGCCATCCGGCTGTGGGAAGCGGCGATCACGATGAAGGGTTTGGCGCTGATTGGCGTAGCCGTCGGGCTGGCGTGGGCGTATAAGGCGGTGATATGGGCGTAATCGGGAGCGGCAAACGGGCGTGGAAGACGCGTTTCGCGGCGGCGGCGGCGCTGGTGGCCGTCGGCCTCGCCGGCGGCGGGTGCCAGCTCGTCGGCCTCGTGAGCGTCATGGCGGAGACCTACAAGCGGACCGGCACCCGAGAGGTCAAGGCCGAGTACACCGGGCTGCAGGACAAGTCCTTCGGCGTGATCGTCGCCGCGGACCGCGTGCTGATGGCGGAGTATCCGCGGCTGCAGTCGGAGGTCACGACGATCGTGTCGATGCGCCTGCGGGAGCAGTCGGGCGCGTCGGGCTTCGTGCCGCCGGAATCGCTGCTGCAGTTTCAGATCGACGAGCCGCGCTGGAAGGCCATGTCGGCGAAGGAGCTGGCGGACGAGCTCGGCGTCGAGCGGTTGATCTACGTCGAGCTGACGGACTTCCGACTGCGCGAGACCGGCAACGCGTACCTGTGGTCGGGGCGCGCGTCGGCGAACATCGGCATCCTCGAGGCGGACGGCTCGATCGATGATGAGTTCGTGTTCCGCAAGTCGGTCGCCGTCGACTTCCCGGACAAGGACGGGTACACGCCGGAGGACTTCAGCGAGGATCACGTGATGATGCGCCTGCGCACGCGCCTGTGTGACCGCATTGTCTGGGTGTTTCATGACCACGAAGAGCCCTACTACCCGGATTATTGAGGTCTGATGCGACGCAGAAACGCCAATCCGATGCGCGCCGCCGCGCTGCTGCGCGCCGTCATCGCCGGGGGCGGGCTTGGCCTTGCGCTGGTGGCCGCCGGGTGCAATTACGTGGGCGCCGCGGCGTACATCATCGAGGGTCCGCCGAAGGTGCAGGCGGCGTACAAGCTGGACAAGGATCGGCGGACGGTCGTGTTCATCGACGATCGCACGAACACCGTGCCGCGCCGGAGTCTGCGCCGGACGATCGGCGAGGCGGCGGAGCAGGAGCTGATCGCGAAGGCGGGTCTTCGCGCGGACATGGTGATCCCCTCGCAGGCGACGCTGCGCGCGACGGCGAGCGAGCGCCTGGGCGAGCCGCTGTCGATCGTAGACGTCGGGCGACTGACCGGCGCGGAAATCGTCATCTACGCGTCGATCTCGCGGTTCTCGCTGTCCGGCGACGGCGTGTCGTACACGCCGGTGGGCGAGGCGCGGGTCAAGGTGTTCGACACCGTGGCGAACGAGCGCCTGTTCCCCGGGCTCGCCGAGGGCTACCCGGTGACGATGGCGGTGCCGACCAAGGCGAACGAGATGCCTACGGGCGCGGCGGAGAAGTCCGCGGCGGAGGATCAGTTCGCGCGCCTGCTCGGCGTGCAGATTGCCAAGACGTTCTTCACGCACGAGCGCGACGAGCTGTCCGGGCGCCTCGACGACTGATCGGGAACGCATGACGCGAGTGCTGCACGTCGTGGACGGCGCGGGCGATGGCGAGGCGTTGCTGCCCGCGGCGGCGCTGACGGTGCGCGAGGGCGAGCCCGTGGTCGTGCTGGGCGGCGGAGGGGCCGAGGCATCGGCCCGGGCGGCGGGGCTGATGCCGACGCGCCGCGTGGCGCCGGACCTCGCAGCGTCGGTGATGCGCAGCGTTGCGGGGGCGCAGGTCGTGGATGAACTGGTCGCGTGGTCGCCTCGGGCGCTGCGCGTCGCGCAGGCGTCCGGGCTCGGCGCGCGCGTGGTGATCGGCGTTCGTCCGGATCGCGTCTCGGCCTGGAGCCGGCGACAGGCGATGCACGCAGCGCGCTCAGGGGCGGCGCTGTTTGTCGGATGTGAGACGGCAAGCGCGTGGGGATTCGATGCCCCGGTCGTGGAGCATGCCCCTTGCGGCGTCCGGAGCAGCCGCGAAGCGCGGGCGGAGACTCGAGCGCTCTGGGCGGAGCCGGCGCGCAAGATCGTCGCGCTGATCGACGGCGACGGCACGGGCGCGGAAGTCGACGCGTTCTTCGCGTTCTGCGCGCTGACCATCGTGCGGATGGCGGGGCGCGACCTGATCGGCGTGTGCCGCTCGTCGGCGGCCGGGCTCGAGCGCGGCAAGCGGCTCTCCGACCAGATCGCGGGCGACTGGGCGATCCGCGTGGACGATCGCGCCCCGTGGCGTTGGCTCGCCGGCTGCGACGCGGCGATGGTCTTCGGCGAAACGGGCGTCGCGCACGGCTGGGTCGATCAACTCGGCCTGCCGGTGATCCGGATCGCACCGGCGCATCGCGGCACGGGCGACGGGCTGACGGACGCGATGTCGCGCGAAGCGGCGGCGGCGATGCTCGCGGCGATCGACGGGGACGCACCGTCGCCTCGCGCCGCGGCGCCGGACGGGTCTGAGCTTCGACGACTCGTGGAGTCGCTCCAGCCGCTCAGGGGCGCGGGGCGGTTTCGGCGGGCGTTGCCTGCGGCGTGGGCGTGACGGTGAACCGCACGACCGCGTCTTCGGCGCGGATCGACAATCCCGCGGGCGTGCCAATGACCTGACCGTCGCGCAGCACGCCGAAGGTGACCGCCTTGGAATCCACGCCCCGCTCGAGGTCGTCGCTCGAGAGCCACAGCAGCGCAACGACGCGCAGCACGCCGGTGCGGACCTGTTCGACCAAGTCGCTCGGGCCCGTCACGAACACGGTCTGCACGAACGCGTCATCGGCGTTGATCTCGACTCGGAAGCGCCCGGACTCGGCGGGCGGGGTGATGAGCTGCACCGGCGCCGAAGGAAGCGTCGTGGACGCGCTGCGGGCGCGAATCGTGAAGCCGACCTCGACCTCGCGCGGCGTGATCTGGATGCTCTCGGCGCCGACCGCGCCGGGAAGCTCGAGCGGTGCGCGAATGGTCACGGGGCGACCATCGGGGAGGTTGGTTGCGGCGCCGGGACGGACACGCGCGACGACGTGCGGCCCGCCGACGATGTTCGTCAGCCGATCGATCGCGGCGCGCGGGCCGCGCACGGATGCGACTGCCGGCTGAATCACCGGGGGCTCGGCGGGCTCGATGCCGCCGAGGTCCGGTCGGATCTCGACGTTCTCGAGCACGGCGACCGCCTCCAGCCGGAGGCGCATGGTCTGGGGCACGACGTCGATCAGGTTGACGCCGGCGCGCTGGATCTGACGGTTGGCGCGCAGCGGGACCTTGAGATCGATCACGTGCTCGCCCTCGACCGCCGGGACGCCGGGCGAGCCGATCGGGATTTCGAAGGTCCGCGGCATGCGCGAGAGCGCGGCCTGCGAGCCCTCGACGCGCACCGTCGCCACGCCGCGCCATTCCTCCCCCACCGTGCTCACGAGCATGTCCGCTTCGCCGGCGACGAAGGTGATGCGGACTTCCTGCTGGCTCGCCGTCAGACTCTCGGCTTCGAGATACAGCCAGATCAGCAGGGTGACGACGACGACCAGGAGAATGTTGGCGGCGCGTTCCTTCATGCAGCGCCTCCGGTGCGCCGGCGTTCGCCGGTGTCGGCGCCGTCGAGCGCCACGGACGCGCTGGCGTCGGCCTCGTCGCCGGTGGCTTCGATCTCGCCCTCGTCGGGCTGCGCGGCGCGGAGGCGACGGAGCAGTTCGGACGCGAGCGCGTCGGGGCTGCGCCAGCGGTCGAGGCGTCCGCGCTCGGCGATGCTGATGGCGCCCGTCTCTTCGCTGACGATCACGACGATGGCGTCGGAGACGCGCGTGAGCCCGACGGCGGCGCGGTGGCGCGCGCCGAGCGAGGGATCGTTCATGTCCTCGGGATCGGCGAGCGGGAACTGCACGCCGGCGGCGAGCACCTTGCCGCCGCGCACCACGACGCCGAGGTCGTGGAGCGGGTTGTTCGGCCAGAAGATCGACTGGATGAGCTCGGGCGAGATATCGGCGTTGAGGATGGTCGAGCCGACCAGCATCTCGCGCAGGCCCACCTGGCGCTCGATGGCGACGATGGCGCCGAACTTGTTCTTGCTGAGGAATCGGGATGCGGCGACGACGGCGTCCACGACCTGGGACTGCTCGCCGGCGGCGGGGGTCGAGCGGAAGAAGGGTCGGACGGCGGGGAGTTCACCGATGCGGATGAGCGCGCGCCGGAGTTCGGGCTGGAAGATGACGACGAGCGCGATCGCGGAGAAGCCGAGCAGCCGCATGTAGAGCTGCGAGAGTCGGGGGAAGACGTCGCGCTGGCTGGCGAGGCGCACGAGCACGGAGCCGACGACGAGGAGCACGATGAGGGCGCGGAGCGCGCCGGCAGCGCGGGTGCCCTGCACGAAGCGCCAGACGACGTAGACGATGGCGCCGATGACGGCCAGTTCGATCGCCACCTGCCACGCGGGATAGCCCTGCAGGCGACTCCAGAGCTGGTTGAGCCATTCGATGCCGGGCACGAGTCGGTCCTTCGTCGTGGGTTTCCGGGTCGCCGCCGCACGGACAGACGAGTATATCGGCCGGAACATGATGACCGGGCCGGACTTTCGACGGCGCACGGATGCGGTACAACGGTGCATCGATGGGCGCAGAGCACACGGCCAAGATCGAATCGGGTCCGGGAGCGACGAGCCGCGTCGCCTGGGTGGGGCGCATCCTTGCGCCGAGCGCCGCAATCGCCGTCTATCTCGCGATGCGCGCCTGGGCGGCGCCGGAGCTCGATTCGACCGGGCATGTCGCGGCCGCGATCGGCGTGCTGATGGCGATCCTCTGGATGACCGAGGCCATCCCGCTCCCCGCGACTGCGCTGATCCCGCTGGCGCTGTTCCCCTTGCTCGGCGTCATGAGCACGCGCACCGCCGCGGCGCCGTACGCGGACCCGATCATCTTCCTCTTCATGGGCGGGTTCCTGATCGCGCTGGCGACGGAGCGCTGGGGGCTGCACAAGCGGATTGCGCTGCGGATCGTCCTGATCGCCGGCACCAAGCCGCGCCGGTTGGTGGCGGGCTTCATGGCGGCGACGGCGTTCCTCAGCATGTGGCTGAGCAACACGGCGACGACGGTGATGATGCTGCCGATCGGCGTGAGCGTGATCGCGTTGACGCTGGACCGTTTGCGCGCGGCGGGCGATCCGCTCGCGGTGAACCCGGACGGCACGGCGCGCCCCACCACGGGCATCGGCGCGCTGAACTTCGCCACGTGCCTGATGCTCGGCATCGCGTACGCCGCGAGCATCGGCGGCGTGGCGACGCTCATCGGCACGCCTCCCAACGCCATGCTGAAGGGCTACCTCGAACAGACTTTCGACCAGCAGCTCTCCTTCGGGAAGTGGATGCTGCTGGGCGTCCCGCTGGCGATGACGTTCCTCGTCATCGCCTGGGGGATGCTGGTGTACGTGGTGTTCCCGATCCGGGTGAAGGAGATTCCGGGCGGAAAGGAGCTGATCCGCGACGAGCTGCGCCGGCTCGGCCCGATGACCGGCCCCGAGAAGCTGGTCGCGCTGGTGTTCCTCGGCGCCGCGACGCTGTGGATCGCGCGCGAGCCGCTGACGAAATGGGACTGGCTGGTCGAGCGCGTTCCGGTGGTGAAGGGCCTGGACGACACGGTGATCGCGATCGGCGCCGGGCTGCTGCTCTTTGCGATCCCGGCGGGCAAGCGGCTGAGCGGCGCGCTCCTGCGATGGGAGGACGCGGTGCGCCTGCCATGGGGCGTGCTGCTGCTTTTCGGCGGCGGGCTGTGCCTCGCGGCGGCGGTGCGCGAAACGGGGCTCGACCGGTGGATCGGCGGCGCGCTGAGCTTCGCGCAGGAGGCGCACCCGGTTGTGTTGGTGCTCGCGACGGCGGCGCTGGTGATCTTCCTGACGGAACTGACGAGCAACACCGCGACGACGGCGACGTTCCTCCCGGTGCTCGGCGGCGTGGCGGTCGCGGCGGGGGCCGAACCGGCAATGCTGGTCACACCGGCGGCGCTCGCGGCGTCGTTCGCGTTCATGCTGCCGGTGGCGACGCCTCCGAACGCGATCGTGTTCGCGTCGGGCCATGTGCACATGAGCCAGATGATCAAGGCCGGCCTGTGGCTGAACCTGATCGGCATCGTGCTGGTCGTGCTGGCGACGTGGCTGCTCGTGCCGCACGTGGTCGGGCACTTCGGCGTCGCGGGCGTGACGCCGTGAGCGCGCGGGACCGGGGCATCGTGGAGAAGGTGACGGCGTGGTTCGCAACGCCGGGGACGGCGCGCGAACTGCCCTGGCGGACGCGCCCGCGCGATCCGTACATCGCGCTGGTGTCGGAGATCATGCTCCAGCAGACCCAGGCGTCGCGCGTCGCGGAGCGATTGCCGCTTTTTCTGAGGACATTTCCCGATGTGCGCCGGCTGGCGCGGGCGCCGGAGTCGCGCATCCTCGCCGCGTGGTCGGGGCTCGGCTACTACCGGCGTGCGCGCCTGCTGCATGCCGCGGCGAAGGAGGTCGTGGCGCACTTCGACGGCGTCGTGCCGCGCGACGTGGAGGACCTGCTCACGCTTCCGGGGGTCGGGCGGTACACGGCCGGCGCGGTGTCGAGCATCGTGTTCGGCGAGCGTGCGCCGATCGCGGACGGCAACGTGGCGCGGGTGCTGCTGCGTGTCGAGGGCGAACCGATGGAGCACGGCGCACCGGCGACGATGGCGTGGACGTGGGATCGCGCCGAGAGACTCGTGCGGCTCGCGAAGGATCCGGGCGCGTTCAACGAGGGGTTGATGGAGCTGGGCGCGACGGTGTGCACGCCGCGCAATCCCAGGTGCGATGCGTGCCCGCTGGCGCGCCGCTGCCGCGCGAGGGCGACGGGGATGCAGGCGTCCATCCCGGCGCCGAAGCGGCGAACGAAGCGGGAGGTTGCGCACCACGCGGCGGTGGTCGTTCGGGACGGCGCGGGGCGGCTCCTCGTCGAGCGGCGTCCGGCGTCGGGTCTATGGGCCGGGATGTGGCAGCCTCCGACGGTGGAGACGAGCGGGCGCGCGGCGGGGAAGCAGGTGGTCGCCCGGGCAGTCGGGCTGGATTCCGTCC
>JBGTSD010000098.1:0-11439 GCA_041940385.1 Phycisphaerales bacterium | reverse complement strand
CCGCGCGCGCAAGATGGCGCCGGGTCCGGATGATCCGGACCAGACGATCGCCGACGTGCATCTGGGCGTGGCGGTGACGTGCGCGGGGGAGGAGGCGGTGATCCCGTTCATGAGCCGCGGGCTGAGCGTCGAGTACGAGCTGGCGCGGGCGATCCGTTCGGTGACGGCGGGCGCCCAGCGGCGCGTGGGCGTGCTGGACACGGCGGTGCAGATGTTTGGGGAGTTCGATTTCCAGACGTACACGCCGCGCCAGGACTGGTCGATCATCGCGGAGCTTCGCAAGCAGTACGAGGTCGTGCAGGTGGCGCCGGGCGAGCCGATCGACGAGACGCTCGATGCGCTGATCGCGCCGCAGCCGAGCACGCTGACGGACGAGCAGATCATGCCGCTGCTGGACTGGATCCGAGCCGGCCGCGCGACGCTGCTGCTCGAGGACACGCTGCCGCTCTTTGATCCGGGGCTCGCGACCGCGGCGCCGCGCAACGCGAACCAGAACCCGTTCATGCAGCAGCAGCCGCCCCAGGACGAGGAGCCGAAGGCGGACCTGTCGGAGCTGTGGTCGTTGCTCGGCGTCGAGGTCGCGATGGGTCGAGTCGCGTGGGACGGGTACAACCCCAGGCCACAGCTCGTGGAGCTGCCGCGGGAGTTCGTGTTCGTCGGGCGTGGCAGCGGCGCTCCGGACTCGTTCAACGACGCGGACCCGGTGACGAGCGGGCTGCAGGAGGTTGTGGTGCTCGCGGGCGGCCCGCTGGTCGAGAACGCGGCGCCGACGGGCGACGCCACGATGACGCCGCTGCTGCGCGGAAGCCCGCTGAGCGGGTACGTGGCGTACAACGAGGTGCTGCAGCGCGACATCTTCGGCTCGCCGCGCTTCAACCCGAACCGGCGCTTCCAGCGCACGCCGGAGACGCCGATCCTGGCGGCGCGGATCGAGGGCGACGAGGCGCAGCCGCTGAACGTCGTGCTGGTGGGCGATCTCGACGTCGTGTCCGAGATGTTCTTCCAGATGCGCGAGGAGGGTCTCGAGGGGTTCGAGTTCGACAATGTGACGTTCGTCCTGAACGCCGTGGATGCGCTCGTCGGCGATGAGTCGCTGGTGGAGCTGCGCAAGCGGCGCCCATCGCACCGGACGCTGGCGCGTCTCGACGAGCTCCGCCGCGCCGAGCAGGCGGAGACGATGGAGGCGATCGAGGAGGCCAATTCTCGCGCGGCGGAGGAGCTGACGATCGCGCAGGACCGCATGGCGGCCAAGGTCGCGGAGATCGAGCAGCGCGAGGACCTGGACCAGACGACGCGGGCGATCATGATCGAGTCGGTGCGTCGCGCCGAGCAGCAGCGGCTGGATGTGCAGGCGGCGGCGATCGAGGACGCGAAGGGCTCGCGCATCGCCGAGGCGCAGGCGGAGTCGAGGCGGAGGATGGACCAGATCGAGATGGGCATCCGCGTCGCGGCGGTGGCGCTGCCCCCGATCCCGGCGTTCCTGATCGGGTGCGCGGTGTTTGTGCGGCGCCGGGCGCTCGAGCGTGAGGGTGTCCGACCGGAGCGGATGCGCAGCGGAGGGAGCCAGCGATGAACGATGCGATGAAGACGCTGCTGACGGTCGCGGCGGCCGCGGTGTTGGGCGGCGCGGCATGGCTCACCCGCCCGGCGGGCGTGCAGGACGCGATGTTCAGCGACGTGGGCGAGGTGATCGCGCCGGAGTTCACGGACCCGCTGGAGGCGAAGAGTCTCGAGATCGTTTCGTTCGACGAGACGACGGCGTCGTTCCGCGCGTTCAAGGTGGAGTTCGACGGCTCGCGATGGGTGATCCCTTCGCACCACAACTACCCCGCGGACGCGCAGGAGAAGGTCGCCGAGGCGGCGTCGGCCCTGATCGGCCTGCGCAAGGATCGGGTCGCGAGCGACTCCGCGGCGGACCACGAAGCGCTCGGCGTGCTTGCGCCGGACGATGATCGCGCGCCGCTTCAGGGTCGCGGCGTGCGGATCACGGCGCGCGACGGATCGGGCGGCGAACTCGCGAGCCTGATCCTCGGCGGCTCGCCCGAGGGCGCCGGGTGGGGACAGCGGTACGTGCGCGAGGCGGGCAAATCGCGCGTGTACGTGACGACGATCTCCGCGGCGATCTCGACGGCGTTCGATGAGTGGATCGAGACCGACCTGCTCCAGCTCGAGGGCGCGCAGATCGATCGGGTGTCGATCGACCGGTACCAGATCGATGAGGCCGCGGGGGTGACGGGGGGGACCGAGCGCCTCACGATCGTGCGCGACACGTTTGCGAAGAGCGCCGGATCGTCGTGGCGGCTGCGCGACGGCGAGGGTGGGCCGCTCGACGAGGGGGAGTCGCTGGACGACGCCAGGGTGCAGGCGCTGCTGGCGGCGTTTCGCGCAATGAAGATCGTGGGTGTGCGTCCCAAGCCGGAGAATCTGGCGCGGGCGCTCGCGGGCGATCCGACGGGCGGGCGGATCAACGCGACGGATCTGATGAGTCTCCAGTCGCGCGGCTTCTATCTGAATCAGAATGGTCAGTTGCTCGCGAACGACGGCCAGGCGACGGCCGCGACGAACGAGGGCGTGGTCTACACGCTCTGGTTCGGCGAGATCGCGCCGGGCGAGGGCGATGCGTTGACGGTCGGCGTGCCTCCGGAGGAGGAAGCGTCCCTAGCCCGGGACACCGGCGACGTGCGCTATCTGATCGTGACGGTCACGTTCGACGAGAACGCGGTCCCCATGCCGCCTGCGCCGGAGCCGGTCGAGGATGCGCCGGACGACGTCGAGCGCGCGAGGCGCGAGGCGGCGTGGATGGCGCACGAGACGCTCTTGGCGCAGCGCGCGGAGCGCATCGCGTCGGGCAGGGAGAAGGCCGGGGCGTTGTCGAGGCGGTTCGCGGAGTGGTACTACGTCATCGGCGGATCGTCGTTCGACGATCTGCGTCCGACGCGCGATGGCCTCGTCATCGCGCCCGATGAGCCGCAGACGGCGCCGGCGCCGGTGGGTCCGCCCGCGGGCTGAGCGGCGATTCACAGACTCCTCACGGCGCGTTCATGCGCCCGACGCATGGTTGGTCGTGTCCGGGACGTGCTGCGCTGCGCGTCATGCGCGGTGGCGGCGACCCGTCATCGAAGGAGACTACCCATGCCGAAGTCATGGTCCAAGAAGGACGAACGTCAGTACGAGCACGTGAAGGCCAGTGAGAAGAAGCAGGGCCGCTCCACGGGGCGCGCCAAGCAGATCGCCGCTGCCACCGTGAACAAGCAACGCAAGAAGGAGGGACGCACCAAGAAGAGGTCGTCCTGACCGACGATTCATGTCAGCGCTCGTGCGGGCTCCATGCGCGAACTCAGAAAGGAGTCATCCATGCGCAGCATTGACGCCAAGACGCTCAAGCGTCGGATGGACCGGGGCGACGAGCCCGTCGTCATCGACGTTCTTCCGGCGGAATACTTCGAGAAGCAGCACATCCCGGGCGCCCACAGTGCGCCCGTCGCGGACGATGCGTTCGTCGGGCGGGTCGGGCAGCTCGCGCCGGACCGGGACCAGGAGGTCGTGGTCTACTGCGCGAACGAGGATTGCGACCTGTCGCTCCGTGCGGCACGCCGGCTGGAGACGCTCGGCTATCGCAACGTGGTCGAGTTCACCGGCGGGCTGAAGGAATGGGAAGACGAGGGCTTCGAGGTCCGATCCGGCCATGCGGCGGGACGGGCCTAGTCGAAGCTCGACCGATCTGCCGAGTGTGTCCCCAAGACGCCGGAGGCCGCCCGATTCGGGCGGCCTCTCTTGCTGCGCGGAAAGGCCGCGGTGGGATTCGAACCCACGAATGACGGATTTGCAATCCGTTCCCTTGGACCACTTGGGTACGCGGCCGGTCGGGGCGGTCGCCCCGGCGGGGAGACCATGATAGCGGTCCATTCCGGCCGGGAGGCCCACTCGCGAGGGGGCCGGCTGGACAGGGGTAGGGTCGGCGGCCGACTATGAGGGCATGCGAAGCATGGCTCTCCGTTCGGCGATCGGACTCCTCTGGTGTGTGGCGGCGGCATCGGCCCAGGACCATGCCGATCCGTCGCACGATCCGGCGCTGACCAGCCCGAGCGTGACGGACCGGATCCACGCGATGGAGTCTCCGGTGGTGTCGCGCGATCCGGTGAAGCCGGACGGCAGCGCCAGCCCGGGCGCTTCGGCGCCGCTGCGCGAGGGATCGTTCCTGTCCGCGCGCCGCGGCCGATTGGCGCAGCACCCGGACGGCTGGGCGTTCTATTTCGACGCCGACGCTACGGGGCGCAGTGATGCGCCGGTGTGGATGCAGCCGTGCTCGACGCTCTCGGCGATGCTGCGGCTGATGGAGTCGCGCCGCGAGTCGACGACGTTCTTCATGAGCGGCGAGGTGTTCGCGTACGACGGCAGGAACTACGTGCTGCCGACGTACTTCACCATCGCCGCGGCGCGGACGCAGGAGATCGAGGCGGCCGGTCCGGAGGTCGAGCCCTCGCCGGAGGACGGTGCGTCGTCGGAGCCGACAGCGTCGTCGCTGATCAGCGGCGTGGAGCGGGCGACGTCGGCGCGCCGGATCGCCCCGGTGAGCGCGGCGCCGGAGGGCGGGGCGCGCGTGGTGCGCGAGGGCGAGTTCTTCAATCTCCGCCGCGCGAGGATCATGCCCGAGGCGAGCGGCGACTGGCGGGCGACGTTCGACACCGGGACGGACAACGCGAGCAACGATCCGCCGATGACGCTCATGGCGTGTCAGACGCTGGCGCGGCTCGAGGTGCTGTCGCGGTCGGCGCGCGAAGGGCTGACGGTGACGCTGAGCGGGCGGGTGTACGTGTTCGAGGGGCGAAACTATCTCCTGCCCACATTGTTCTTCGTGGACTACACGTCCGCGGCGGCGGAGATCCGCTCGGCGCAGTAGGGCGCCTTCCGGCGCCGGCGTCCCTGATCCTGGGGCGATAACGCGCGGAGATGGGCGGGCTATTCCGGGCTCGGCGGTCGACGCGGCGGCGTTCGCGGACGGCGGGGGTGAAGCTGGTCAAGTCGGGTAAAGGGGGGACCGATGCTGCTCGGTCGGGCGGGGCGCCGCGCGCAGAGCGTGCGCGGCGTTCGGCGTGGAAGAGCGGCAGATCGCCACATGGGTGTAAACGCGGACAATGAGCGTGACGACCGGTCGGGCGTCCAGGAGGACTGGAGCGCCAAGGAGGTCTTCACGACCGGCGAGGCGGCGCGCGTGTGCAACGTGAGCCAGCAGACGATCATCCGCTGCTTCGACAGCGGGCGTCTGAACGGGTTTCGCGTGCCCGGCTCGAAGTTCCGGCGTATCCCGCGCGCCGAGCTCATCCGATTCATGCAGGAGAACGGGATTCCGCCGGACCGGCTGGAGCATGGGCCGAAGCGGATCCTGATCATCGACGACGACGCGCGGACGCTCGAGCTTCTGGCCGACGCGCTCGGCCGCGACGATCGCTACGAGATCCGCACGGCGGAGACGGGCTACGACGCGGGGCTGCTGACGGCGACGTTTAAGCCCCAGCTCGTGATCGTGGACTACATGCTGCCGGACATCCGCGGCGATCTCATCGTGCGCCGGCTGCGTGAGCGCGAGGAGACGAGCGACACGCGGGTGGTGTGCATCTCCGGCGTGGTGAATCAGGAGGATGTGGACCGGCTGACGCGCGCGGGGGCGGACGCCTTCGTGCGCAAGCCGTTCAACATCGAGCGGCTCGTGGAGCGCATCGGCGAGTTGCTGGGCGTTTCGTCCGGGAGCGGGTCGAACGGGACGGCGCGCCGATCGTCCCATGGAAACGGAGCGGGAGCATGACGCACGAGACCGACAAGACGCGCAAGAGCCGCGTGGAGTTGATTCTCGAACAGCTCGACACGCTGCCGACGCTGCCGAGCGTCGCGAGCCGGCTGCTCCGCCTTTCATCCGCGGCGGACGCGGACTTCCGACAGATCGTCACCATGATCGAGTCGGACCCGGCGCTGACGTCGAAGCTGCTGGCGCTCTGCCGGCGGGCGGACAAGCGCACGGCGGAAGATGTCGCGTCCGTCGATCGCGCGGTGGTCCTGCTGGGTTTCGAGGCGGTCCGGGCCGCGGCGCTCAGCGTCAACGTGTATGAGTTGCTCGCGGACCCGCCGGGACGCGACGTGGACGACCTGGAGGCCTCGGGCCGGGCGCTCGATCGTCGGGCGTTCTGGCGCTACAGCATCGCGACGGCGTGCGCCGCGGAGATGCTGGCGCACGAGCACCGGGGCCAGAAGAACATGCCCACGCCGCCGGAGGCGTTCACGGCGGGCATGATGCACGGCATCGGCATCCTGGCGCTGGACTACGCGCTGCCCAAGACGTTCGGGCGCGTGCTCGAGATCGCCTCGCGCAGCGGGCGCGATCTTGCGGAGGTCGAGCGGAGCGTCATCGGCGTGGATCACCATGCCGCCGGGCGGCGATTGACGGAGC
The DNA here is from genome assembly GCA_041940385.1 of Phycisphaerales bacterium. Taxonomy (GTDB): domain Bacteria; phylum Planctomycetota; class Phycisphaerae; order Phycisphaerales; family UBA1924; genus JACVCK01. The sequence goes on along the minus strand of JBGTSD010000098.1, from coordinate 4,997 downwards.
GCTGGGGGCTGCCGAAGTCGCTGCACGATGTGATCTGGCTTCAGGGGCTGGCGTACGAGTCGCTGCCCGAGGCGCCGCATCGGAAGATGATCGCGCTGGTGAACGTGGCTGTCGCGATCTCGCGTCTGCTGCATCTGGGTTGGGCGGGCGATCCGGCGCTTCCGGGCGACCCGGTCGCGCTGTGCAACGAGGCGGGCCTCGATGCAAAGGTCGTGCCCGGCGTGGCGTCGCGTCTGCACGAGGCCGTGTCGGCGCGTTCGGCGACGCTGGGGATGGACGAGCCGACGTCGGAGTCGCTGCTCCTGGGCTCGATCGCGCAGGCGAACCGGGAACTCGACCGCATCCGCTCGCGGATGAGCGAGCGCGAGACGGAGACGGACCGGCACGCCTGGGCGCTGAACGCGGTGTCGACGTTCCAGCAGGCCGCGGCGGCGCGTCGAACGATCGGCGATGTCGCCACCGAGATCGTGCGTTCGGCGTCGGGCGCGTTCGGGTCCGGCGTGTACGCGTTGGCGATCCAGCGCAAGGGCCAGTCGGGCGTGGAGATCCGGCGTTTCGCGATGGACGGACGTCCGCTCGACTCGAAGATGATCGACGGGCCGAAGGACGGCGCGGCGCTCCAGGCGCGCGAGTATCACGCGAAGCTGACCGAAATAGCGCCGTGGCTGGCGGAGCATCCGGACTTCAAGGCGACGGCGGGCTCGATGCGCATGCTGGCGCTGGGCGAGGGCGAGTTCGCGGCGGCGCTCCTGCACAACCGCGATCCGGAGGCATCCAAGCTGCCGCGCTCGGCGCTGCGCCCGCTGGTGCAGTGCTGGTCGACGGCGCTGTCGATCGCGATGGAGGCGGAGAACGCGCAGAAGATGGCGCAGAAGGCGGCGGAGACCGAGCGCCGACTGCTCGAGGGCCAGGACCGCATCCGCGAGGCGGAGAATCTCAAGCGGCTCGCGGATCTCGCGGCGGGCGCGTCGGACGAGATGTCCAAGCCGCTCGCGATCATCGCGGGGCGGTGCGACTTGCTCGCGGAGCAGATGGAGAAGCAGCGCGACCAGCGTTCGCTCGAGGCGATTCGTCTCGCGGCGGAGCGTGTGGGCGGGCTGCTGAACGCGCTCCGGCTCTTCGCGGACCCGCCGCGGCCGAACCCGCTCGCGGTGGATGTCGGTTGGCTGCTGGGTCGGGCGGTGCGCGAGGCGCGTCGGCGATTCCGTCCGGACCCGCGCCGGTATCCGCAACCGAAGGTGCGACTGGTCGTGGACGGCCAGCTTCCCCGGATTCTGGTGGACGGCGAGCAGGTGATCGATGCGATCTCCGAGGTTGTGCTCAACGGGCTCGAGTCCGAGAAGAGCGAGACGATCGAGGTGCGGGCGTACGCCGTGCCGCAGGACAATCGCGTCGTCGTGCTGGTGATGGACGACGGCGAGGGCATGGACGGCGAGACGCTGACGCACGCGTTCGACCCGTTCTTCTCTTCACCGACGAAGTCCGGGAGGCGTCAGGGTCTGGGGCTGGCGAAGTCCCGCCGATTGCTGGGGCTGAACGCCGGCGACATCGCCTTGCGAAGCAAGGGCGGAGATGGCGTGATCGTCGCAATTTCGCTCCCGTTGGCGCCGATGGAGAGTGGCGAGACTGCGGAGGAGCAGGCGGCCTGACGGATCGGGCCGCGTGTTGGACCAGGGATGGGAGTGGCGTGATGGCAGCACGAGGGCGCAGAACGAAGCAGGAATCGAGCATCGCCCCCGGCGCGACGAATGGCGCGTCGGGCGTGGGCAAGGCGCGTCGGCGTCCGTCGGTGCTGGTCGTGGGCGCGGACGGCCCGATCGGCGCGGCGCTCGCGCAAGCGGGCATCGCGCACGAAGTGGCGGCGTCCGCGGACGCGGCGCGCACGGCGCTGCGCAGCCGACGGTACGACGCGGCGGTCATCGACCTGGATCTCCCGGGCGACGCCGGCCTCGAGCTGGTGCGCGAGTGGAAGGCGGAGAAGGACGGCCCGAAGTCGGTCGTCGTGTCGCGTTCGGCCTCGCTGGACGAGGCCGTCACGGCGATGCGCAGCGGCGCCATGGACATGGTGCCGCGCCCTTTCGACGGGGCGGACCTCGCGACCCGGGTGCAGCGCGCGCTCGAGGAGCGGCGGCGCGAGCGATCGAGAGATCAGGAGGTGGAGCGTCTGCGCCGGGCGTGCCGGCGTCTGCAGGCGGCCCGTCAGCAGATCACGCGCCAGGTCGATTCGCTCTGCAACGACCTCGCCGATGCCTACGAGGAGCTTGCTGAACAAATGAGCCACGTCTCCATGGCGAGTGAATTCGCGTCGCTCCTGCGTCAGGACCTGGATGTCGAGTCGTTGCTGCGCACGTGCCTCGAATTCGTGCTGACGCGCACCGGTCCGACGAACGCGGCGATCTTCCTGCCGAGCAACCACAGCGATTACAGTCTCGGCGCGTACGTGAACTACGACTGCCCGCGCGATTCGGCGGAGGTCCTGCTGGATCACCTCGCGGACGTCCTGGCGCCGCGCGTGGACCGGTTCGACGGCCTGATCGAAGCGCCCGACGACGCTGGCATCGAGCGTCTGCTCGGGACCGACGATGCGCACTGGCTCGCGGGCACGCGGGCGATGGCGTATCCCTGCCGACAGGACGGCGAGTGCCTGGCGGTGCTCGTGCTGTTCCGCGACCGGGCCAAGCCGTACCCGGAGGCGCTGGCGACCGAGCTGCGGATTCTGGGCGATGTCTTCGGCCAGCGGCTGGCGCGGGTCATCCGCATCCATCACCGCCACAAGCCGGATAAGACGTGGCTGGACTTCGGAGACGACTCCGAGGACCTCGCGGCGTAACTATCGCGCGGGCTTGCGCTCCGCGTCGTCGTCCGCGGGGGCGGACTCGTCGCCGTCGTCGTCCCAGTCCTCCATCGACTCGTCGATGTCTTCGCCGTCCCAGTCGTCCACGTCGGCGAACTCGTCGAAGGTGCGATCGCCGTCCTGCGGCCCGTCGGCGAAGGCCTCCTCGGCCGTGGCGAAGTCGGCGCCGGGGGGCAGCCCCGCGTCCGCGGCGCGCGCCTCGTCGCGGCGGCGCGGACGGGCGATGACGCGGATCGGGATCTCTTCGAAAGGCAGGACCTCGCGCATCCGGTTGGTGATGAACCGCTCGTGCTGCGCCGAGAAGAGCGTGGGGTCGTTGACGACGAGCACGATCGTCGGCGGGGAGACCGAGATCTGCGTGGCGAAGTAGAACTTGATGCGCTTGCCGACCTTGGACGGCGGCAGCGACTCGACGCAGCGGCGCAGCTCGCGGTTGAGCTCGCCGGTGCCGATGCGCGTGCGCGACTGGTCGAAGAGCTCGTGCGCGACGTCGATCACGTCCCACACGCCGCCGTCGTCGGCGCCGTGCATCGCGGAGGTGAACGCGATCGGCGCGAACGAGAGGCCGGTCAGCTCCTTCTCGGCGTACTCGCGGAAGGTGTCGATGGTGATGGGCTTGCCCGTCGGGCCCTTGCTGCCCTCGACCAAGTCCCACTTGTTGAAGACCACGACGCACGGCTTGAACTGCGTGCGGATCTCGTGGGAAAGCTGCTTGTCCACCTGCGAGATCGGCGCGGTCGCGTCGATCAGCAGAATCACCACGTCGGCGCGGGCGATCGAGCGCTGCGCCCGGTCGTACGCCCACCACTCGACCTGCGAGCCCATGCTCTTGCGCTTGCGCACGCCCGCGGTGTCGATCGCGACGAACACTTTGCCGTCCCGCTCGAAGCGGACATCCACCGCGTCGCGCGTGGTGCCCGCGATCTCCGAGACGATCACGCGATGCTCGCCCGCGAGCGCGTTGACCATCGTGGACTTGCCCGCGTTCCGCTTGCCGACGATCGCGATGCGCATGACCGGCTCGGTCTCGGGCGGACCCGACTCGCGCGGTGTCTCGGGCAGCAGTTCGTACAGACGCTCGAGGAAGTCGCGCCGGCGGTAGTTCGTCGACGCCGAGACCACCAGCGGCTCGCCGAAGCCCAGGCCCGCCGCCTCGAGGCCGTGCGCCTCCCACGAGGAGTCGTCCACCTTGTTGGCGACGACCGCGATCCGCGGCGCCGTCTGGCCGGGCGCGAGGAAGCGCCCCTCGCGCAGCAGTCGGGCGATCTCCTGATCCGACGCGAGCACGCCGGCCTGCGCATCGATCACGAAGAGGACGAGGTCCGACTGGGCGACGGCCTGGCCGATCTGGCCCTCGATGTCGCCGGTGAGCGTCGAGAGGTCGGCGCCGACATCGTCGTAGCGGGCGCCCTCGGCGACGTACACGCCGTAGCCGCCGGTGTCGGTGAACTCGACGATGCGGGGCTTGTGGCGGGGCGTAGGGCCGTCGATGTCGCAGACGACGGAGACGCGGTCGCGCGTGACGCCGGGCGTCGGATCGACGATGGACACCTTGGCCCTCGCGAGCATGTTGAGCAGCGAAGACTTGCCGACGTTGGGTCGTCCTACGATGGCGACGCGGGTGAGGGCCATAAGCGTGGATGATAGGGGCCCACCCGGCACAGGAGGCTGAACGTGGCCAAGAGCGAGAAATCGGACAAATCGCCCGACAAGCGGGGGCAGGCGCGCAAGGTCAACAAGCCCGGCGCCGCGCGGCTCACGCCGCAGCAGAAGACCCGGCCCCAGGACGGCAAGGGCAAGAAGGGCGAGAAGTAAGGACGCCCGCTAGGCCGTCGTCGGCGCGCCGATGAGCTGGCCGGCGGTGAGCGTGCGGTAGATCTCGCAGCGCTCGAGCAGTTCGTGGTGGCGTCCGGCGTCCACGATGCGCCCGGCGTCCATGACGACGATGCGGTCGGCGTTCACCACGGTGCTGAGCCGATGGGCGACGATGAGCACGGTGCGCCCCTGGGCGAACTCCGTGATCGCGGCGCTGATCTGGCGCTCGCTCTCGGAGTCGATCATGCTCGTCGCTTCGTCGAGGAGCAGGATGGCCGGGTCGCGCAGGAAGGCGCGCGCGAGGGCGATGCGCTGGCGCTGGCCGCCG
>JBGTSD010000097.1:0-11510 GCA_041940385.1 Phycisphaerales bacterium | reverse complement strand
CGGCCTCGCCCGCGCCCTGGCGCTCGACCCGCGCCTCCTCTTCTACGACGAGCCCTCCGCCGGACTCGACCCCGTCACCAGCGCCGAGATCGATCGTCTCATCGTCGATCTCAGCAAGAAGCTCGGCGTCACCAGCGTCGTCGTCACCCACGAGATGGACTCCGCCTTCACCATCGCCGACCGCATGGCGATGCTCGACAAGGGCCGGATGCTCACCGTCAACACCCGCGAGTGGTACGACAACCTCCGCAAAGTCCCCGCCGACCAGGCCCGCTCGCTCCCCGAGACCGAGCAGCTCATCCGCCAGTTCCTCCGCGGCGACGCCGAGGGGCCCATCACCCAGCGCCGCGCCGCCACCAACTACGAGGACGACCTCTTCGGCGTCATCCCCGGCCTCCCGGCCGCACCCAGCATCCAGGCCTCGCGCAACGTCTGAACTCCCATGAGCAGAAAGCGAACCAACGCGAACAACGTCCGGGCCGGCCTCTTCGTGCTCGTCACGATCGCCGGCGCCTTCGCCATCGTGATCGTGCTGGCCGGGCTGCGCGACAAGCTCAAGCCGCGCGACTCGTACATCGTGCACTTCGACCTCGCCACCGGCGCCACCGGCCTCGAGGCGGGGTCCATCGTGCGCATCGCCGGCGTTGAGGTCGGGCGCGTCTCCGACATTCGCCTCGTCACCGAGCAGGGCGAAGAGCCCTCCGGCGTCTACGCGACGATCCTCGTCGATCGCGCCCGAACCTTCTACGGCGAGCCGGTCGCCTTCCTCGAGCGCCCGCTCCTGGGCGCCGGCGCCGAGCTGAACTTCTCCTCCGTCGGCGAACCGGCCGACGGCGAGCCGCTCCCCGCCGGCGGCGCCATCCGCGGCACGATCGCGCCGCCCTCCTTCATGGCCGGCCTCGGCTACGGCGACGAGCAGAAGTCCCAGCTCCAGAACATCCTCGCCAACGCCGACAAGGCCACCGCCAACATCCAGGACATCACCGGCGACGCCCGCACACGCTCCAAGCAGTGGTTCGACGACGCCGACCGCATCGTCACCAACTTCCGCACCTCCTCCGACGAGTTCCCCGCCATCACCAGCGAGGTGAAGGGCCGCCTCGACGAACTGAGGGACTTCATCGCCCGCGCCCGCGCCGTCATCGACGACAACCGCGAACGCATCGACACCATCGTCAAGAACACCGAGTCCGCCAGCGGCAACCTCGACGAACTCCTCGCCGGGCTCAACCAGGAAACACGCGACCTCCTCAACAACCTCCTCGAGGACGGACGCGGCGCCGTCGCCTCCGCGAACGACAGTCTCGACCACGTCAATCTCCTCCTCAAGGAGCAGACGCCCAACCTCCGGCGCGCGATGGCCAACACGCGCCTCGCGTCCGATCAGCTCAAGCTCACGCTCGAAGAGCTGCGCGGCTCGCCGTGGCGCCTCCTCTACCGCCCCGACACCCGCGAGCTGGAGTTCGAGTACCTCTACGACGCCGCGCGCACCTACGCCGCCGCCGTCAGCGACCTGCGCTCCGCGAGCGAATCGCTCGAGTCCGTCTCCGCGTCGATGCCCGGCTCGGGCCCGGAGATCGCCGAACTCCTCGGCGACCTCGAGCGCGCCTTCCAGACCTACACCGAGGCCGAGCGCAACTTCCTGAAGCTCGTCACCGACGGCGCCGCGCCCGACGCGAAGTAGCTACCCGCCGCGCCGCATCCGGCGCATCCACCGGCCATAGTTCAGCACCGCGCGGAAAATCTCCCAGCGCGATTCGGGCATGCCCTGCCCGAACGCCGTCTCCATGCGCCAGCGCCAGTAGGCGCCGCGGAAATTGAAGCGCGTGATCACGCCCAGGCGCGCCAGCTCGTAGATGCCGCCGATGGTGTCGAGGAGCCAGCGCACTAGGACCCCCTCGCCTCGAACGCCGCCGCGAGGATCTCGTCCGCCGAGGCGCCCTCCGGCGCGCGCTCGACCGCCCGCCGCACCAGCCGCTCCGCGTCCGCGCGGGTCTCGCCGAGGCGCACCAGCGCCGCCAGCGCCTGCTCCATCGACGCGTTCGCCGCCGTCGCGCGCACCACCACCCGCCCCCCGCCCGCCTCGCCGTTGAGCGAAACGAACGGGTCCACCTTCCCCGTCAGCTCCGCGACAATCGTCTCCGCCAGCCGCTTGCCGATCTCGGGCAGCTCCTGCAGGGCCTTGACGTCGCGCTCCATGATGAGGTGCGCGATCTCGCCCGTCGGCCGCGCCATCGCCCGCAGCGCCTTCTTCGTCCCGACGCCCTTCACGGTCGTGAACACCTCGAAGAATCGCCGGTCCAGCGGCGTGTCGAACCCCAGCAAGCGCGGCACGAACGACGTCCCCTGCGACCCCGACTCAAGCCACTCCAGTGTGTGCAGCGTTACGACCTCGCCGATCCGCGTGGTCATCTCCGGCGCCAGCGACGCGGGGATCAGCACCTCGCGCGCCACGCCCGTGCCATCGATGCCGGGCAGGAAGACGATCGCCTTCGACCCCTCCACCGCCTCGAGCAATCCTCGGATCCGTGCGAGCATGGTCGCCTGTTGTATCAGCGCTTGATCGGGCACGCGGGAACGCCCACCGCCTTCGTCCCGTCGCCGATCGACGAGATCACCACCGCCCCCGCGCCGATCACGCACCGCGCCCCCACCAGCGAACCCGGCAGCATCCGCGCGCCCAGGCCGATCAGCGAGTCCGATCCCACCTTCGCCCCGCCGCCCAGCACCGCCCCCGGCGCCACGTGCGCGTTCAGCCCCACCATGCAGTCGTGCTCCACGATCGCCCCGGTGTTGATCGTCGCGTGATCCCCGATCCGCGCCCGCGCGTGCACCACCGCGTTCGGACCCACGAACACCCCAGCCCCCAGCGTCGCCGAGGGCGACACGATCGCCGAGGGATGCACCACCGTCATCGCCGGACGATCCAGCGCCCCGATCAACCTTCGGCGCAGGTCCAGTTCACCCACCGCCACGATCGCCGGGCCGCCCTGGTGACGCGCGAAGTCCGACAGCGAACCCAGCCGTGGCGCCGCGGCGATCAGCATCGCCGCCGGATCATCGTCCAGGAACCCGCGCAGCATGATCCCCGCCGCGAGCGCCGCCTCCGCGATCACCATCGCGTGCCCGCCCCCGCCGATGAGCAACAACCCCGGTTGACCGCTGGGCGACATGCCGACCTCCTGTCGAGCCCGAATCCTTCCATCCCGCCCGGCGCACCGCCGCGCGGCCACCCATCTTCATAGCATCGTGCGATGGCCGCCTCGACCCCCACCGATCGCTCCCGACCGGCGCCCACCCTGCCCGTGCGCGTCGGCTGTGTCTCCTACCTCAACACCCTCCCGCTCATCGAGGGGCTCGAGAAGTGCCCCGAGATCGAGCTGGTCCCCGCCGTGCCCAGCCGGCTCATCGACCTCCTCGCCTCGCGCTGCGTGGACATCGGCCTGGTCTCCCTCGTGGACACCCAGCGCTCGGGCGAACCCCTCGACCTCGTCCCCGCGGGCATGATCGGCTGCGACGGCCCCACCCTCACCGTCCGCCTTTACAGCGCCGTGCCGCTCGACCGCCTCACGCGCATCCACGCCGACGCCGAGAGCCACACCGCCGTCTGCCTCATGCGCCTCCTTCTCCGCCGGCGCTTCGGCGTCGATCCCGAAGTCATCGACTTCAACGCGCGCGAACGCACCTCCGGCGCCGAGATGATCGAGTGGCCCGAGGCCGTCCTCATGATCGGCGACAAGGTCGTCACCGACTCCCCGCCCGCCGTGCGCTATCCCCACCAGCTCGACCTCGGCGAGTGCTGGAAGGAGATGACGGGCCTCCCGTTCGTCTACGCCGTGTGGACCTGCCGCGAAACCGACGCCGCATCCGACGCCGTGCGCCTCGCCGCGTCCATCCTCGACCGCCAGCGCCGCCACAACGCCACGCGCCTCGGCTGGCTCGTCACGCAGCGCGCACCGGCGCGCGGCTGGCCGGTGGACCTCGCGCACCACTACGTCGAGGACCTCCTCCGCTTCGACATCGGCCCCGTCGGCTCGCGCTTCCGCCAGGCCATCGACGCGTTCCTCGACATGGCCCACGAGGAGCGCCTGATCGCCACGCGCCGGCCGATCCGCTGGCTCGAACCGGCCCCGACATGCCACGCCTGACGGCCCTGCGCATCGGCCCGCTCGATGACCTCGCGCGCCAGCTCCGCTTCGCGCCGCGCCCCGCCGTCCTGCGCCACATCCGCGCCGCCGAGTCCATCAGCGCCGAACTCGAGCCGGACCGCATCTACCCGCTCGAATGGCTCGTCCACGCGCTCACTGGCTACCGCGCCGATGCGCCCGAGGACGACGCCGACGTGAGCATCGTCGGCGCCGCGCTCCGCGCCGAACTCTCCGCCTTCGTCGAACGACTCTCCCACCAGGCCGGCCTCACCGCCGACGACCTCGACGACTCCACCATCTCCCTCGAAGAACTCTGCCGCCGCTGGGGCGTGAACCGCAAGACCATCGAGCGACGCCGGCGCGAGGGGCTGATCGGCCGGCGGATCCGCGGCGAAGAAGGCCGAGGCCGGCTGGTCTTCGCCTCCGCGGTCGTCGAGCGCTTCGAACACGATCGCACCGGCGCGCCGCAGCGCCCGCTCGTCCGCATGGACGACGCGGAAAAAACCCGCATCATCCGGCGCGCCGAGCGCTACCACGCACGCTTCGGCTGCTCGCTCAATCAGGCCGCGGCGCGCCTCGCCGAGCGCACCGGGCGCGGGCGCGAGACGATCCGCCGTCTTCTTCTCGCCCACGATCGCGACGCCGACGAGCCCATCTTCGAACACCGACCGGCGCTCACGACCCGCGACCACGCCATCGCCCTCCGCGCGCGCCGAAGAGGCCTGGGCTTCCCCGCCATCGCCCGCGGCATGGGCTGGACGCTCTCCACCGCTCAGCGCGCCGTCCAGGAAGGCCGCGCCGAAGCGCTCCGCACGCTGGATCTCGACGCGCCGATGTCGCCCGTCTTCCAGCGCTCCGATGCGCGCGGCGTCCTTCTCGCGCCGCTCGAGGTCTCCTCCGGCCTCGGCGCCCCGATCGAAACTTCCGCCGCGGTGTTCGAGGCCGTCTCGCGCGACGCGCCGCGACCCGAGGAGACCGCCGAGCGCCGTCGCGCCGCGGCCGCGTGCTTCCTCCGCTGGTCCGCGCGGCTCCGCATCGAAGCCCTGCCCCCCAGCTCCCCCCGCGCCGCCGACCTCGACGCCATCGAGACCGACCTCCGCTGGTGCGCCCTGCTCGTGGTCGAACTCGTCCGCGCGCACAGCGGCCTGGCGCTCCGCACCATCGAGGACCTCCTCGGCGCCCCGCTCCTGGACCTCTCCTCCGACGACGTCCGCCGCGCGCACCGACTCGCCATGCGCGCGCTCATCGACGCCGCCTGGACCTTCGACCCCTTCCGCCCCGGCGCGCACCGGCTCGCCGGGCACGCCGCCGGCTACCTCACCCGCGCCCTCGCCCGGCCCCTCGCCGACGCCCGCGGGCGCCGTCCCGCCGGCGCGCGGCGCTCCCACCAGCGCGAGATCTCCCTCCACGACTGGTCGCACTCCGTCGCCGACTGGCAGCGCTGGCTCGATCCGCCCGCGCCCGTCCGCGCCGCGCTCGTCGGCGACGCGCCGCCTCGATTCGACAGGCGCATCATCGCCGCCCGGTATGGATGGACGCCCGAAGGACGCCCGCCCATGACCTGCGCCGAGGTCGGCCGGGCGCTGGAACTGGGCGCCGGCGTCGTGGCGGCGCGCGAGTGCGCCTCCATCCGCGCCGCGCTCGGCCTGCGCAAGGCCCGCATCGAGCCCCCGCGCGACGGGCGCCGCCGCTCGGTACGCTGAGCCTCATGCTCCAGCGCCGGACGCTGCAGGTCCTCGAGGACGCGCCGTCGCAAGTCACGTCGCTGTACTGGCTGCGCCTCGCGCTGATCGTCGGCGCCAACGTGTGCACCGTCCTCGCGTTCGGCTGGCGCGAGCCCGTCTTCGCCGAGTTCACCCTGCTCCGCCTCACGGCGCTCGCGATGGGGCTCGACCTTCTGATCACTCTCGGCGTCGTCCTGCGCGCCGGCGGTCGCGAAGCGCGGATGCGCGCGTTCGGGCGATCGAGCTACTCCGCCACCTCCATCGAGGTCGTCGCCCTCGCCGGCGCCGCGCTCGCCCCCTGGCTCCTCCCCGTCGGCGCCGCGCTCGTCGTCACCATCCGGCTCCTGCGGCTCTACGTCTTCGTCGTCCGCACGACGATCCCTCCGCCCCTGATCCTCGTCGTCTCCTTCGCGCTGCTCATTGTCCTCGGCGCCGCGGCGTTGATGCTCCCCGCCTCCACACCCGCCGAGCACCCGATCTCCGCGCTCGACGCGCTCTTCACCTCGACCTCCGCCGTCTGCGTCACCGGGCTGGTCGTGCGCGACACCGGGACCGAGTTCACCCGCCTGGGGCAGATCATCATCATCGTGCTCGTGCAGCTCGGCGGGCTCGGGATCGTCGTCTTCGGCGCCATCTTCGCCGTGCTCTTCGGACGCTCGATCGGCCTGCGCGGCTCGCAGACCCTCGCCGGCGCCACCGGCAAGGCCGCGCCCACACCGGTCACGCTGCGCCGGCTCGTCCTCTTCATCGCCATCGCGACGTTCGTGACCGAACTGCTCTGCGCGATCGTCCTCTTCGTCGGCTGGCCCGGCGCCGACCGGTGGGCGACCGCGCCCGACGGCTTCGAGCGCCCGGGCGAACGCGCCTACCAGGCGATCTTCTTCTCCATCAGCGCCTTCAACAACGCCGGCTTCGCCACCTCGCCCGACAGTCTCCACGGCCTGCGCACCCACTGGACGAGCCACATCGTCATCGTCGCCATGATCTTCCTCGGCAGCATCGGCTTCCCCGTGCTCGACGACCTCGGACGCGTCGCCATCGCGCGACTGCGCGGCCGGCGCATCGAGAACGGCCGACTCGTCCGCCTCTCGCTCCACACCCGCATCGTCCTCGTCACCACCTCCGCGCTCTACCTCGTGGGATTCATCAGCGTCTTCGCCAGCGAACTCATCCAGTCCGCGGCGCCGGTCCCGCTCGCCGTGCTCGACGCCCACTTCATGTCCGTCACGCGCACCGCCGGGTTCGAAACGACCTCCGCCGCAGACCTCGGCCCGCTCGCGCGCTTCGTCATCACCGCGCTGATGTTCGTCGGCGGCTCGCCGGGCTCCGCCGCGGGCGGCGCCAAGACCATCGCCTTCGCCGTGCTCGTGCTCACGGTCTGGGCGACGATCAACGGGCGCGCAAGCCCGCAGGCGTTCAAGCGCACGCTCCCCGACGAGATGGTCCGCAAGGCCGCGACCTTCGTCACGCTCCACCTGCTGCTGATCGCCGTCGTCACCGGCGCGCTCTCGATCACCGAGCAGCGCTTCGACGCGTTCACGCTCGAACAACTTCTCTTCGAGGCCGTCTCCGCCTGCTCCACCGTCGGCCTGTCGCTCGAGACGTCCTCCGCGCTGTCGCCGGCCGGGCGCGCCATCGTCATCGCGGCCATGTTCCTCGGGCGCGTCGGCCTGCTCGTCGCCTTGGTGGCGCTCGTCTCCGTCGCCGGCGACAACAAGGTCCGCTACGCCTACCCCACCGAGGGCGTGCTCATCAGCTAAGCGGACACCGTACACCCGAGCGACGCGCCGCGCCGCCGCCGGGTACGCTGATGCTCCATGCTCCAGCGCCGGACGCTGCAGGTCGTCGACAACTCACCGACCCAGATCACCGTTTTGTACTGGCTGCGCCTCGCGCTGATCCTGGGCGCCAACGCCTGCACCGTCCTTGCCTACGGCTGGCGCGAATCCATTTTTTCGGAGACCGCGCTGCTGCGGCTCCTGAGCGCCGGCCTCGCCGCCGACCTGCTGATCACCCTCGCGGTCGTCGCCTTCGCCGGAGCGCGCGAGGCCCGCGTCCGCGCGATGCGCGACGCCGGCGTCCTCGCTACCGCCATCGAGGTCGTCTCGCTCGTGGTCGGCATCTTCGTCTCATGGGCGCTCCCCCTCGGCGCTGCGATGGTCATCGGCGTGCGCCTGCTGCGCCTCTACCTCGTCATCGTCCGCACCAAGGTCCCGCCGTCGCTGATCCTCGTCGTCTCCTTCGCGATGCTCATCCTCGCCGGCGCCGCGGGGCTGATGCTCCCCGCCTCCACGCCCGTCGATCATCCGATCTCCGCGCTCGACGCCCTCTTCACCGCCACCTCGTCCGTCTGCGTCACCGGCTTGGTGGTGCGCGACACCGGCACGGAGTTCACGCGCCTCGGGCAGGTCATCATCCTGATCATGATCCAGCTCGGGGGGCTCGGCATCGTGGTCTTCGGCGCCATCTTCGCCGTGCTCTTCGGGCGCTCGATCGGCCTGCGCGGCTCCCAGACCCTCGCCGGCGCCACCGGCGAGGCCGCGTCCACGCCCGATGCGCTCCGGCGCCTGGTCCTCTTCATCGCCGCCGCCACCGTGCTGACCGAGCTGGTCAGCGCCGTCGCGCTCTTCATCGGCTGGCCGAGCGCCGACGGCTGGGCCACCGCGCCGCCCGGGTTCGAACAGCCCGACGAGCGCGCGTTCCACGCCCTCTTCTACACCGTCAGCGCCTTCAACAACGCCGGCTTCGCCACCGCGCCCGACAGTCTCCACGGCCTGCGCACCCACTGGACGAGCCACGTCGTCATCGCCGGGCTCATCGTCCTCGGCGGCATCGGCTTTCCGGTCCTCGACGACCTCCGCCGCGTCGCCATCGCCCGCATCCGGCGCAAGCGCATCGAGAACGGGCGCCTCGTCCGCCTCTCGCTCCACACCCGCATGGTGCTCACCGCCAGCGTGGCGCTGTACATCGCGGGCTTCCTCGGCGTGTTCATCAGCGAGATCGTCCAGACCGCCGAGTCCGTCCCCGAAGCGGCGCTCGATGCGCACTTCAACTCCATCACCGCCCGCACCGCCGGCTTCGAGACCGTCCGCCCATCGTCCCTCGGCCCGCTCGCGCGCTTCGCCATCACGGTGCTCATGTTCATCGGCGGCTCGCCCGGCTCGGCCGCGGGCGGCGCCAAGACCATCGCCTTCGCCGTGCTCGCGCTCGCCGTCTGGGCCACCATCAACGGGCGCGCCAGCGCCCAGGCCTTCAAGCGCACGCTCCCCGACGAGATGGTCCGCAAGGCCGCGACCTTCGTCACGCTCCACCTCGTCCTCGTCGCCACGACCACCGGCCTGCTCTCGATCACAGAGCCGCGCCACAACGGCTTCGCGCTCGAACAGCTCCTCTTCGAGGCCGTCTCCGCGTGCTCGACCGTCGGCCTCTCGCTCGACACGACCATGTCCCTCTCGCCCGAGGGACGCGCCGTCGTCATCGCCGCGATGTTCCTCGGCCGCGTCGGCCTCCTCGCGGCCCTCGTCGCCCTCGTCTCCGTCGCCCGCGACACCAAGGTCCGCTACGCGTACCCGACCGAGGGCGTGCTCATCAATTGATCGCCCGTTCGCGGGCTACACTCCGCCCCCATGCCCTCTCAGGACCCCGTCCAGATCCTGCGCGAACGCTTCACCGCCGCGATGCGCGCCGCCTTCGCCGACGCGCTCCCCGCGAACGCCGATCCCCTCATCTCGCCCTCGCGCCAGCCCGAACTCGGCGACTACCAGTCCAACGCCGCGATGCCCCTCGCCAAGGCGCTCGGCCAGAACCCGCGCCAGATCGCCCAGAAGATCGTCGAGCACCTCGACCTCGCCGGCGTCGCCGAGCCCGCCAACGACAAGTCCATCGCCGGCCCCGGCTTCATCAACGTCCGACTCTCCCAGGACGCGCTCGCCTCCATGCTCGACGCCCTCGAGGACCACGACCTCGGCGTCGAGAAGCCCGCGAAGCCCGAGACCGTCGTCGTCGATCTCTGCGGCGTCAATCTCGCCAAACAGATGCACGTCGGCCACCTGCGCGCCACCGTCATCGGCGATGCGCTCGCGCGCACCTTCGCGCGCCTCGGCCACAACGTCGTCCGCCAGAACCACCTCGGCGACTGGGGCCTGCCCATCGCCATGGTCACCAGCTCGATCATGGACGGCATGAAGGCGGGGACGATCGACCTCGACGCGCTCCATCTCGAAGACCTCGAGCGCCTCTACCGCGCCGCGCAGCGCGCCTGCGACGCCGACGAGAAGGGCCTCGCCGCCGCGCGCCGCTTCGGCCTCGGCCCCAAGGCCCTCGCCGAGCTCGAAGAGCAGGTCGCCGGCGCCAACGAGCGCCTCGCCCGCGCCAAGAACGTCCTCGTCGCGCTCCAGCGCCACGACCCCGAGCCCTACGCCGTCTGGAAGAAGATCGCGCGCATCACCCTCGATGAATGCCTCGCGATCGTCCGCCGCCTGCGCGCCCACGTCACCGAAGAGCACACCGCCGGCGAGTCCAGTTTCGCCGAGGCGCTGCCCGAGATCGTGCGCGACCTCGAGTCCCGAGGCGTCGCCACGCCCTCCGAGGGCGCGCTCGTCGTCGAACTCAAGGACGTCGGCATCGCCGAGCCGCTGCTCGTCCGCAAGTCCGACGGCGGCTTCCTCTACGCCACCACCGACATGGCCGGCGTCCGCCGGCGTGTGCAGGACCTCGGCGGCGATCGCGTCGTTTACGCCGTCGATGCGCGCCAGTCGCTCCACTTCCGCCAGGTCTTCGCCGCCGCGAAGAAGGCCGGCTACGCCCGGCGCCCCGACGGCTCCGACGCCGTCCTCTTCCACGCCGCGTTCGGCACGATCCTCGGCGACGACGGCAAGCCCTTCAAGACGCGCAGCGGCGACAACGTGAAAATGGCCGACCTCCTCGACGAGGCCGTCTCCCGCGCCGACGCCGCCATCGCCGAGCGCAGCCCCGAACTCTCGCCCGAAGAACGCCGCGCCAACGCCGAGGCCATCGGCGTCGCGGCGATCAAGTACACCGACCTCTCCTCCGACCGCGCCAAGGACTACGTCTTCAACTTCGACCGCATGCTCGCCTTCGAGGGCGACACCGGGCCGTACCTCCTCTACGCGCTCGTCCGCATCAAGAGCATCCAGCGCAAGGCCGCCGAGCAGGGCCTCGACACCGGCACGCGCGCCCCGCTGCGCATCGAGACGAAGGAAGAAAAGGACCTCGCGCTCACCCTCCTGCGCTACCCCGGCACGCTCCAGGGCGCCGCCGACGCCTGCGAGCCCCATCGCCTCTGCAACTTCCTCCACGATCTCTCCGGCGCCTTCGCGGTCTTCTTCCGCGAATGCCCCGTGCTCCAGGCCGAGACCGACGCGCAGCGCGCCTCACGTCTGCGGCTCTGCGCCCTCACCGGTCGCGTCCTCCAGGACGGCCTCGACGTGCTCGGCATCCCCACCGTCGAACGCATGTGACAGCCCCGGCAGCGTGCGCACGAACCCGCGCACCGCGTCCGCGCACCGCGCCGCCCAGCGCTCGTCCGTCCACAGGTCGTTGTGCCCCGCGCCGGCGATGGCCTCGATCCGCCCGCCCGCCGCGCGCGCGATTTCTCGTCCATCCTCCACTGGGCACA
>JBGTSD010000096.1:0-11733 GCA_041940385.1 Phycisphaerales bacterium | reverse complement strand
ACGCGATCACGTCGCGGATGTTCTCCGTGCCGCAGATGTGCATGATCAGGCGATCCAATCCGAACGCGATGCCCGCGTGCGGCGGCGCGCCGTACTTGAGCGCCTCGAGCAGGAACGAGAACTTCTCCTGCGCCTGCTCCGGCGTCATCCCGAGCAGCGAGAACACCTTGCTCTGCACCGCCGGGTCGTGGATACGCACCGAGCCGCCCGCGATCTCCGACCCGTTCAGCACGATGTCGTAGCCCGCGCTCACCATCGAGCCGATCACGTCCTCGTTGTTCGGGTCCGCATCGACGAACGCCTTCTGCTGATCCTCCCGCGGCGCCGTGAACGGATGGTGCATCGCGACCCAGCGCTTCGTCTCCGTGTCCCGCGCGAACATCGGGAAGTCCACCACCCAGAGGAAGTTCCACATCTTCCCCCACTCGGGCACCATCCCCATGTCCCGCGCGACCTTCTGCCGCAGCTCGCCCAGCGCCTTGACCGCCACCGCGTACACGTCCGCGCCGAACAGGACGACGTCGCCCGGCTGCAGCCCGAGCTGCGCCGTCAGCTCCGCGCGCACCGGCTCGAGGAACTTCGCGATGCCCGTCTCGAACCCGTTCGCCGTCACCTTCACCACCGGCACGCCGCCCGCGCCGAAGGTCTTGACGTACTCGCCGTAGCCGTCGGTGATCTTGCGCGTCAGCTTCTCCGCGCCGCCGGGCACCCGGATCGCGCGCACCACGCCCGTCTTCTTCTCGAGCGCCGAGCGGAACACGCCGAAGTCCGTCTTCCGCGCAATCTCCGAGATGTCCGCGATCTCGAGGCCGTAGCGCGTGTCCGGACGGTCGATGCCGAACCGGTCCATCGCCTCCTGGTACGTCATCCGCTGCAGCGGCGGCACGTCCACGCCCATGACGTCGCGCCACAGCCGGCGGACGAAGCCCTCCATCATCGCCATCACGTCCTCGCGCTGCACGAAGGACATCTCGAGATCGATCTGGCTGAACTCCGCCTGACGATCCGCGCGTGGGTCCTCGTCGCGGAAGCAGCGGCAGATCTGCATGTACCGATCGCACCCCGCGATCATCAGGATCTGCTTGAAGAGCTGCGGGCTCTGGGGAAGCGCGTACCACAGTCCCGGCTGCAGGCGCGACGGCAGGATGAACTCCCGCGCGCCCTCCGGCGTGCTCTTGTAGAGCACCGGCGTCTCCACCTCGAGGAACCCGCTCTCGTCGAAGTACCGACGCGCCGTCTGCAGCACCCGATGCCGCGTGCTCAGGATCTGCTGCATCCGCGGCCGGCGCAGGTCCAGATACCGGTGCTTCAGCCGCAGCTCCTCGTTCGGCACCGAGTCCTTGTCCGTCGGGTGGAAGGGCGGCGTCTGCGCCTTGTTCAGCACCGTCAGCTTGTCGACGACGACCTCGATCTCGCCCGTCTTGAGGCGCGGGTTCGGCCCGCCGTCGCGCATTCGCACGTTTCCCGTGACCGCGATCACGTCCTCGCCGCGCAGCCGCTCCGCCGCGTCCACGACCTCCTTCGGGCAGTCCTCGAGGTCGAACACGAGCTGCGTGATCCCCTCGCGATCGCGCAGATCGATGAAGATCAGCGCCTCGCCGTGCTCACGCCGGGAATCCACCCAGCCGGCGACCACCACCGTCTTGCCCGCGTCCGAAGGACGCAGCGCGCCGCAGGAATGCGTCCGCCGGAACGAGGATTGCCAGGTCATCAGTCTGCTTTCCGCTGGAAAAAAGGGCGTGCTCACCCCCCGAAGGGCCGGGAGTATACCGCCCCCCCGGAAGCCGACTCTGAGGAGTCCGCGACGAAGAGTCGGATCGCGGATCCCGTGCCAGAGTCCGCGAACCGAGTACGCTTCCAGCCCCCGTGCCCACCATCCTCTTCACCGCCTTCGAGCCCAGCGGCGACAACCTCGCCGCGCCCGTCATCCGCGAACTCCTCGCGCGCCGGCCCGACCTGCGCATCCTCGCCTTCGGCGGCCCGAAGATGCGCGCCGCCGGCGCCACGCTCGTCGAATCCACCACCGACGACGCCCAGATGGGCCTCCCCGGCCTCGCGAAGATCCGCGAGCACCTCGCCATCAACAAACGCATCGACGCCTGGCTGACGGCCAACCCCATCGACCTCCACGTCCCCGTCGATTCACCCGCCGCCAACTTCCCCATCTGCAAGCTCACGCGCAGGCGCAGCACGCCCATCATTCACCTCGCGGCGCCGCAGATGTGGGCCTGGGCCTCCTGGCGCATCCACAAGCTCCGGCGCCTCACCGACCTCGTCCTCTGCCTCCTCCCCTTCGAGCCCGAGTGGTTCTCCACCCGCGGCGTGCGCGCGCAGTTCATCGGCCACCCGATGTTCGATCGCCCGATCGACGACGCCGCCATCGCCGCGCAGATCGCGACGTTCCCCGCGAGCAGTGGGGGGCCGAAGCTCGCCCTCCTCCCCGGCTCGCGCGCCAAGGAGTGGTCGCACAACTTCCCCATCCTCCTGCGCACCCTCGCGCGGCTCACCGCGGAGCATCCCGGCGCCGCCGCCGTCGTCGCCGCCTCCTCCGAGCGCGCCGAGCGTGAGCTCCGCGCCATCGCCGAGCTTCACGGCGGCTGGCCGGCCAACCTCCACCTCGCGCACGACGCCGTCGACGCCGCGGCACGGTGGGCCGATCTCTGCCTCGCCGTCAGCGGGACTGTCTCGCTGCAGCTCGCGCGCGCCCGTGCCCCGATGTGCCTCGTCTACCACATCGCGCCGTGGCAATACTGGGTCTTCGGCCGCTGGATCATTCAGTCCCACTCGGCCACGCTCCCCAACCTCATCGCGGGCAGGCGCATCGTCCCCGAGTTCGTCCCCTGCACCGGGCGTGCGAGCGCCTTCACCGACGCCGCGTCGCGACTCCTCGCCGACGCCGCCGGCCGCAACCAGCAGCGCCGCGATCTCGATACGCTCGTCTGCGCGCCTTTCTCCGGCATGCACCCGTCGTCGGAAGCGGCGGACGCGATCCTCGCGCTCCTCAGCGCACCTCCACAACGATCGCCGCGCACAGCCGATTCCCGATCCGCTCCGTGATCGGGAATGTGGTGCGCACAGGGGAATTGATCGGAATACCCCGGTCCAGACACCGATGCGCCCACGCCGCGAGATCATGCTGGAGCACGCGCTCGTCCGCCGCGAACGCGACGAGCAGCAGCCCTCGGCGCAGCAGCGCGGACTCGCGCGACAGCTTCCCGACGTCCTCGACCGCCTCCCGCAGCCACAGCGCGCTGTACCGCGGGTTCGGCCCCGCCACGCCCTGCACGAGCGCGTGCTGGTGGATCGCCTTGACCTCCAGCCACACCGCCTCCTCCGGCGCGGCGCCGCGATCGCCGAAAAGCGTCCCCGCCATGAGCGGGTCCACCAGCGCGTCCTCGCCCTCCGGCAGCACGACCAGATCGCACCGTTCGCCCTCGCTCCTCTTTGACTTCCCCCTCCCGCGCGGCAGGCGCTGCTCGCGCAGCACGCGACAGCCCGTCGTCTCGATCCCCGACGCCAGCAAGGGGTGCAGCGACACCTCGTCCAGCGCATCCACGCCGTAGGGCGACTGCTCCGCGTCGCGACGCGCCGCCTCCTCGCGCAGCCCTTCCGCGGCGCCGTCGCAGATCGACCGCCAGACATCCATGCAAAACGCCCCGGGACGCTTCCGTCCCGGGGCGTGAGAGCGCTACTCGATCAAGGCCGTCACTTGACGTCCTTGCCCTCGACCACGTCCGTGAACGGCGGCGCCGCGTGCGGATGCAGCTCGCCGCGCTTCAGGCGGCCGATGTACAGCTTGTACGCGCGCATCGCCTGATAGCCGAAGATCAGCATGATCGGGATGTTGGCCCACAGCATGACGCCCGTGCCGAGCGCCGTGAGATTGTCCAGCTCGTGATCCGTGCGGACGATGCCCGCCGTCGCGACGAGGATCAGCGCGCAGTAGATCAACCGGTACGGGATGACCCCCTTCGAGCCCGCGAGGAACACCACGCCCTGCTCGCCGTAGTACGACCACGAGATCATCGTGGACACCGCGAACAGCCAGCACGCCACCGTCACGATCCACTTGCCCATGCCCGGCGTGACGCGATCGAACGCGTGCCCGGTCAACGCGGCGCCGACAAGATCGTTGTAGAGCCCCGCCCGGCCGTCCGCCTCCAGCACCACCTGCGGCGTCTTCACGCTCGGATACGGATTCCAGTTGATCCTCGTCCCGCCGTCCTCCGTGCTCACGATCTGCCCGGTCAGCCGGCGGAGCTCGCGTCCCGTGTTCGGATCGAGGTCCGCCTGGATCAGCACGAACACCGTGTCCAGCGGCTGCCACGCGCCGTTGATCTTCGAGGAATCCGGGTTCTTGTCCGGCACTTCGAGCGTCTCGAGCGTCCACATCGCCACGCCGTTGGACCCCGCCGGCGACGACTCGACGATCGCGGGCGCCTCGCGGAAGTGCGCCTCCGGTCCGCGGTTCCACGCGCCGCTCAGCAGCACCACCAGCGTCGTCAGCGTGCAGACCACGATCGTGTCCACGAACGGCTCGAGCCCGGCGAGGATGCCCTCGCGCACCGGCTCGTCCGTCTTCGCCGCGGAGTGGGCGATCGGGCTCGAGCCCTGGCCCGCTTCGTTCGAGAACAGGGCCCGCTTCATGCCCCAGAGGAACGCGTAGCCGGCCGTGCCGCCGAGGAACGCGTTCTCCGCCTCGATCGGGTTGAAGGCGCTCTTGACGATCAGCACGAGCATCTCGGGGATGCGCCCGAACTCCTGCGCCAGCACGTAGCAGGCCGCGAGGAGATAGATCGCGCACATGAACGGCACCAGCCGTCCCGTCACCGCGCCGATGCGCTTGATGCCGCCGAGGATGACGAGCCCGACGAGGATCGTCAGGATGATGCCCGACGCCTGCTCGGGGACGCGGAAGTAGGTCTCCGTGATGATGCCGACGTTCCAGGCCTGGAACATGTTGCCGCCGGTGATCGCCGAGATGATCACCGTGATGCAGAAGATCCCGCCGACGATCTTGCCGAACCAGCCCAGCCCCATCTTCGCGAAGCCCTTGCTCGCGACCCACATCGCGCCGCCGTGCGGCTCGTCCGGGTTGTCCGTGTTGCGGTAGAGCATCGCCAAGCTGACTTCCGTCGTCTTGAGCGCCATGCCCACGAGGCCGACCATCCACATCCAGAACACCGCGCCCGGGCCGCCCAGCGAGATCGCCACGGCCACGCCCGCGATGTTGCCCAGACCCACCGTCGCCGACAGCGCCGTCGAGAGCGCCTGGAAGTGATTGATCGCGCCGGGGTCCGCCTTGTCGTCGTACTTGCCCCGGGCCACCGCCACGCCGTGCGTCAGCGAGCGGTACTGACAGAACCCGCTCCAGACCGTGAACAGCACGCCCACCGCGAGCACCAGGTACAGCACGATGTCGTGCCAGATCACCCCGTTGATGCGCCCGAGCAGGTTGTTGAACTCTTGCATGTCCTTCTCCGTCGCCGCCCCCGTCGCGGCCGGCAAGTTTGCTCTCGTACCCCCCGCATCATGGCGAATCGTCGCCGCCGCCGCAACGACCGGCCGTACGGCGCGCTCCACCACCCGTCCGGAGCGCGTACACTGCGCCGCGTTCACCCGCCCGAACCAGCATGCGTAGAGCAGCCCTCGACACCTCGATCTCCCGCGTCCAGAAGGGCGACTTCTCCTGCCCGCTCGGCGTCTATCCCGCCGATCCCGAGAAGTTTCAGCCGCTCCCCGGCTACCAGTTCTCCTTCGAGGCCTCCGACGGCGATGAAGAGCACGACCAGTGGGAGCACTGGCCCGATCGCTACATGTACGACGTGGTCATCTCCCACGCCCGACTCGATCCTCTGCTCCGTGCCCTGAGTTCGCTCCTGCCCGGACGCTGCTACCCCATCCTCGACGTCCTCGGGCGCGACGCGTACCGCGAGGTCGATCCCTACATCGCCTACGACGCCGTCGGCATCGAACGCTTCATCGACGGGCTCCGCCGCCGACGCGACTGGCTGCTCGAAGACGGGCTCGTCGGCTTCGGCGCCATGAGTCTCGAGCCCTTCATCTACATCTACGTCGACGAGCACAAGATCCTCACCCTCCGCGCCGAGCCCGGGCTCAAGGAACGCGCCGAGCGCATCCTCGCCGCCTTCGACCTTCTGCCTCTGCCTGAGCCGCGCGGCGTGGACTCCGTCGAGCACGAGCACCGCACCGTCCTCGCGCCCAACGCGCCCGCCCCCGAAACCGACGACGGCCTCGCCTCGCAGGAAGACCTCGTCGAAGAGCTCATCGATCGCTGGCGATTGACGCTGAACGTGGACGCGGACGGCAACATCGACGACGAAGGCCGCGAACTCGGCCCGACGCCGTGGCGCTGCGTCGTCGCGCTGCGCACCGACGAGCAGGAGGAAGAGCTCGCCCGCGCCGAGGTCTACCTCATCGCCGCGTCGCTCGCCGAGGCCGAGCGCATCGCCATCGAAGCGCTCGATCGCAACCCCGACGCCGACGACGCCTGCGTCCTCTTCGCCGATCGCCTGCTCCCCGAAGACTTCGCCGCGGCCGTTGGTCCCCGCGCCGACCAGGCCACGCACACGCCCGGGCCGTACGCCGTTCGCGCCCTCCGGCGCTGAACCGGCCTACTCCTCGTCGCGTCGCGCCGCGGCCTCCGCGACGTCGTAGACCATCGTCACCCGGTTCCCCGACGCGTTGAACCGCACGTCCGTCATGTACGCGCGCATCAGCATGATGCCGCGACCCGACGGCCGCTCCAGGTTCTCATCGAGCGTGGGGTCCGGCACGTCGCCCGGGCGGAATCCGGGCCCATGGTCCTCGACGGCGATCTCCGCCCGCCCCGGCGTGATCCGCCACTCGAGGTCCACCGGCTCGTCCGGGATCGCGCTGTGCCCGTGCTTGAAGGCGTTGGTCAGCGCCTCTTCCAGCGCCAGCCGCAGGGCGAACGCCGACGCCGTCGGGAAGCCCATCGACTGCGCAGCGCGGAGGATGCGCTGCTCGACGGCCTCGATCTCCTCGCGCCGGTTGTGCAGGCGCAAGCGACCCTCTTCCGCGCCGGGTTGTGCCTTCGGGTCACTCATCCACGCCCACCGTCGATGCCCCGCTGCGCCGAGCCGCGGCGCCTCACTTGCGGAACGACCCCATCGCCTCGTCCGTGTCGCCGTGGATCTCGAAGAGCTTGTGCAGCTTCGTGATCACGAACACCTCGTAGATCTGCGGGTCGATGTTCGACAGGCGCAGCTGTCCGCCCTTGTTCCGGACCTTGTTGTTGATCGTGATCAGCGTGCCGAGGGCGGCGCTGCTGAGGTGATCCACGTTCTCGAACGACACGAGGATCTTCGGCTTCGCCGACTCCTCGATGAGCCGCCCGATCTCGTCGCCGATCTGCTGGATGTTGGCTTCGTCGAGGATGTTCCGGTCGATGAACCGCACCTGGCTCACGCCGTCCACACTCGTAATCCGAAGCCGCGAGTCCGATGAGGCCATGCTCGTACGTCTCCTGGGTTGCAGCCAACGCTAGAGCACGCCGACAGGTCAAGTCAATGACGGCGGGCGCGGGGCGATCCGGGTCCGGTCGGCGGCGGGGGAATCTCCGCCCGTCAGCCGCCGACGGCACAGATTACTGCAGACCGGCGCCCAGCGAATCCAGCAGGCCGGGGAAGTTCTTCTCCTCTTCCTCGTTCTGGATGATGATCGTGGGCTTGAGCAGGATGAGCAGCGTCTGCTCTTCCTTGGACTCGATGCGGTTCGTGAACAGACGGTTCAGGATCGGCAGCTTGCTCAGCACCGGCACGCCGACCTCGACCTCCGACTCCGTGACCAGGCGCTGACCGCCGAGCAGGATCGTGCCCTTGTCGGGGATCGTCGCGCCCGTCGAGATCGACGAGATCGAGATGACCGGCAGCTGGATCGTGCCGGTGGCGACCGTGCCGCCCACCGCCTCACCGCCGCCGCCCGTCGCCGCCTCGACCTCCGCCTCGTTGTCCAGCGAGACCAGCGAGGCCACGCGGGCGTTGATCATCAGCGTCACGTAGCGGCGATCGGCCGACACCACGCCGCGGAGCAGCAGCGTCACGCCGGTCGTCAGCGGGCTCACCGTCGGGTCGAACGCCACCGAGCCCGTGCCGACGATCGGCGTCAGGTCGGAGACGAACGACTGCTGCGTCGCCACGAAGATGTTGGCGAACTTGCCGTTGAAGAACGTCAGGCGCGGCGCCGTGAGCGTCACATTGCGCCGGTCGGCCTGCGTGGCCTCGACCAGGAGGTCGACCTGGATGTCGTCGAGGAACGTCAGCGCCATGCCCAGCGCGGGGTTCGCGCCGAGGATCGACTGGGCGAACCCGGTGCCGATCAGCGACTCCGCCAGCGCGTCGCTGCCGTTCTGCACCGGCACGATGCTGAGGCCGTCCGGCGCCACGACCGACGCGGGCAGGGGCGCGAACTGGTAGGTGATCTCGCCCGTCTGCTCGTCGAACTGCTGGATGAAGTACTGACGCGTGTTCGTCGCGCCGCCCGCGCCGCCGCCGGCGACGATCTGGCTCGGCAGCGTCGAGGTCTGGCCCTCGTCCGTCGGGCCGAAGTTACGCGAGCCCGTGCCGCCGAAGAACCGCTCCTGACGCAGGATCTGCTCGTACTGGTTGTTCTTCGCGTTGAAGTAGATGTCGAGGTCGAAGCCGATCTTCTCGAAGAAGTCCTGCGCGACCGTCAGGAAGCGCGCCTCGACGCTGATCTGGATGGCGCGGACCTCGCGAAGCTGGCTCAGCAGGCCCACGATGTCGCGGTGATTCGACGCCGTATTCGTGATAATCAGGTTGCCGTTGAGCTCCTGGATGTAGCCCGTGTCGCCGCCGTTGGCTTCCCAGCCGTCGAAGTCCACGTTCGTCTGGATGATCTCGACGATCTGGTCCAGCGTGTCGTCCTCGTCCTGCAGGATCTGATCGACGCTGATGTCGTCCGGATCCTGGAAGATGCCGCCGCCGCCGCCGCGACCGCCGCGCTGGCTGCTCTGCTGCAGCACCGTGTCGAGGTCCAGCTCCGGCACCTCGGGGAAGTCCGGCACCTGGAACACCAGGTCGCGGACGTCATAGATCTTGATGAACGTCTTGCGGCGCAGCGACTCGGCCGACGCGACCACGAGCACGCCGTCCTCCACCGCCCACGACGCGCGGCTGAACTGGTCCGGGCTCACCTTCTCGAGCACGCGGTCCAGCACCACCTTCACCGGCACCGGACGCAGATTCAGCGTCACCTCGGCGTCGCGATCGATGCCGATGTCGCCCAGCGCCTGCCAGTCGATGTCCATGTTCAGGTTCGTCACCGTGCCGATGAAGTTCAGCACGTCCTCCAGCGTGTTCGCCGCGAACGACGCCGGGATGCGCCGGCTCTGCAGCTCCGCCAGCACGCGACGATCCTCTTCCGTGTCCACGTACGCGATCGGCTCGCCCCGCCGGAACGACAGCTCGGGCCAGTCCTCCGGGAAGGACATCAGCTCGTCCGGGATGATCGTGCCCTCCTGCGTGCGGTTCGACTCCGCCATGTAGGAGATGCCCTTCTCCCGCTGGATTCTGTCGTACTCGCGGTACAGCACCACGTCGCGCAGGATGTCCTTGAGCAGCAGGCCCGCCGGATTGTTCGGATCGAGGAACAGCACCTGGTCCACGACCTGCAGCGCCTCGTCGTACTTCTGCTCGACCTGGAGATCGCGGATCCGGTCCAGCGCCTCGACGATCTTCCGCTCACGCTCGGCACGCTGACGCGACTCGGCGTCGCGCGTCTCCCGCGCGACCTCGCGGCTCTGGCGATCGATCTCCGCCACCCGCGCCGACTCCTCGGCGTCGCGCACCTGCCGCAGCAGCGCATCCACCGCGTTCGCGCGCTGCTGGTAGTCCGCCTCGGCGAACACCTCGCGACGCTCGGCGACGGCGATCCGCGCGCTGCCGGCCAGCGCCCGGGCGCGCTCGAAGTCGCCCTGCGACAGCGCCGCCCGCGCCTGCTCCATGTAGTTGTCGTACTCCGCGATCGCCTGCTGACGCACCAGGTCGCGCGTCCCCGTGAAGCCCTCGAGCAGCGTGCCCGAACGGCCCTGCAGCAGCGTGCGCGTCTCCGCCAGGCGCTGCTCGGCCCGGGTCAGCTCCTCCTGCGAGACGTACTGCCGGTACGCGCCCGTCACCAGGCCGTACTTCTGCTCCGCCTCGCTGTACCGCCCGTCCGTGAACGCCGCGTCCGCCTCCGCGAGGTACCGCTGGGCGTCGAACTGCAGCGCCTGCTGGAAGAGGTCGTCGCCCGCCGCGGGCGCCGCCGCCTCGGGCTGATCCGTCCCGGCGTCCTGCGCCGGCCCCTCGGCCACCTGCGTCGGCGCCGCCTCGGCCGGCTGCTCGCCGTTCTCGCGCGTCGGGCGCGGATCATCCGTCCGCTCGACGCGTCCCGGCTGCAGCATGCCCAGCGGCGTGTACTCGATCTCGAACGCCGAGCCGCGCTCGCGCTCGAGCTCATAGATCCGCGTCCGCGTCCGATCCAGCGACCGGAGCTGATCCTCGCTCAGACGAGCGCCCGAGCGGTACACCGCATCGAAGCCCGCCTTCGCCTCCGCGTAGCGGCCGGCAAGGAAGTCCGCGTCCGCCTGCGCCAGCGCCGAGACCGCCAGGGGCTGAAGCTCCGCGCGAAGCGCCGAAGCGCCGTCCAGGAGCTCCTCCGCGCGGCGCTGCTGGCTCGCCGTCGCCTGCGCGTGGTCCCGCGCCGCGATCGCGTGCCGCTCCGCCGAACGGACGTCGCCCTCGAGCAGCGCGATGTCCGCCTTCTCGAGACTGACGTCCACCGGGTCCGCGTACCGCAGCTTGCGGTCCGCCGTCGAGATCAGCTCGCGCAGCAGCTCCACCTCCGCGCTCGTCAGGCCCGCGCGGTCGATGCGCATCAGCTCGTGCTTCGCACGCACCGCCTTCCCGTCGCGCACCAGCTCACCGGCGCGGCTCAGGGCCTCGGAACTCGACGATGCAGACCCCGCCAGCGCGACCGGCGCCAGGAGCGCCGAGAGAGTCGCCGCCACAGCGGCCCGACGGAACGATCGACGCATCAGCGAACGCATACGGCTGGTCTCCACGTGCAGGCAGGGAACGGGCGAGGGGATGAGACACGGATACCGAAAGGACCTCCGGGCTCCGGCGCAGACCCCTCCGTCCAGCGCGGCTCGGTTAACGGCTCAAACAGGGATTCGGGCGGAACATACCGGCCGCGCATGGGCCACGCAACCGGCGCCGCAGACAGGGCGGCGACGCCCTCTACGACCCCGTTTACCCACCGGTTCCCACCGGATTTACCCTTTGTGAAGCGAGCCCGAAATCGCGCCCGCCGGCCCCGACCCCGAGAACGCAGGCCGACGCGTCCGCATCACCCGGACGAACTCCTCAAAGAGGTACGACGCGTCGTGCGGCCCCGGGCTCGCCTCCGGATGGTGCTGCACGGCGAAGACCGGCCGGTCCGGCGTCCGGAACCCGGCCAGAGACCGATCGTTCAAATTGATGTGCGTCGCCTCGCCGCCCACCTCCCGCAGCGACTCCTCGTCCACCGCGAATCCGTGGTTCTGGCTTGTGATCTCCACCCGACCCGTCAAGAGGTTCCGCACCGGCTGGTTCACCCCCCGGTGCCCGAACTTCAGCTTGTACGTCTTCGCCCCCAGCGCCAGCGCCAGGAGCTGGTGCCCGAGGCCGTTGCCGACCGTCGGCGGCG
>JBGTSD010000095.1:0-11964 GCA_041940385.1 Phycisphaerales bacterium | reverse complement strand
TCGGCCGCCTTGGTGTAGATGCCGCCGCCGACGCGCGCGAAGAGCGCCTGCGTCGAAGCGCCCATGCCGTAGGACAGCATGATCGTCGTCATGACCCGCAGGTCGGAGATGTTGCCCGCGTCGGAGCCGAACACGCCCTCGAGCTTGTCGCCGAAGGTGTTGAGCACGAAGAACCACACCGAGACGTCCAGCAGCGCGAAGCCGACGACCACCAGGCCCATGACGGCGCCGGCGCGGAACGCGACGGTCAGGCCCTCGTTGAGCGAGTTCTTCGCCGCGGCCGCGGTGCGGGCGGAGGCGTTGGTCGCCATCTTCATGCCGAACCAGCCGCAGAGGCCCGAGAGCAGGCCCGCGACCGGCACGCCGATGACGGAGAGATTCGGCTGGAGGTGCAGCCCGAAGGACATGATCGCCAGCGCGGCGACCAGCATCAGGAACACCACCGCGACGACCTTGTACTGACGCACCAGGTACGCCATGGCGCCCTGCTTGACGGCGCCGGCGATGCGGATCATCTCCGCATCACCCTCGGACTTCGCCATCACCATGCGCGAGAAGAGGAACGCCATGATGAGCGCCACGACGGCGCCGATCGGGGCGATGAAGTAGGGGGCGGGGATGCCGCCGGTCGCGGCCTCCTGCGCCAACATCGTCGGGGCAAGGACGTTCAATGCGTCGATCACGGTGGGGACTCCTCACGAGCCGGGCCGCGCTTCGCGGCATCGGAATGGACGGCCCGGATGCTTCGGGGTGACGCCGCGGCTTTCCGCGGCGTGATTCGTTCTCGATTGGCGTCGATCCCTTGGTGTTTGGGATCACGAGCGGGCGTGGGCGGCCCGCATCCCCCGGAAACCACAACGCCGGCTTCCGCCGGCGTTGGTGATACTGCGCAAAATCAGCCGCGGACCATCTCGCCGCGCGTGGTCATCTGCGTCCGCTTCACCGAGCGGCGCTGATCGCGCCGGCGGCGCTCCGAGGGCTTCTCGTAGAACTGCTTGCGCTTGACCTCTTTGGTCAAGCCTTCCTTCTCACAGAGCTTCTTGAAGCGACGGAGCATCTGCTCGGGAGACTCGCCGCCGCGGGCCTTGATTCGGATGGCCATAGGGTCCAGAAACCTCCAGGAACGGGTAAGGGCCGGTCTTTGGGCGGGGGAGTATCCGCTCACCGACCTCGTTTGGCAAGTGGTGGGTTCATCGGGCCGTCGGCCCGGCCGGGCTCAGCCCCGCTGGCCGATCGGCACGTACTTCACCCCATGAGGGCCCGTGTACTCCGCCGCGGGCCGGATCAGACGGTTCGCCGCCAGCTGCTCGATGCAGTGGGCCGCCCAGCCGGAAATGCGGCTCAGGGCGAACATCGGCGTGAAAAGGTCCAGCTTCAGTCCCAGCGAGTGGTACGTCGTCGCCGAGTAGAAATCGACGTTCGGGTAGATCCCCTTGGCCGCCACGGCGTCGTGCATCCGCTTCTCGATGCGGCTCGACATCTGGTACAGCTCCTCGTTGCCGGTGTCCTTCGAGAGCTGCTCGGCCAGGGTCTTGAGGTACGTCGCCCGCGGGTCGTACGCCTTGTACACCCGGTGGCCGAACCCCATGATCTTTTTCTTGTTCTTCAGGGCGTCATCGACCCACGCGTCCACCTTCTCGACGGACCCGATCTCGCCCAGCATGACCATCACGCCCTCGTTGGCGCCGCCGTGCAGCGGGCCGCGAAGAGCGCCGATGGCGCCCGACATCGTCGAGTAGATGTCCGAGAGCGTCGAAGCGATCACGCGCCCGGTGAACGTCGAGGCGTTCAGGCCGTGGTCCGCGTGCAGGATCATGCACACGTCGAAGGCCCGCTCCATCGTCTGCGTCGGCTTCTTGCCGTTCAGCAGGTAGAGGAAGTTCGCCGCGAAGGAGAGCGACGGGTCGGGCTTGACGGGTTCGAGCCCGCGCCGGCGCCGGTCGAAGTTCGCGATGATCGCGCCCGCCTTGGCGAGGATGTTCAGCGACTTGGCGCGGTATTGGTCCAGCTCGATCGAGTTCGGGTCCGGATCGATCATCGCCATCGCGGAGACCGCCGTGCGCAGGACGTGCATCGGCTGCGCATCCTTCGGGAACGAGGCGATCAGGTCGTCGATGACCTTGGGCAGCTCGTACTGCGCCCGGAGGGACTTGTTGAACGCGTCCAGTTCCGCCTTCTTCGGCAGCCGCGTGTTGAAGAGCAGGAAGCAGACCTCCTCGAACGAGGAGTTCCGCGCCAGCTCGTCGATCGCGATGCCGACGTACTCGAGGACGCCCTTCTCGCCGTCGATGAACGACAGCTGCGTTTCGGCGGCGACGATGCCTTCCAGGCCCTTCGAGACGACAGCCATAGCGATGTCCTTACACGGTTCGATGCGGAATTGGGGTCGATCAGGCGGCCGGAGGCCCGGTCGCCATGCGGCGGCGGACTATACGGGGGGCCTCCCCCCGGAGCAACGCTCAAGCCGCATCACGCCCGACCTGCGCACGAATCCACCCGCCCCGACAGAATGACGCCGTGCTCGTCCGAGGTCGATTACTGCTGGACCCCGCCAAGCCCCCGACGCCGGGCTGGCTGCGCCTCGATCAGGGCCGCATCGCCGCCATGGGCGAGGGCGATCCGCCGAAGCACGACCGCGCCGACGCCGGCGGCCCGGACCGGCTGATCTGCCCCGGCTTCATCGACGCCCACCTCCACATCCCGCAGATCGACTCGATCGGCTGCGACGGCATGCCGCTGCTCGAGTGGCTTGACCGCGTGATCTACCCGGCGGAACGCTGGTTCGGCGCCGGCGCGGCGCGCCAGGTCACGCGCCTCGCCGCGCGGCGGATCCTGACCGCCGGCACGCTCGGCTTCGCGGGCTACCTCAGCAGCCACGGCGAGGCGAGCCGCGACGCGATCAGCGCGCTCGACGGCGCCGGACTGCGCGCCGTGGTCGGCCGGGTGGCGATGGATCGCAACGCCCCCGACGACCTGCTGCGCGAGGACCGCGAGCGCGCCCGACTCACGCCGCGCCCATCGCCGATCATGCCCGACGCGCCGCGCTCGCGCATCGAGGTCTCCGCCAACCCGCGATTCGCCGTCGCCTGCTCCGATGAACTCCTCGCCGAGATCGGGTGGCTCCGGCGCGATCGGCCCAACCTCTGTGTGCAGACTCACCTCGCCGAATCCGTGGAGGAGTGCGCCGTCGTGGACGGCCTCTTTCCCCAGGCGCGCGACTACACCGACGTCTACGACCGCGCCGGCCTGCTCGGCCCGCGCACGCTGCTCGCGCACTGCTGCCACCTCTCCGAGGAGGAATGGCGCGTCATCGCCGAGCGTCGGAGCGTGGTCGTCCACTGCCCGACCGCGAACACGTTCCTCAAGTCGGGCCTCTTCGACCTCGAATCCGCGCACCGCTTCGGGGTGCGGCTCGCGCTGGGCTCCGATGTCGCCGCGGGGCCGGACCTCGCCATGCCGCGCGTCGCCCGGGCGATGATCGAGGTCGCCAAGGCCCGCTCGATGACCGGCGCCGGCGCGACGCCGATCCCCACGCCCGAAGACGGCTGGCGCCTCATCACCACCGGCAACGCCGATGCGCTCGGCTGGGCCGACGCCGGCCGGCTCGCCGTCGGCGCGGCGGCGGACCTGCTCGTCCTCCGCATCCCCGAGACCTGGCTCGACGAGCGCCTCGTCGGCCGTCTCATCTACAACTGGTCCGATGCGCTGATCGAGACGCGAATCCTCCGGGGCGTCGCCGTCGATCCCACTACGATCTAGCGCCGTGTTCCTCCCGATCCGCACAGAACGGCCCCTCAAGCGCCCGACGGTCACGACGATCGCGCTGATCGTGATCACCGTGATCGCGTACGCCGTGCAGTCCCTCGTCGCCGGGCCGCAGGTCGATCCGGACCGGGCCAATCAGATCATGGGTGCGCTGACGCTGGACCCGCTCCAGCCGCGCTGGTGGACGTTCATCACCTACCAGTTTCTCCACGGCCACCTGCTGCACCTCGGCGGGAACATGCTCTTCCTTTGGGTGTTCGGCCCGCCCGTCGAGGACAAGCTCGGGCGATGGTGGTTCCCGGCCTTCTACCTCGTCGGCGGCGCCTTCGCGGGCGCCATGCACGCGCTCGCGGAGCCCAACCCCGTGATCGGCGCCAGCGGCTCGATCGCCGCGGTGACGGGCGCGTTCCTGGTCTTCTTCCCGCGCGTGCACATCCGCGTCCTGCTCCTCTTCTTCCTCATCGGCATCTTTCAGATCCCCGCGATCTGGTTCATCCTTCTCGCAATCTCGTGGGACATCTTCCTGCCCCGCGGCAACGTGGCCGTCACCGCGCACCTGGGCGGTTACGCCTTCGGCATCTCCATCGCCTTTGCGCTGCTTGCGTTCAAACTCGTCAGCCGCGAGCCGTACGACCTCTTCACGATCTTCAAGCAGGCCAACCGCCGGCGGGTGTTCCGCGATGCGACCGCGCGCCACGGCTCGGCCTACGCCGGCGACGCCGCGACGCGCATGGCGAAGCCCAAGCGCGAAGACCCCGCATCGCAGCGCCTCGCGGGACTGCGCGCTGATGTCGTCCGCGCCGTCAACGACGGCGACGGGGCCCGCGCTGCGGCCGCCTACCGCAAGCTGCTCGACGAAACCAAGGACGGCGCACTCGCCCGGCCGTCCCAGCTCGCGCTGGCGAACCTGCTGTACGCCGCGGGAGAGACCAGCGCCGCCGTCAGCGCCTACGAGCACTTCCTGGCGAAGTACGCCACGGACCCCGAAGCGCCGCGCGTACGCCTCATGCTCGGCTTGATCCACGCGCGCACGCTCAACGACCCCGTCCGCGCCAAGGCGCTCGTCAACGAAGCCAGGCCCAGGCTGCGCTCGATCGAAGAACAGCAGCTTGCCGAAGAACTGCTCGAGGAACTGGGCTGAGGAGACCCGATGGCTCGCACCCGCATCAAGATCTGCGGCGTCACGTCCCTCGACATGGCCCGCGCCGCCATCGACGCCGGCGCCGACGCCGTCGGCTTCGTCTTCTACAAGTCCTCGCCGCGATACATCGATCCCGAGGATGCCTGGCCGATCATCAACCGCCTTCCGCCACTCGCCACGACAATCGGCCTGCACGTCAACGCCTCCGTGGACGACTACGCCGACATCGAGCAGGTCTGCCCGACCGACTTCGGCCAGCTCCACGGCCAGGAGACCGAGCGCACCGTGCGCGACTGCGGCCCGCGCATCATCAAGGCCGTCCGCTTCGAGGCCGACACCATCCGCGACACCCTCGCGCGCTGGGCCGCGATCGAGGAGGTGGACGCAATTCTCGTGGACGGGTCCTCCGGCGGTCAGGGTGTCGCCCTCGACTGGGATGCGCTCGCCCAAGCCAAAGACGCGGCGGGCGACAAGCCGCTCTTCCTCGCCGGCGGTCTCACGCCGGAGAACGTCGCGGACGCCATTCGCGCCGTTCGTCCGTACGCGGTCGATGTCTCGAGCGGCGTTGAAGTCCCCGGCGAGCCGGGCCGCAAGGACGCCGCGCGGATCGCGGCATTCTGCGCCGCCGTGCGAGACGCGGACGGCGCCTGACGCATCTCACCTCACGCAATGCCCCGCGCCGACGGGGATTCCGGCGGATCGCGGCGTGACGAAACGCTCATTCTTCGTGATTCCATGGACTCCCCCCGAACATCAGGGACGCCCGTTCCTATTCTTGACCATGGACACGCCAGGGCAGTGGGGCCCGGCATCGAACGAGCATGGAGGTGCGCCATGACCGATGGCGAGCCGAGAACCGTACAGCACGGACGCCGCTCGTTTGGGGCGAAGGGGCCGCAAGGCGCCCCGGACCGATCCAGTGTTGATGTGGAGATCCGCCGCGAGTACGACGGCGTGTGCACGCGCTGCTATCGCGTGACGCGCGGTGATTCGTCGAACGGCGCGTTCCACGAGCAGGACCTCGGCCAGATCGCCGAGCCGATGACCTAGCTCACCCCGCCGGCGTGAACGTCGCGCCCGGCGCCACATCGAAGCCGACGAACTGCCCGACCTTGAACTCCGCCGCGCGCTGCTGGCCGTTCGTCTTGCAGACGATCGGCACGTCGCTGTGCACCTGCACCGTCACGGTGTCGGCGCCCGGATCGACCGCGACGATCAGCCCCTGGATCCGGCGCGGCCGGCCGTACACCGGCTCGACGAACCGTCCACCCGTCTGCGTCACGTCGATCCGCCGCGCCTGCGCCCGGATGACGCCCCGCACCCGCTTGCCGACCTCCGTCGAAACCGGCGCCGTCGGAACGAGATGGATGCGGTAGTCCGTGTCGCGAACCCCGAGCACGATGTGCCCGTCCGCCGTCTCGAGCAGCACGGCGCGAGCGACGTTCGAGGGGTTGATCCCGGCGGCAAGGGGCGCGGTGGAGGCGGCTTGAGTCATGGCGGGCGAATCCTACCGGGACGCCGCGGCGGGCGCAGCGACGACGTCCAGCTTCGGGCGACGCAATCCGAGGAAGTTGGCGAGCATCCACGGCCCCTCGACGGTGAGGAACGACTCGGGGTGGAACTGCACGCCCTCGAGCGGTTGGGCGGTCGGGTCGTCCCACTTCCGGCGCAGTCCCATTACGACCTTTCGCTTCCCGCCCGGCGAATGCTCGTCGTCCTCCATCGTCCACGCCGAGACCTCCCACCCCGAGGGCGGCACCGTCTCCGGCAGCACCACGAGACTGTGGTAGCGCGTCGCGATGAACGGGTTCGACAGCCCTTCAAAGATCCCGCGCCCGTCGTGATGGATCGCGCTCACCTTGCCGTGCATCACGCACTGCGCTCGCGCCACCGTCATCCCGCTCGTGAATCCGATGCATTGATGCCCGAGGCACACGCCCAGAATCGGAACCTTGCCCGCGAAGCGCCGGATGATGTCATTCGAAACCCCGGCCTCGTGCGGCGTGCACGGCCCCGGCGAGACGATGATGTGCGACGGCTTCGCGCGCACTGCCTCGTCCGCGTCGATCTTGTCGTTGCGCACCACGCGCAGGTCGATCGACGCATCCAGCTCGCCGATGCGCTGCACCAGGTTCCAGGTGAACGAGTCGTAGTTGTCGATCAGCAGGATCATGGCCGGGCCGCAACGATACCCGCGCCGGACCGGCCCGACGGCCCTACGCCGCCTCCGGCGTCCCGGCGACGCCGTCCCGCGTCACGTAGAAGAACCGCGTCGTGATCGGGTAGGGCAGGCGCCGGTAGTCGTGCACGATCCGGTCGTGCAGGCGATGGACGAAGGGGTCCGGGCTCGGCGTCAGCGCCAGGAACATGTCCCGCGCCGGCACCGCCACCAGGAAGTCCCCGCCCATCTTCGGCGCGAGGTCGCAGAAGAGGTCGCTCATCAGCAGCCGCGCCGCGTCGTAGCCGTCCTGCTGGCAGAGGATCGCCGCCTTCCCGCCCTCGCGCGAATCGACGAACTGGAGATTCAAGGACGGCGCGTACCGGTCCAGGTTCTCCCGCGCGATCTCCTCCAACTCCTCCGCCGTCACGCCCCAGCGCACCATCTGCTCCGTCGTGACGCTCACCGTCATGTGCGGCAGATCGATCACGAACAGCACCACCGTGTCGTTCACGTACGGCACGTGCGCCACGAGGTCGCGCGTGAGACGCTGGAAGATCGATTCCGGCTGGATCCGCGGCATGATCCGCGGCCTCGCCAGATCCAGCGACATCGTCGCCGCCGCGATCGACTCGTTGGCGAAGAGATGATCCAGGTACTGCTCGACGATCTCCGACCCCTGATCCGGATCGTGATTCACGAGCCGATAGAGGTTGTCCAGATCCAGCCGACGACCGTCCACGAGCATCTCGCTCGGGCCGATCAACTGAATCTGAAGCTCCGGTCGAAGCCGGCGCAGCATTGTCTGCACCGCTTCGGCGAATGCTTCGGGTTCCTGCGGCATATGGGCCATGGCACGATCTCCCACCCCTGGCCGGCGTCCTCAGGCGACGGCGACGGGTCTGACTCGTCGGGCGAGGTTTAGATCGACGGAACGGACCGGGCGGTGAACGTGGACACGCCGGTTCGTGCAGCGCCGGCGCCAGGCCCCTGAATAGGCCGCTCCTGTCGGTTTCCCCTCCGACACTTCTACATTCGCAGCGATACGCTGTAGGGATGCGAAGAGTTTGCCGAGTGCGCGGGGGCGATAAACCGGTCAACGCCGGGCCGGATCAGCCCCTGCTCGTCATTGCCGGACCTTGCGTCATGGAGACGATCGACATGAGTCTCCGCATCGCGCGAACCTTGCGCGAAGCGTGCGACGAACTCGGCTTCGGCTTCGTCTTCAAGGCCTCGTTCGACAAGGCCAACCGCTCGAGCGTTGCCTCCCCCCGGGGACCCGGAATCAGGGCGGGGCTCGAACACCTGACCGCCGTCCGGCAGGAAGTGCGCTGCCCGATCACGACCGACGTGCACGAGCCCGAGCAGGCCGCGCTCGTCGGCGCCGTCGTGGACATCCTCCAGATCCCGGCGTTCCTCTGCCGCCAGACCGACTTGCTCCAGGCCGCCGGTCGCGCCGCCGCCGAGCACGGGCGCATCGTCAACGTCAAGAAGGGCCAGTTCGTCTCGCCGCGCGAGATGATCGGCCCGCTCCGCAAGCTGCGCGAGTCCGGCTGCACCGACGCCATGCTCACCGAGCGCGGCACCTTCTTCGGCTACAACCGGCTCGTCAACGACTTCATCGGCGTCGGCGACATGCTCGATCTCGATGACGGCGCCGGCGGCGGGCCGCCCGTCTGCTTCGACGTCACGCACTCGACCCAGCTCCCCGGCGCCGGAGAGACCAGCGGCGGACGCCCCGATCGCGCCGCGCTCCTCGCCCGATCCGCCGTCGCCGCGGGCGTGGACGCCGTCTTCATCGAGTGCCACCCCGAGCCCGCCAGGGCCGCGAGCGACGCCAGCACCGCCCAGCCGCTGGACGCGATGCCGGCCCTCCTGCGCTCGCTGGCGAAGGTCCGGGCGGCCGTCGCCGACGTTCATTGATCCGCGCTGTCGCGAGCCGATAGAGTTTCCAATGCTCTGCGACACCGACGGCTGCGGAGCGGAGGCGACCGTCCACGAGACGTTGATCCGCAATGGCAAGAAGGTGGAGCGCCACCTCTGCGAGAAGTGCGCGCGCAAGCAGGGCATCGTCTTCCAGACGCCCGTGCCCATCAACGAGCTGCTTAGCAAGATCGTCATGTCGCAGGGCCTGCGCGAACCGAGCGCCAAGCCCGGCACGTGCCCCGGCTGCGCCATGACCTGGGCCAAGTTCCGTCAGCAGGGCCTGCTCGGCTGCGCCGAGTGCTACCGAACGTTCGAGAAGGAGCTCCTCCCCCTCGTCTCCCGCGCGCACGAGGGCGGCGAGCAGCACGTGGGCAAGACGCCCCGGCGAGCAGGGTCACGCTCCGAGATCCTGCAGGGCCGGCTCGCCGCGCTCCGCCAGCAGCTCCAGGAAGCCGTCGCCGCCGAGCAGTACGAACGCGCCGCCGCGCTCCGCGACCAGCTCCGCGAGATCGCCGACCAGTCTCCGGACGACGAGGAGTCCGAACCATGACCCGGCGCTCCGGCGAGCCCGAGGGCGAAGGCAACGCGCCGACCGGCATGGTCGAGTGGCTGCGCGGCGAGGGACCCGAGTCCGACGTGGTCATGTCCTCGCGCATCCGCCTCGCGCGCAACCTCGCCGGCATCCCCTTCCCCAACTCCGCCACCCGCGAGCAGCGCCGCGAGGTCCTCGAACTCGCGCGCACCCCGCTGACCGAGTCCCGCGCCCTGCCCAGCATGCGCTGGATCGACCTGCCCGACGAGCCCACGTCGAGCCGCCTCGCCCTCGTCGAGCGCCACCTCATCAGCAAGCAGATGGTCAAGGGCGAAGAGCCCCGCGCCGTCGTCGTCGCCGACCCCGGTGAACGCCTCGGCGTCATGATCAACGAGGAAGACCACTTCCGCATCCAGGTCATGCGCAGCGGCTTCGCCATCAGCGAGACCTGGAACGCCATCGACCGCGTGGACGACGCCCTCGAGAGCAAGCTCGACTTCGCCTTCTCCTCGCGGTTGGGCTACCTCACCGCCTGCCCGACCAACATCGGCACCGGCATGCGCGTCTCCGTCATGCTCCACCTGCCCGGCCTCAAGCTCACCGGCGAGATCGAGAAAGTCCGCCGCGCCGCCGCGAAGATGAACCTCGCCGTCCGCGGCTTCTACGGCGAGGGCTCCGAGGCCGTCGGCGACTTCTTCCAGCTCAGCAACCAGACCACGCTCGGCAAGGCCGAGCGCGACATCGTGGACGATCTCGAGGGCGAGATCGTGCCCCAGATCATCGGCTACGAGCGCCAGGCGCGCGACGCCATGCTGCGCAAGCGCCGCCTGACCCTCGAAGACCGCGTCCACCGCGCCGTCGCGACGCTGCGCAGCGCCCGACTGCTCAGCGCCGACGAGGCGCTGCAGTTCCTCAGTCTCGCGCGCCTCGGCGTCCTGCAGGGCGTCGTGGACGATGTGGACCTGTCGATCGTGCACAAGCTCGTCCTGCTCTGCCAGCCCGCGCACCTGCAGCAGGCCGCGGAGCGCGAGATGGACCAGGGCGAGCGGCGCATCATCCGCGCCGAACTGGTGCGCAAGGCCCTCGCCTGCTAGAACAATTCTTCGTGGAACGCCCCGCGGACACGTTCGTGTGGCCGCCCGCCGGAACGTCCGGCGCGGACGCGGCGCCGCCCGCGATCCCGCAATCAACAAACACACTGCCCGCGACGTCGGCGCTCGTTCGCGCGCTCGTCGCCGCCGAGCGCTACTGGCTCGCGCCCACCGCGCCGCCGCTGCGCCGACGCGCCGCGCACGCGGGCTGGGCGCCGGACGTCTTCGACGCCTTCTGCAACCGCTGCGGCCGGACCACGGGACCGCACGAGGAAACCGAGTTCGGCTGCGCCGGCTGCGCCGAGGAATCGCCCGTCTGGACGCGTTTCGTCCGCCTCGGCGAATTCGACGGCGACCTGCGCCACTGGGTGCACGAGGTGAAATTCACCCGTTGGCGACGCCTCGGATTCGATCTGGGCCGCCTGCTCGGCGAGCGCCTCGTCGAGGCCGGCCTGCCCCGCGGCGCCTTGGTTGTCCCCATGCCGACGACCGCGCGACGGCGAATCGCACGAGGAATCGATCACGCCGCGATGCTCGCTCGGGGCGTCGCGGAAGCGGTCGACGGAAGGGTCGTTCGCGCCCTGCGCCGCCGGCATCGACCAAGCCAGCGGGCGGTGACGCCGGGGGACCGTGCGCGCAACGTCGCGGGGGCGTTCCGGCGCACAAGGAACTGGGATTTCCCGCTCGAAACGCCGGTCGTGCTGGTGGACGACGTCAGGACCAGCGGCGCCACGATCGACGCCGCGGCACGGGCCCTGCGGGGGCGTCGGCAGGCGGGCGCTCCCCTGTGGGTGGGGGTGGTGGGGGTGGCGCCGGAGCCGGGTCGGCGGCGGTTGGACGGGACGTGAAGTTGTGGAAAAAGTGTGGGGGATTGGTCGGTCGCTTGACACCGGCTGGGAGGCCGGTATCGTTGTCGATCCCCCGAATGGCAAGGCCCTTCGGACAGCGGCGTCGGGCGAGACGCTCGTCGCTGCGGACGTCTTTGACAAGTGAACAGTTGGGTGCCGCGAGAATGTGCGGCGACGAACGGTCTGCACGGACCGGCCCTATCGAGGGCGCTCGTCGCTGTACCAACGATCCGGTGGGGTTCACAGCCCTCCGGTCGGACATTCTCGTGCCTGAGTTGATTCCTTTCCGAATCGGATTTGAATTGAATGCCAGACGAATGTTCGAGAACCGCGGGCTCTAGCCGGCCCGCGGCGAACGGCTCCGCAAGGGGTCGTTCGAGACCTCTGTTCGTGGACGCGAGTTCACGAATGGATACAGGCAAACCTTTCGGTTGCATTCGACTCCCGATGTTTCATCGGGAATCACCGAACATCAATTGAAGAGTTTGATCCTGGCTCAGATT
>JBGTSD010000094.1:0-12079 GCA_041940385.1 Phycisphaerales bacterium | reverse complement strand
AAGCCCTCGGGCGAAATCATCGAGACCCCCATCCGCGCCAACTTCCGCGAAGGACTCCACGTCCTCGAGTACTTCTCCTCGACCCACGGCGCGCGAAAGGGCCTCGCCGACACCGCCCTCAAGACCGCCGACTCCGGCTACCTCACCCGAAAGCTCTGCGACGTCGCCCAGTCCGTCATCGTCACCGACAACGACTGCGGCTCGAAGCGCGGCCTCATCAAGCGCGCCATCTACAAGGGCGAAGAGATCGACGTCGCCCTCCGCGACCAGGTCATCGGACGCATCTCGCGCAACACGATCGTCAACCCCGTCACCGACGAGGTCATCGTCCGCGAGAACGAGCCCATCACCTCCGCCGCGGCGCGCAAGATCGAAGAGCTCGGCATCGATTCCGTCATCGTCCGCTCCCCGCTCACCTGCGAGATGGCCCAGGGCATCTGCGCCTCCTGCTACGGCATGGACCTCTCCACCGGAAAGATGGTGGAAGAGGGCATGGCCGTCGGCATCATCGCCGCCCAGTCCATCGGCGAGCCGGGCACCCAGCTCACGATGCGCACGTTCCACACCGGCGGCGTCGCGACCACCAAGCTCATCGAGTCCGACATCCGCGCCGCCCACGGCGGAACCGTCGAGATCCGCGACTGCAACGAGGTCCCCGTCACCGACGAAGACGGCAACGAGGTCCTCATCGCCCTCAAGCGCAACGGCGAAATCCTCATCCTCGACGCCAAGGGGCGCGAGGCCGAGAAGTACAAGGTCCCCTACGGCGCCTTCATCTTCGTCAAGCCCGGCGAACAGGTGAAGAAGGGCCAGCAACTCGTCAAGTGGGACCAGCACCGCGTCCCCATCCTCGCCGAGAAGCCCGGCGCCGTGAAGTTCGTCGACATCGAGATCGGCGAGACCGTCCGCGAAGAGGACGCCGGCCGCGGCCAGAGCGCGCTCATCGTCATCGAGCACAAGGGCGAGAAGCACCCGCAGATCGTCATCGAGGACAAGGACGGCAAGATCCTCGACTTCCACTTCCTGCCCGCCAAGGCGCGCATCGAAGTGAAGCAGGGCCAGGAGATCAAGGCCGGCCACATGCTCGCCCGCCAGCCGCGTCAGGCCGGCGGCACCCAGGACATCGTCGGCGGTCTCCCGCGCGTCACCGAGATCTTCGAGGCGCGCGAGCCCAAGGACCCCGCCGTCATGGCCGAGATCTCGGGGCGCATCGAGCTGCACTCCGACATCCGCAAGGGCAAGATGACCATCCGCGTCATCGGCGACTCCAGCATCGAGAAGGACCACCACGTCCCGCAGGACCGCCACCTCCTCGTCCACGCGGGCGACTTCGTTTCCGCCGGCGACCCCCTCACGGACGGCCCCCTCGTCCCGCACGACATCCTGCGGATCAAGGGCGAAGAAGCGCTCTGGTCCTACATGCTCGACGAAGTGCAGAACGTCTACCGCGCGCAGGGCGTGCAGGTGAACGACAAGCACATCGAGGTCATCCTCGCGCAGATGCTCCGCAAGGTCCGCGTCGAGGCCACCGGCGACACCGACCTGCTCCCCCACGAGGTCATCGACAAGTTCTTCTTCAAGAAGAAGAACACCGAGATCGCCGACATGGGGCGCATCGTCGAGTCCGGCGACACCAACCTCCCCGTCGGCTCGCTCGTCACCAAGGAAGACCTCCGCGAGGCCAACGCCCGCGCCGAGGCCGCCGGCAAGAACCCCGCCAAGGCCAAGCGCGGCAAGCCCGCCACCGGCCGAACGCTCCTGCTCGGCATCACCAAGGCCTCCCTCCAGTCCGACTCCTTCCTCTCGGGCGCATCCTTCCAGGAGACCACCAAGGTCCTCACCGAAGCCGCGCTCAAGGGCGCCGTCGACACCCTCGTCGGCCTCAAGGAGAACGTCCTCCTCGGACACCTCATCCCCGCCGGCACCGGCTTCGGATCGCACCAGCGCATCCTGCCCAAGCTCCTCGCCGAGCCGCCGATGGAAGACGAGCGCGACGAGGACTCCATGCTCGCCGAAGCCGCGGCCATGGCCGAAGCCCTCGGCGCTCAGGCCGACGAGCCGACCGCCCGACTCCCCATCGAGTTCGGCGACACCGTCATCGGCGAGTCCTCCGCCGCGGAGTCGACCTCCTCGTCGAACTGATCTTCACACCTGCCACTCGAGGCCGGGCCCCAGGGCCCGGCCTTTTTCATTGGCGCCGGGCCATTCCCCATCAATCACCGGGAATCCCGTTGCGTCCGATCGCGCTCCGGACCCATAATGAAGGATCACGGACGCACACTCCCTCGAGGAGAACACCCATGCGCCGCGCTCCCATCACGTCGCTCATCGCCGCCGCCGCGATCACCCCCGCAGCGCCCGCCGGCGCGCCGCTCGTGCAATCCTTCTGGCTCAGCGCCGCCTCCGGCTCATGGACCACGCCCTCCAACTGGTCCACCAATCCCGCCTACCCCGACAACACGCTCGGCGGTCCGTACCACGCGATCATCGACGCATCCGGTGCGCCGTACACCATCGCCATTCCCGGGAGCATCACGCTCGATGCGCTCACGCTGGATTCCCCGGAAGCCACGCTGGCGCCCGCGTCAGGCGTCGTCGCGATCAACCTTGGCGGCGTCGCCAACTTGAACGCCGGCACGCTGCGCCTCAGCCGCACCTGGCTCTTCGGCGGCACATGGAATCTCAACGGCGCCCGCATCGAAGTTCTGGGCGTCAACGAGTCAGTCATCGACGGCGCCGCGGTCAATGGCGATCTCCACATGGTCTCCAACCAGGGAAGAATCCTCTTCCGCAACGGCGCGACGCTGAACGGCGACATCGTCTTCGAGTCCACCGCGCTGTCCACGGCGAAAGTCCTGTTCGACGGCGACTTCACGCTCGAGGCCGGGCGCGTGGCCCACTTCGACGGCCCGGGCAACGAATACCGCATCCTCGGCGCCGACGCCAACGGCCACACATTCACGATCGAGGACGGCGCGCTGGTGCACGGCGCCGGCGGCCGCATCTACAACGACGGCTCCGGCAGCCCCTACGACATCTTCATCGTCAATCACGGCGTCATCTCCGCCGACGCCCCCGGCGAAACCCTCGGCCTCATCGGCCAGGTGACCAACGACGGCGTGATCGAAGCCATCAACGGCGGCGCCCTCCTCATCGAGGGCGGCCTGACCACCACGGCGAACTCACTCATCCGCTCGACCG
The DNA here is from genome assembly GCA_041940385.1 of Phycisphaerales bacterium. GTDB lineage: Bacteria > Planctomycetota > Phycisphaerae > Phycisphaerales > UBA1924 > JACVCK01. Next base: position 8,878 of record JBGTSD010000094.1, on the reverse strand, counting down.
GCGCCGGGTCCACGGTCACCAGCCTGTACAGCGCCGGCGGTCTGTTCGAGATCGACGGAGGCACGCTGAGCATCTATGGCGATATCACCACCGCCGACTGGGAGGCGCTGCCCCTTCTGCGCAACGGCGGCGTCCTCGTCTTCAGCGGCGATCTCAACAATCAGAACGACACGCTCCACGTCGATGCAACGTTCGGCGACCTCGTCCTCCAGGGCCGAATCCGCCGAGGCACCATCATCCAGACCGGCGCGGCCCTCAAGATCGCTCCGCTGCCAGGCTCCGGCTATCCCGCCGAGATCTACCGCTCCACGCTCGAGGGCAGCCTCGTCTTCGATGCGCCCGGCTCAGCCCTCCGCATCCGCGACAACGCCGACATCAACGGCGACATCGTCCTGCAGGCCGCCGACGTGGAATTCCGCTGCCAACAGACGGTCACGCTCGACCCCGGACAGAGCATCGTGTTCGACGGCGCCTCCGGCGGTGTGCGCACCATCGAGCTCGCCGGACTCCCAGCCCACATGGGCGAGCTCGTCATCGGCCCCGGCGCCACAGTCCGCGGCTACAACGGCGAAATCACCGGCGGCGACGTCATCAACAACGGGCTCCTCGCCGCCGATGGCCCCGGCCCGCTTCAACTGGACTCCTGGGTCCACAACAACGGCGACATCCGCGCCGAGAACGGCGCCACGCTGACGATCTTCCTGGAGACCGGCGCCTCCACCTCCACCCTGACCGCGGGCCCGGGCGGCGCGATCAACGCCAGCTTCAATCCCTACTTCGGCCCGGTCGAAGGCCTGGTCACCATCGAACTCGGCGGACCCGGCGCCGACCGCTTCGGCGCCATCCACATCGAGACCGACGCGGACACGATCATCCAGACTCAGTTCTCCGCGGCGCTCATCGACAACTTCGAGCCCACGATCGGCCACACGTTCGACATCATCTCCTTCGACGCGGCGAACGGCCCCTACGACTTCTCCGCGATCGAACTTCCCGAGCTCGCCAACCCCGTGCACACCTGGTACGTCGAGCAGTCTCAAACGAGCGTCACCATCGGCGTCCGCCACGTCGCCGACCTCGACCACGACGGCCTCATCGGTTTCTCCGATCTCAACATCATCCTCGGCGCCTACAACACGCCCGGCTCGCCCGAGCAGGGCGATATCGACGGCGACGGCTTCGTCGGCTTCGCCGACCTCAACATCGTGCTCAGCTTGTACAACTCCGCCGCGTCCTGACGCCTACGCCGCCTGAGGCCGCGCCGACGCCTCCGCCGCAGGGTTCCCGAATCGGATCCCCACGTCGTACCAGCGGTCGTTGTACCGCCGGCAACGCATCACCTGACCCTCGATCAAGCGATCGTCCGCGCCCGGACGCGTCATGTGCACGCGCAGCCAGTCGCCCGGCGTGTACGGCTCGCGGCACAGAAACCCCAGCCCCGACCGCGACACGTTGTGCGTCGTGATCGGCGTGCACGCGCCCTCCGTCACCATCCGCCCGCGCACCATCAGGATGTGCGCCTTCGCCGCGCACGAGAACGGGTGCCGCGCATACGCCCGGCGACCCTCGCCCTCGCCTTCGCCGCCGAGCGCCGCGCCCGCGCCGCCGATCGGCATCGACGGCGACGACGACTTGCCCGCCGCCGGCGCCTCCGCGCCCTTCGGCTTCGTGGCGAACGGCTGATCCAGCGATCCCACCAGCTTGATCCACGCCTTCACGATGTCCGGATCGTACTTCGCCGGCGTCTCGCTCTCGATGATCCGCAGCGCCTCGCTCGGCGACATCGTCCGCGACTTGAACGGCCGGAATGCCGTCATCGCGTCGAACGAATCCACCACCGCGCAGATCTTCGCCACCGGATGGATCTCCGCCGACGTGATTTTGTCCGGATAGCCCGTGCCGTCCAGGCGCTCGTGATGATGACGCGTCACCGCCAGGACGATCGGATCGTCGATCCCCATCGCCTTCAGGTGGTCAAAGCCGATCGACGGATGCTGACGGATCGCCGCCCAATCCTCGTCCGACAGCTTCCCCGGCTTGTTCAGCACGTCCTCCGGCACCTTCAGCTTCCCGATGTCGTGCAGCAGCCCCGCCTGCACGATCCGGTTCAACTCCTCCGTGCTCTCGTACCCCATCGCCACCGCCAGCGGCGCCATCCACGTCCCCACGTTCACCATGTGCGTGGCCGTGTAGAAGTCGTGGCTCGAGGTCTCGAGCAGGTGCGCAAACGCGTTCTTGTCGCTGATGACCAGCTTCGTCACCGCGCGCGAGATGTTGTCGAGCCGCGGCGACATCTCCGAGAGATTCGTCTCCGTCAAGAGCTCGTTCATCAGCTCGACGCTCGTCTCGTAGACCAGCGCCGCGCGCTCCTCGAGCGCAATCGCCGGGTCCGTCGCCGCCTCCTGGATCGCGCTCTCCACCTGCTGGCGGAATCGCTGATGGTCCGCGATCTTGATGTACACGAATCGCACGCTCTGCTCACGCAGGCACGCGCGCTTCTCCTCGCCGAAGTCCACGTCTTTCGCCGCGTACAGCGCGAACGTCTCCCCCGTCGCGTCCGGCGGACCGTTTTCCCCGCGCGTCCGCAGGTACACGTCGATCCCCGCCAGCGCCCGTCGTGGCAACCGATCGAGCGAGATCGGCAGATACCCCGCGCGCGCCGAGTTGACCGTCTTCCCCGGCCCGCCCGAGCGCACCACGTCCACCGTCGGCGCCTGACCGCTGGACGCTGCGGAGACCGGCGATGGCTGAGGGCTTTCCGACGACAAGCATGCCTCCAACTCGATCGCGCACTCCCCACGCCGCGACCGGTGACCACCCGGCGGAGCGACAGCGACTCAGACCTATCGATCCGTGGCTCGCCTCGCACCAGCCACGAACGCACCGCGTTTGCCCTGAATCCGCTCCTCGCGCCATCTGTGCCGAGTTTGCCGCGGCCGTCGCGCCCGCCGGGGGGTCGCCCCGACATCCCCCGCATTCCGCCGCAGCCGCCCGAGAATTGCCGCGTTGGGCCCGAGAAAACATCCCTTCATCTTCATCCAATCCCCGCCTCATCTGCGCGGTCTACGGTCCCCGCATGGACCTCGCCTTCATCGCCAACTGGCTCGAGGACAACAAGGAAGCGCTCCTCTGGACGACCATCGGCTCCATCGCCGCGATCGTCATCACGGTCGTCGTCGCCGTCGTCCTCATCGTGAAGGCGCCCGCCGACTACTTCCAGCAGCAGAAGCGCCAGCGCTCGACCTTCTCGAAGAACAGGCCCGGCCGCGCGCTCGCCCTGCGCATCGCCCGCAACATCCTCGGCTGGCTGCTGATCGCCGCCGGTGTCGCCATGCTCGTCCTCCCCGGTCAGGGCATCCTCGTCATCATCATCGGCGTCGCCCTCGCCGATTGCCCCGGCAAGTACCGGATCCAGCGCTGGCTGATCTCCCGCGGCAGAGTCCTCAAGACCGCCAACTGGCTCCGCGCCAAATTCGATAAGCCCCCGCTCGAGGTCGATCACGCCGGCCAGTCATTCCGCGAGCCCGCGCCGGCGCCCTCCGCCTAAGCCGCCATCGCGTCGTTCCCCAGCCGCGCCAGCGTTTCGAGCCGATGCGCCCAGAGGTGGGCACGCTCAATCTCCGCGCGCCCGCGCACACCCATCTGCGCACAGCGATCCCCATCCTTCAACAGACCCTCGACCGCCGAGCGCAGCGTGCTCATCTCGCCCGCATCGAACAGCTCCACGCACCCCGCGCCCCCGAAGTGACGGCGCACCAGCAGTCGATCATCCGCCACCGTCCCGCACCCCGCGGCCAGACTCAGCAGCAACCGCTCGCTGAACGTCTCCGTGAACTGCGTCGGCCCCAGCGCCACGCACACCCGCGCCCGCCGCAAGGTCGCCGGAAGCTCCCCGTACGCCACCTCCCCGCGCCACGATGCACCCGCATCCGCGCATACACCCTCCCACGCGCCGCCCCCGTACACCTCGACCTTCAATCCCCGTAGCGCTCGCACCGCCGCGATCCTCCGCCGCCGATTCACCGCCGCCACCACGTACCGCTGCACGCCCTGCAAGAGCGCCCACTCGCCCGTCATCATCCCGTCGCCGCCCGCGCACACGTCCATCGCGCTCTCGAACGTCATCCGAGGCCGCTCCACCATCAGCTCCACCATCTCCGCGCACACGCCGTGCACGCGCGCCGGCAGCTTCGCCCGCATCCCGCCCAGCTCATCCTCCGTCGCGATCGATCCCGTCACGACGACATCCACGGCGCGATTGGCCTGGAGGTCTTCCGTGGGCGCCAGCGCACCCGGCCCCACACCGTGCAGACAGTGCACGTGCCGCAGCGTCGGCCAGCGCATCCTCAGGAGGTGCAGCCCGTCCACGCAGGGCAGCGCCATCCGAAAGTTCGGCAGCCGCGCCAGCACGTCCATCTGCTCCGCCCACAGCGCCAGCGGATGATCCACGAAGAACTGCACCAGCGCGACCCGCGAGCCCGCCCCCGTCACCCGCGGCGACAAGTCCTTCACATCCCCCAGGAAGTTCAGCCACAGCGCCATCCCCGCGCGCCCGTGCAGCGCCTCCACACCGCCCGGCGGATTCACCTCGCACCCCTTCGCCGCGAACGCCTCCGCCATCTCCCGCGCCATCGCCCCGAGGAGCGCGTACCGCGACTCGTACCCCATGCTCACGAAGACGGGAAATCCCATGCCCTAGTTATCGGTCAATCCGGCCCCGAAACTCCCCCTCCAACCGCATCGCGACCGTCTGTGACGACCCGGCCCCTGCTTTGGCGTCGCCATCCAGCGTTCGTTCACTGGCCCCGCCCCGTGCCGTTTCCCACGATTCCCCTGACACGCCTCAGCGAGCGCGGCCCGGTCGCCGCCTCCAGCACAGGTCACAGCATGAAACTCGCCAGCCCCGCCGCACTCATCACAGCCGCCGTCGTCGCCGCCTCCGCGCACGGTGCGCCCATCTTCCCCCAGGCCTCCGACTACAACGTCTTCACCTTCGGCAGCGCCTCCATCGCCAACACCTCCGTCGGCGGGCGCATCGCCGCCGGCGGCAGCATCTCGCTCTCCGGCGTCGGCATCGGCGCCGCCCTCACCAACTCCCGCGGCCAGCGCGACGACATCATCACCGCCGGCGCCATCTCCATGTCCAACGGCTCCGTCGCCAACGGCAACATCCGCTACGCCGGCGCCGCCGCCTTCCGCGGCGTCGGGATCCCCAACGGCTCCGCCTACAACGCCGCCGCGCCCTTCTCCTTCGAGAATGCCCGCAGCGAGATCCTCGCCCTCTCGAGCGCATGGTCCGAGCTCGCCGTCACCGGCAGCACCACCGTGCAGTGGGGCGGCGTCAACCTCGTCGGCACGAGCAGCGGCCTCAACGTCTTCTCCGTCTCCTCCGCCGCGCTCCAGAACGCCAACTCCTTCAAGATCTCCGTGCCGACCGGCGCCACCGTGCTCATCAACGTCGACGGCGCCTACAACCGCATGCGCAACTTCGGGTTCAATCTGAACGGCGCCGCCGACGATCGCATCCTCTTCAACTTCTTCGAAACGACGTCGCTTGAGCTCGGCGGCATCGGCGTCGAGGGCTCGATCCTCGCGCCGCTCGCGTCCGTCCGCTTCCAGAACGGCAACATCGACGGCGCGCTCATCGCCAACACCCTCACCGCCACCGGCTCCTTCCAGAGCCGGCCGTTCACCGGCGCGCTCCCCCAGATCCCCGCGCCCGGCGCCGCGGTGCTCGCGTTCCTCGGCCTGACCATCGCCGGCCCGCGCCGCCGCCGCTGACCGATCCCGCCTCGAATCCGCACTCCTTTAAGCCCCCGCCCAGCGCGGGGGCTTGTTCATTCACTCCGTCGAAGGGCGCTCGCCGTACTCCGGCGTCCAGATGAGCAGGCGATGATCCGGGTCGAGCATGACGCTCGTCACCGATTGCCCCGGATCGATCGCGAAGCGCGTCTCGCGCTCCGTGATCCGCACCGTGCGCCGCTCGGTCGAGCCGTCCGCCAGTTGCAGCGCCACGTCCAGCCGCAGGTCGTAGGGCTCGCCGCCCTGCGCTTGCGTGATCACCAGCTCGCCGTCGCTCCACGCCGCATCCAGCACCGGGGCGCCGGGCCGATCGAGCCACTGCGCGAAGAACGTCTCCAGCTCCGCGTCCGGCGCCGCCATGATGAACGCCGCGCGCACGTCGTTCAGCGAGATATCCCGCCGCGCGAACGTCTCGATCAGCCCGCGCAGCGTCGCGAAGAACACCTCGTCGCCCACCCGCCCGCGAAGCATGTGGTACACCCAGTGCCCCTTCGCGTCCGACAGGTTGTGCCGCCACTCGAAGTCGTTGTCGAGCAGCGACAGCGCGCGGTCCTGCCCGTCCCGGATCATCTCGAAGTACCCGCGCGCACACTGTCGCTTGGAGTACCCCTCGCGCGAGAACCGCAGGAACTCCGTCGCCGCCGCCTCGCCGTCCACCGCCTCGATCGCCACCACCGCGCTGTACTGCGCCAGCGACTCCGAGCACAGAATCGCCCCCGGCCCCGTCGTCCCGACGAGGTTGCCCCACCAGCCGTGCGCCATCTCGTGGCCCCACAGCGGCAGGTTCCCGTGCGCGTACTCAAACGCCCGCGACGCCGCCATGATGAATCCCTGCTCGCTCGACGCGTACCACTCCATCGCGCCGTCCGGAATCTCCGCGATCGCGTACGTCGGGTACGGATACGGCCCGAACCGCGCCTCCTGCGCCGCCAGCGCCCGCGCCAACAGATCCACCTGGCGATCCACGCCCATCGGCTTCGCGCTGAGCAGGTACACGCCGATCTTCCGCCCGTTCACATCGTGCCACGCCGCCTCGTACGGTCCCGCCGCGAACGACCGCGCCACCCGCTGCTCCGTCTCCCACACCTCCGTCGCGCCGTCCGCGCGCTCCGTCCGCTCCAGCAGCCGCCCGTTCGTGATCGCCCGCCACCCGGCCGGCAGCTTGAACGTCGTCCTGCCCGTCGAGCGCATCAGGTCCGCGCTCCGCGTTCCGTCCGGACCCGGCGTCATCGACGGCAACCAACCCTCCGTCCACGATGCGCACGCGATCTCCTCGCTCACCTTCCACTGGAACGCGTCCCCGTCGTTCTCGCACACGAATCTCACCATCGCCTCGTCGCCGCGCGCATACGCCTCCGCCGCGCGCACGTGCAGCAGCATCGAATGCTCCCACTCCGCGTTCGTCGCGTTCAGCTCCGCCGTCGTCCCCTCCGGTCCCGACGCCTCCACGAACCGCATCGCCTCGCGCCGCCGATTCACGAACACCGTTGGCCCCATCGACGCCTCCAACTCCAGCGCCAATCGCATCTCCCCCTCGATCCGCGCCGTCCCCTCCGCCGCGCGCGTCAGATCGATCACCACATCCATCCGCTCGCACCGCCAACCACCGCCCGACGCGTCCGCCTCGCCCGCCCACGCCGCGCACGCGCCCACCATCGCCGCCACGACCACGACCACGACCGAACACCGCAACGCCACGTTCATGACCTCGCCCCTTTCTTCGCCCAGCCCAGCTCCCGTCCCATCGACGCGAGATCGCCCGCGTCGAACACGTACCGCGCCTCCACCGCGCGACCACTCGATCGCTCCTCCTCCGTCATCCGCCCCCAGACCCGCGGCGCCACGAGCGCCACACCCCTGCGACGCCCCGTCACCGCCTCGCCCGCGCCCTCGATCAACCTCGTCTTCACCTCGAACCGCTCCGCCGGCAACGCCACCGACAAGTCCGCCGCCACCGCGTCCAGCGTCGGCTGATCAAACTCGTGCAGCGTCACCGTCACCCGCTCCCCCGCGCCGACACCCGCATGCTCGCGCACCCGCCGCGCCAAACCCGGATCCACCACGATCGACGCGAACCGCACCCGCGCCAACCGCCGCGGCCAGCGCAACCTCACCTGATTGAAATGGAAGTACGTCGCGACCACCGCGCCCTCAGGCGGCTCACCCTCCCGATCCAGGCACCACGGCCGCGCATCCACATCCCACGCCTCCTCGAGCTGCCGCGCCAAGTCCTCGCACTGACGCTGACTGCACTCGACCACATACACCACCTCGCGCCCATCCCCATCCATCCCCCCGTCGGACCCGCGGCGGATCAACTCCTCCCCAAGCTCCCGCGCCGTCATTCCCCAGCGATCCGCGGCCTCGCGCGCAACCCGCGCGACAAACTCCTCCCGCTCACCGCCCGCCGCGCGCTTCTTCACCCGCCCCGTCACCCGCGTCCCCAGCGCCCGACGACTCTCGACCAGCCCCTCCCGCGCCAGCTCCGCGTACGCGTGCCGCACCGTGTGCAGATTGACCCCCCAGACCTCCGCCGCCTCGCGCACCGGATCCAGCGGATCCCCCGGCCCCAGCTCCCCACGCTCGATCCGCGCGCGAATCGCCTCCGCGATCTGGTGATACAGCGGCGCCGGGCTCTCGAAATCCAGGTTCGCCCGTCGGCCCATTGTTCTAATGTACTAGAACAACGCGCCCAATGCAACCCTCCCCGTCCCCTCGCCACCTCGATGCCTAGCTGCCTCGATGCCTTGGTGCCTTATATTCCCCCCATGCCAACCCCCATCACCATGTCGGCCTCCCGCGGCCTCACCGTCCCCAACGACCCCATCATCCCCTTCATCGAAGGCGACGGCACCGGCCCCGACATCTGGCGCGCCTCCGTCATGGTCTTCGACGCCGCGGTCCAGAAGGCCTACCAGGGCCAGCGCAAGCTCCACTGGCACGAAGTCCTCGCCGGCGAGAAGTCCTACAACCAGACCGGCAACTGGCTCCCCGACCAGACCCTCGAGGACTTCCGCAAGTACCTCGTCGGCATCAAGGGCCCCCTCACCACCCCCGTCGGCGGCGGCATCCGCTC
>JBGTSD010000093.1:0-12167 GCA_041940385.1 Phycisphaerales bacterium | reverse complement strand
ACCGGGGACCTGGCCAACTGGATGCTCCCCCAGCGGGGCGTGGGCAACGTCGGCGGCGCCATGGACCTAGCCACCGGGGCCACCGGTGTCATCGTCGCCATGGAGCACACCGCCAAGGGCGACGCCGCGAAGATCGTCAAAAAGTGCACGCTCCCCCTCACCGGCCTGCGCTGCATCGACATGATCATCACCAACCTCTGCGTCCTCGAGATGGACAAGCAGAAGCGCCGCTTCAAGCTCACCGAACTCGCCTCCGACGTCACCGTCGACGAAGTGAAGAAGAAGACCGAAGCCGAGATCCTCGTCGACACGGCCCCGAAGACGATGACGTTCTAACCCCCCTCTCCCGCGCAGCGAGTCCTCGAGCGAAGTGGGAGAGGGCGGGGTGAGGGCTTCTGCTCTGCCTACTCCCTTCTCCCTCTGCTCTCTGACTTCGCTTCCGCGCAGCGAGCTCCGAGCGATGCGTGAATGTGCCGGGTGAGGGCTCTTGTCTTCTCGCTCGTACACCATCTTCTCGGACGCGCCCACCACCCCGCGCCCCGCGCTCAACCCGCGCCCGCACATCGCCGATCCCGCTCCCCGGGCCACGCGCCCGCCCCTCGCCCAAGGAGCCCGCGATGCCGCTCATCCCTCTCCGACCCCGCGCCTTCACCATCGTCGAAGTCGTCGCCGTCATGCTCGTCCTCGCCGTCTTGGGCGGCGTCGCGCTGCCGCGCTACTTCGACTACGCCGACCGCGCCAAAGTCTCCTCCGCGCAGTGCTCACTCGGCGCCGCGCGCGCCGGGCTCGCCAGCTACTACACCCGCGCCGCCGTTGACGGCGCCGCGGCCTATCCCACGCTCGACGAACTCACCAGGATTGGCCCCGTCGTCCCCGATCCCATCCCCGCCAATCCGTTCAACGGCCTGAGCACGATCCAGCTCGTCACCAGCGTCACCGACGCCACCAACCGCGTCGTCACGAACGAAGACCAGTTCGGCTGGAACTACTTCTTCGACAACTCCGTCAACCCGCCCATCGCCGTCTTCTGGTGCAACTCGACCGAGCCCACCACCGTGCACAACGGCAACGGCGCCGCGCTCCGCGCCAACCGGCTCTGATCCCCGCCAAATCCCGGCGCGATATCCTCAGCGCATGACCGACCCGCTCCTGTGGTTCGATGCGCACCTGGACCTCGCCTACCTCGCTGTGAACGGGCGCGACATGCACGCCGCGCCCGAATCCAGCGGCGGGCCCCATCACCCCGCGTCCGTCACGCTCCCCTCGCTCCGCGACGGCGCCGTCCGCTTCGCGCTCGGCACCATCTTCACCGAGGCCGGCGGCGGCGGCCCCGAGGGCTACCCCGTCGGCGATGCCGAACGCGCATTCAAAGCCGGCCGCGCGCAGCTCGAGGTCTATCTCACCTGGCGCGATCAGCACCACGCCGCGCTCGATCTCCTCTCCATCCTCCGCACCGATCCCCACGTCGGCCAGATCCGCGGCGGCATGGGCGTCAGCGAAGTCGTCCACCCCGGCGCCATGGAGAGCGCCCGCCGCGCCGCGCGCGACAACAAGCTCCACCTCGGCGTCCTCATCGAAGGCGCCGACCCCATCCGCACCCCCGACGAACTCCCCTGGTGGATCGAACGCGGCGCCGTCGCCGTCGGCATGGCCTGGTGGCGCTCCTCGCGCTACGCCGGCGGCAACGGCAGCGACGATCCGCTCACCGACCTCGGACGCGAACTCATCAAACACATGGACGCGCACGCCGTCGTCCACGACGTCTCGCACCTGAGCGACCGCTCGCTCGACGGCCTGCTCAGCGCCACCGATGCGCCCGTCATCGCCTCGCACTCCAACTGCCGCGCCCTCCTGCCCGCCGACAAGCACGGCAAGCCGAATCAGCGCCACCTCACCGACGACACGATCCGAGAAATCGCGAAGCGCGGCGGCGTCATTGGCCTCAACCTCCTCGGCGCGTTCCTCAATGAAGACCCCGCGAAGGCCAGCATCGACGACTGCATCGCCCACGTCGAGCACGTCTGCGAAGTCGCCGGCCACCGGCGCATCATCGGCCTCGGCAGCGACATGGACGGCGGCATCCGCGCCGATGAACTCCCCATCGGCATCCGCAAACCCACCGACCTCCGAAAGCTCACCGATGCGCTCCACGCGCGCAACTGGAGCGACCACGAAATCCGCGGCTTCGCCGCCACCAACTGGCTCGACTTCTGGCGCACCACCGCCAACCGCAAATCAAACGCACGAGCTACAGCCCCAAAAGAGCGCATCCCCAACCACGAGACGCGCCCATAAGGAAGCGTGCTCTCGTCGGGCGCCTTGCCCATCTAAAGATGAGATCCTTCGCCCCTTCTTCGCCGCGAAGCGGCCTAGGTGCCTAGCCGGAGGCGCCTCGCCCCCGGGAGATCTCGCTCAACGCGCCAATAGCCGCGTAGCGGCGCAGGTCATTCGCACCCAGAGCGCCACCACACAACACCCGCCTTCATCCTCACAACCACTCTCCCCCTCTGCGTTCTCCGCGTTCCGATCCCCTTCTTCCCCTTCGCGTCCCTTCGCGTCCTTCGCGTTCACTCCTACTTCTTCAGAGGATCCAAGAACCGCTCCCGATACCGCGCCGCAAACTCCCCATACTCCGGATTGTCCTGCGTCGCCGCGTAGTGCTTCTCGATGTGCGCCTCGAGGTTCGCGATCCGGTTCTCCGGGTACGGGTGCGTGCTCAGCCACTCCGGCGGGCGCGCGCCGCCCTCCATCGAGTCACGAAGGATCTTCATCACCTCGATCTGCCCGCGCGGGTCGTACCCCGCGCGCACCATGTAGCGCACGCCCAGCTCGTCCGACTCGTACTCCTCGTCGCGGCCCCACTTGAGCATGAAGCCCTGCCCCGTCTGGCTCACGATCATCGGCACCGCCTGCGCCACCAGCCCGCTGCCCGACTGCCCCGCGACCACCCCCGCCACCGCGGCGCCGATCGTCCATCCCGTCTGCGACGCGATCCGCTTGTCCACGTGCTCCGCGACCACGTGCCCGATCTCGTGACCCAGCACGCCCGCAAGCTGCGCCTCGTTCGTGAACTTCTCCGCCAGCCCGCGCGACAGATACACCTTCCCGCCCGGCAGCGAGAACGCGTTGATCACGTCCGAGTCCAGCACCGTGAACTCCCACGGCAGCGACGGATAGTCCGCCTCCGTGAAGCTCGCCAGCTTCATGCCGATCTCCGTCACGTACGCCTGCACGCCCGGGTTGCTGATCGCCCCGCCGTACTCCTGCGCCAACTGAGGCCCCGCCTCCGTCCCGAGCTGGATCTCCTCCTCGCGGCTCAGCGCATTGAGCTGCGAGTTCCCCGTCGCCGCGTTCGTCACGCACCCCACCAGCGGCGCCACGAGCGGGAGAACCAGGGCGAACAGCACAACGCGGCGAAGATCGATCATCCGAAGACTCCTGAAGGGGAATGGACTCCTCAGTATGGTCGCGGCAACACGCCCGCAGTTCCAGTCCACCCGCCGACCACCTACCATCGCCCGATGCCCACGACCGTCGAGCAGCCCGCCTGGACCAACGCCGAACTCGCGCAGAATCCCCACCAGAGCCGCGAGAAGGCCGACAAGGTCCGCGCCATGTTCGCCGCCATCGCGCGCTCCTACGACCTCAACAACACCCTCCACTCCTTCGGACGCGACGCCGCCTGGCGACGCGCCGCCGTCCGCATGGCCAATCTCCGTGACGGCGACGCCGTCCTCGACGCCGCCTGCGGCACCGGCGAGCTCACCCGCGCCTTCGCCCGCGCCCAAGCCCTCGGCGCCGGCCGCCCGGGCCGCGTCGTCGGCCTCGACTACACCGCCGAGATGCTCGACCTCGCCCGCGTGAAGCCCGCCCTCGACGCCGATCACGCCGCACCCGTCGAATACCTCCAGGGCGACGCCATGGCCCTGCCCTTCGCCGACGCCGAGTTCGACGTGGTCTCCATCGCCTTCGGCATCCGCAACGTCGCCGACCCGGCGAAGGCCGTGAAGGAGTTCCGCCGCGTCCTCAAGCCCGGTGGCCGCCTCGTCATCCTCGAGTTCAGCCGGCCCCGATTCCCGCCCGCCGCGTGGTTCAACGACTTCTATTGCGGCTGGCTGATGCCCCGCACCGCGACCTGGATCGCCCGCGATAAGTCCGGCGCCTACCGGTACTTGCCCAAGTCGGTGGGCTCGTTCATGGACCGCGACGCCATGGCGGACCTTGTCCGACGTTCCGGCTTCGGACCCGTCGCCCAGAAACCCCTGACCGCCGGTGTCTGCGTCTGCTACCGGGCTGAGGCGGTTTCCGGGACGGCACGGGGGTAGATTGGGGACAACATGGCCCGATCGGGGGGGTCCGAATCGTGTTATCGGACCAAATGAAGGTCCGCTCATACGACTTTCTGCGCAGGGGGGTGCAAGTTTCACGGGTGTTCTGCGCAGCATTCGATACCCCTCCCCGCAGGCGCAGAGTGGGCGTCTGCCCGACGTGGTGGCCCGGAGACCTGGATGTCCCCGGATGCGTCGGAAGCCAGCAACCGTGCACCCAGGGACGGGGCCGGGCGGAGCCAAGCCGCTGTTCCGAGTACGAAACCTCGGAGCAACCAGTGAGGAACGAAATCTTTGCGGAGCGTCTGTTCGAAGCCCTTGTCGCCGGTGATCGCCCGACGTCAAGACAAGTCGTGGAGGACGCGATCGACAACGGCATGAGCCCGGAGCAGGTCGTCAGCGACCTCTTCTGGCCCACCTACGAAACCGTGCAGAAGATGCACCGCGAGGATCGGCTCACGACCCTCGCCCACCACCTCGCGACGAGACTCCTGCGCGTCCTCGTCGACCAATCCGCGGCGCGATTCACCACCAAGCCCAACAACGGGCGCACCATCTTCGCGGTCTGCGGCCCGACCGACGCCGACGAACTCGCCGCGCAGATGGCCGTCGATCTCCTCGAGTGCGAGGGCTACAACGTCGCCTTCGCCGGCGGCGGCATCGCCCGCGACGAGATCCTCGAGCAGGTCCAGGAGCGCACCCCCGACATCCTGCTCCTCTTCGCCTCGGCGCCGGCCGATCTGCCCAACGTCCGGACGCTCATCGACACCATGCGTGAGATCGGCGCCTGCAGCGAAACGCAGATCGCCGTCGGCGGCGGCGTCTTCAACCGCGCCGATGGCCTCGCCGAAGAGATCGGCGCCGACGTCTGGGCCACCAGCCCGACCGACCTCGTCGCCATCCTCGAAGAGCGCGAAGGCCACCGCGCCCGCGCCGATCAGCGCACCGTCGGCCGCAAGCGCCGCCGCGAAGCCGCCTGATCCGAAGGGTCTCCGAATCGCAGGGAACGAAGGGCGCCGCGTCGAGGAGCGCGGCGCCCTTTTCCTTGCGCCGAGCGTGACACCATCCGCCCACCCGGGTACGTTTGCCGTCATGCGCGAGCCCGCGACCACGGACGGCGGCGGATCGAACGGTCTGCGCATCGCCCTGCGCGTGCTGGCCAGCGGCTCCGGCGGCAACTGCGCCGTCCTCCGCATCGAGTGCGCCGGCGAATCCGTCACCGCGCTCCTCGACGCCGGCCTCTCCGGGCGGCGCACCAGGGCGCTCCTCGAAACCATCGGCCTCACGCTCGCGGACATCGACGCCGCGATCATCACCCACCTCGACGCCGATCACTTCAACGCCGGCTGGATCGGCAAGCTCCCGGCGCACGCGGTCTTCATCATGCACCGCCGCCACCGCGGCCGCGCCGAACGCGCCGGCGCGCTCCGCCGGCGCACCATCCTCTGCGACGACACGTTCGACCTGATCGAATCCCTCCCCGTCAAGGGCCGCTCACGCGCGCTGCCGACCTGCGCCGTGCAGGTCACGCCGTGCCTCCTCAGCCACGACGACCTCGGCGTCGCGGCGTTCCGCTTCGACATCCAGGGCGCCGCCCGCGCCGGGTCCCTCGGCTGGGCCACCGACGTCGGCCGCGTCACCGACCGCCTCATCGACCTCATGCAGGGCGTGAACGTGCTGGGCATCGAGTCCAACTACTGCCCGCACCTGCAGATGGCCAGCGCGCGCCCGATGTACCTCAAGCGCCGCATCATGGGCGGCGCCGGGCACCTCAGCAATCAGGAGTCCGCGGAAGCAGTGGGGCACATGAAGCCGCGCGACGGCGTCGTCCTCCTGCACCTCTCGGAAGAATGCAACACCCCCGAGCGCGCCCTCGAAGCCCACGCCGCCCACGGCATGGCCTCCGTCGTCACGTCGCAGCGCGAAGCAACCAAGTGGGTCGACGTCCCCGCGCGCACCGCGGTCCAGATCCCGACCGCGACACAGTCCATGCTCTTCGCGTCGTGAATCGGTGTCGCGCGGAAGCCAACTCTGAGGAGTCCGCGACGAAGAGTTGGATGGGATTCGCCACCCTTGTTCAATCCGCCTCTTTGTCGACGACTCCTTTGGAGCGGCTTCAGACACGTCCATGGTGGTGGGGGCGCCCGGTCCGACATTCCTAAGCGGCAACGCCGCGGTCCCGGCGCGCCGGGATAGCCCCGGGTGCAAACCCGGTGTACGTCAGCGCCGAACAAGTGAGCCGCGGAGCGGCGCCACAGCGCCCACCGCGCCGGGTGCCACTGGTTTCAGCTCTGGGAAACCAGTGCTCTTCCCGCCGCGAAGCAGTCCCGGCGCACCGCAAGAACCTCAAATGCAAACTCGGGGCAAACCTTCTCTCGCCGCGCAGCGGCGCAGGCACGTAGCCGGGGGCGCCCCGCCCCCGGACCCGTCACCACTTAGCTCAATGAGCCCCGAAGGGGCGGAGGAACCGACGCTCGCGCTGAGTTCCACAACTGCAACCCGACCCTCACTATGCTCTGTAGGGAGGCAAACTCATGAGCCACCCGAGCGTCCATCGAAACACCGCAAGTGGTAGTCGCTGGATTCGGCTCGCATCGCTGCTCTCATCCATGGCGATCGCACCCTGGTCTTCGACGGGAATCGCCGGCCAGGTCGCCGTGGCCGTCAAAGTGCTCGACGATGAGGATCAGCCAGTGCACGGCGCGGGCATCGTCGTCGGACTGGATGTCTGCTCATCGCTCGTGGAAAGAATCTCGACAGATGCGAACGGGTTGGCTCGGCTCACCCTTCAGGTTCCCGACGAGGGCACGACGCATGGCCGCGTGATCGTGGGCTACGGAAGACGGGACGGTGAATCAGATCGAGATCTACTCCTGCGATGGCGCGGCCTGACGAAGCAGTTCCAATTCCCTGGTCTCGGGACGCCGTTTCAGATTCTGCCCGGCCAGACGCAGGTTGACGTAACCGTGCAGGCTTGCTCGACCATCACGATCGCGGGACGCGTGCAAAGCGGGTTGTCTCAGGACGCGGCGATGATCATCGGCGAGTCCGGCAGCCCTGCAGAGATTGTCCGATCCGATGATCTCGGCTGGTTTCAGATTCTGGTTGCGCGCAACGCGCCGTTGCTGACCGTGACGACGGAGCAGTGGACAAGGCTGCTTGCAGTGGAGGCGCCAGAGGGACAGGAGTCCGTCGATCTTGGAGTTGTGCAGTTTGCCGAACCAACAGGTTATGTCGCAGGTGTCGCGACATCTGGGGGAGCGCCCGCGCGAGGCGAGAGCTTCACATTTGTTCGAGTTTCGGGGGATGTGCTGTTGTCATTCGTGACAGACGAGAACGGTTTCTTTGTCGCTGGCCTGGACTCGCCCGGTGACGATCCATTACGTCCCGAGGGCGGCATCCAACTCCCGGCTGGGCGCTACGTGTTGATGTCAGTACCTCATGACCTTTGGCTGCCCGAAGATTTTGCGATCCGACACGTTGCTGTGAACGGAGGTGAGAGTCCAGAGTTTCGGGGCCTGCCACAGATTCAGATCGACCCCGGCGGACGCGCGACGATTCGTGTGGATGCCGATGAAGTTCGCGCACTCTCAGCGGCGGCGATCAGGGCCGCATTCTGAGAATCCTGGGCGCCATTTGCTCTCACTCTGGGAAACCTGCGTTCTACGCCCGCAGGCCCGTGTCTTGTAAGCCGACGCCATCGGTGCTCACACTGGTTTCCCAAAGCCGAACCCAGTGCCACCCGCGCTCGCGCTCACCTCCCCCCGCAATGCGCCTCCAACTCAATCTCAATCATGAACTCCGGCAGCGCCAACCCCTTCACCTCCAACCACGTCCCCGTCGGGTAACGCGATCCATAGATCTCCCGCCGATATGCCGCGATCTCGAGGAATTCCGCCATGTCGGTCGTATAGATGTTCTCGACCACGACGTCCCCGAAATCGCACCCGTAGTGCGCCAGAACCTTCCGCAGATCCGCGTAGCAGTTCTCCATCTGCTTCCGCAGATCACCCGCGGCCGTCGGGTTCCCCGCGTCGTCCATGCTCACCGCACCGGAGATCGAAATCCGATCACCCACGCGGATCGCATGCGTGTACCCGTACGCATCCTCGACCGCCGGCCGCAGCTTGAATACATCGTGCGCGTGATCACTCGCGCAACCCGCGAGCGCGAACACGGGAACGAGACACAGTCCGGCGACGGCATGAGAGTTCTTCATGTCTCTAGAGTAGAGACCTGCGATCACCGCGCGCCGTACAGCTTGCGCGCGGCATCCAGCGCGAGCCGCGCATCGCCGATCAACCCCACCAGCTCCGGATGCAGGTCCGCCGCGATCGTCACGCCCCACGTCCGGAGCAAGCTCTCCTCCGCCCGGTCGATGATCACGTCCGACCGCGCAATCCCCAGCGCCGCCTCCGAATCCGTGATCCGCTCCAGCTCCGCCAGCGCGTGCGTCACCGCCTGAAGCTCGATGATCGGCGCCACCGACCGACGCCACCGATCCCCTTCGACCGTCCGCGGCAGGGCCGCCGACGACCGGGCGAACTCCATCCAACGGGCCAATAAGGATGCCCACGTGAGGTCGGGAAGGTCCCGAATGCCGGGCTGGCGCTCTGGGAACGGGCTTTCCGGGGTCGGCATCGGCGTTTTCCATGCAACCAGGGGCCGCTCGGATGGGTACACTCTCTCGCATGCTACGGTCGGACGAACGGATTCTGATCGAGCGGGCCGCGGCGGGCGACCGGGACGCGGCCGAGCGGCTGGTCCGCGCCCACCAGGAATCGGTGTACGCCTACATCCTCCGGCTGTCGGGTCGCGCCGACGTCGCCGAGGACGTGGTGCAGGAAGCGTTCGTCCGGGTGTTCACC
Organism: Phycisphaerales bacterium; assembly: GCA_041940385.1. Classification (GTDB taxonomy): domain Bacteria; phylum Planctomycetota; class Phycisphaerae; order Phycisphaerales; family UBA1924; genus JACVCK01. Next base: position 2,971 of record JBGTSD010000093.1, on the reverse strand, counting down.
CACCTCGACCGCTTCGACCCGCGCTTCCGCTTCTCGACCTGGCTCTTCACCATCGCGCGCCGTCTGTACGTGAACGCGTGCCAGAAGCACCGTCCGCTGTACGACTCCGACGCCGTCGGCCGCGCACCGAATGGTCCGAACGCCCACGCCGAGCGCGCCGAGGCGGTCGACGTCGAGGTCCGCGCCAACGCGCGTGAAGCGCTCGCCATGGCGCTCGAAGAGCTGACCGACGAGCAGCGCGAAGCGCTCATCCTCTTCCACCAGCACAACTGGCCCATCGCGCTCATCGCCGAGCACATGGGCATGCCCGAGGGCACGATCAAGAGCCACCTGCATCGCGCCCGGCGGCGCATGAGGCAGGCGCTCGAAGCGGCCCCCGAGCACCACGCGAGCGTCGAGGAGGTCTGGTCATGAGCCAGGACCCTCGGCGGTTCGACGCGGGCGATGCACAGCGCGTGCCCGACGAACTCCTGGATGCGTTCTTCGACGGCGATCTCGACGACGCCGGCAAGCGGTGCCTCTTCGACGGCATGCGCCGCGACCCCGCCGCCGCCGAGCGCTTCGCCCGCACCATGTTCGCTCTCGAGCAGCTCCGGCGCACGCCGGACGCCTCCGCCTCGCCGGACTTCACCGACTCGGTGTTGGACGCGATTGACCAGCGCAAGCGCTGGATGACGCCCGCCGCGCGCCGCGTCGTCCGCATCGGCCGCTACGCCGCGGCCGCGTCGATCCTCGTCATGCTCGCCGGCGGCTTCCTCTACAAGCGCGCCAATCCGCAGTCCGCGCTCATCGCCGAGCGCCCCGCGCCGCTCACCAATGTCGTCGAGACCGGCCGCCTCGAAGCGCGCCAGAACATCCAGAGCATGGCCTCGGTGTTCCGGCCTCTCCGCGGCGCCGTGGCGGGCCTGCACGAATCGCGTTCCCCGGCGCCACAGCCGCCGTCGGTCGCCATCGGCGAGTACACCGACCTGCACGTCGTTCGCTTCATCGCGCCGACCGAGCTGCCCGCCGAGTCGCCCTGGCGCTCGCGCCTGCACACGACGACCACCGCCCGCAGCGACGCGGTCCCCGCCGGATGGACCTTCGGCCGCGCGCCCGCCGCCGCGAACACCGCCTCGTGGGCGCGCCCCGCGACGCTTACGACCCAGCCCGAGAAGGTTCGGGTCATCCTGATCCCCGGCGGTTGATGCATGATCGTGCCGAGACGTTCCTCCCAACCCCTCGCGTTCCGGTGGGCCGCTGCATGCGTGGCGATGCTCGCGCTTGTGCGCGTCACGCTCGCCGGCGGCGGCTGGATGTTCGACGCCGCGCGCCTCGTGCCCGATGACGTCGATGTCTTCATCGTCCTGGAAGACGCCAAGGCCCTGCGGCGCGGCGAGATGGGCCCCGCGGCCAGCGCGCTCATCGAGCGCGTCTTCGCCGGCGGCGAGACCGAGGCCGCGTGGACGGCGCTCGCCGATCGCCTCGGCTGGGACCGGGACGAGGCCTTCGACCGCCTCCTTGGCCATCGCGTCGCCTTCGTCGCGCGACTCGGCGACGACGGCGCCACCTGGGCGCTCCTGAGCGAAGTCTCCCTCGACACCGAGAAGCGCCTGCGCGAGCGCCTCGACGTCGCGCCGCGCGCCATCGTCGCCGGGCACACGGTGCTCTCCGTCGAACGCGGCGCCTACGAGCTCACCGCCGAACGCCGCGCCAAGCACGCGACCCTGATCTTCGCGCCCACTGCGCGAAACGCGCTCTTCGATGAACTGATCCCCCAGCTCGAGAAGGGCGCGAAGCGCGCGCTCCACGACGCCGACGCCTTCCGCAGGCTGCGCGAGATCGGCGCCGGGCAGGCGCTCCTCTACATGCGCCCGCCGGACAAGGACGGCTGGACGGGTCTGGTCGCGCGCCGGATGGGCATGACGATCCACGCCGACCTCGCCGGCGGTGCGCCCGCCGAGGCCGCGTGCGACGTGCGCCCCTGGCGCGTCGAGGGCATGCGAGCCGCGGCGAAGGACGCGATCTTCTGGTGCGTCGAGCGCGCCGCGTCCGAGACCATCACGGCGCCGCGGATGACCACGCTGTTCTCCGGCCTGCCCATCGCGCGTCTCCACGAGCGTGCGACGGAGACGGTGGGGGAGTTCATGACCGTCTGGGTCGCGCCGACGAAGGGCGGCGGGCTGCCTTCGGTTGCCGCGGGCCTGGAGCTGCTGAACCTCGAGTGCGCGCCGGCCACCGCCGACGGGCTGATGGCCGACCTCCTCGACTCCGTCGGCATGCCGGGCATGAACTTCACCGGCGTCCCGCCCGAGGCCGTGCGACGCGTCGATCTCGCCCACGCGCCGATGATCCACGACTCCGGGCTCTGGAAGACCGGCCCCGAACTCCGCTGGACCTTCGCCGACGCCTCGGACGATGCGCCCGCGCGATCGTGGTGGGTCATGGGCCTCGAGGCGCCGGGCTTCGAGATGGCGCTCGATGCGCTCTCGCGCGAGGCCGACGACGGCGAGGCGCGATCGTGGCTCTCCGTCGGCGCCGCCCGCCCCGCGCTGGCGCTCAAGACGCTCCAGGCCGCGGGCCTCAAGCCCGAGGGCCCCGCGCTCGCCGCGTCGCTGGTGCGCGAGCTGGCGTGGGGCGTGGAAGTGGTGGACGGCCAGCGGCTCCGCGGCATTCTGCGGGCCGAATTGCTCTGCCCCGCGGACCATCCCAAGCCCCAGCACGCCCGCTGATTCGCCGTTCGCGGTCCGGCCGCCTTTGGTCGGGCTATACTCGGGCTCTCCGGGTGTCCGAACCAGTTCATCACCGGGACCGTTGGCCGCGGCGTCGCGCGGCGCCTGCCGGTCCGCCACGAGCCACGCATGTCCGACCTCTCGCTCCGCAACGTCGCCATCATTGCGCACGTCGACCACGGCAATCCGCTTTTGCGGCGTCTGCGTGTCAGCGCGATAGCCCAGGGCAATGTGCATCCGGGGGTAGGGCGAATCAGGGC
>JBGTSD010000092.1:0-12368 GCA_041940385.1 Phycisphaerales bacterium | reverse complement strand
GGGTGCGCTCTAGCCAGCTGAGCTATAGGCCCTTCGGGCGTGAAACCGCTCGGGGTTCGCCGGGCGGGGGGGCGAGTATAGCGGCCTCTGTGGCCCGTTGGGCAACTCCGGGGGGCCCGAAAAGGGCGAGAGCGAGGAAAGTCGGCCCTTTGGCGCGTCGATGACAGGGTGCACGTGGAGCCACGAGGTTGCTCCCGACGATCGGCGTCCGGACCCAGCGGGGATCCGGCGGCGCGATCGGACTTTTCGCAGCGAGAAGACGCAGCCTCCGATGGGCGATCCTCATCCGCCACTTCGCATCACGACTGATTCAACGCCGCTACCGGCCTCGAAGGGAGCGCCGGACGACGCGACGTTGCCATGTTCGATTCCTGTGCACAGCAAGATGGAGCCTGAGCAGATGAACACCTTCTTCAACCCGTTCACGACGACCAACTTCACGCCCTGGAACACGTTTGGCTTCAATCCCTGGAACGGCCAGAACAATTGGAGCCCGATCAACGGCTTCAACACGTTCAACGGCTTCGGCGGCGGCCCCTTCGGCGGCGCCCCGATCAACGGCTGGAACTGGAATACGCCGTTCTCCACGTTCAACGGCTTCAACCCCATCAATGGCTTCAACCCGATCAACGGCTGGAACAACACGCCGTGGAACTCGACGTTCGCCCAGAACTTCGGTCAGAACTGGGGCACGAACGGCTTCAACAAGGGTTTCAACACCCCCGGCTTCACCAACGGCTTCGGCCCCTTCAACGGCTGGAACAACAACGCCTGGAACACCGGCTTCAACGGCGCCACGCCGTGGAACTTCGGCGGCTTCCCCGGCTTCTTCGGCACGATCCCGACGGGCTTCGGCTTCAACGGCTTCGTGAACGGCTTCCCCGGCCTCTGGAACGGCATGCCCTACGCCGGCACGTCGATCCCCACCGGCGGCTTCAACCCCGGCTACACGAACCCCGGCATCCCCGGCGCCCCCATCAACGGGACCCCGAATACGGGCGCCGCCCCCTTCGCCCCGGGCGTGAATCCGAATCTTTGCCGCGAGGCCGCCTGAGCGACCGATAACTGATTGTTGAGGCTGGCCGACGGCCCCGTCGGCCGGCTACAGACCCTGTGCAGCGGCGCTCCGATTGAGTTCGGGGCGCCGCTTTTCGTTGGTGGGCTACTTCGTCGTGAGTCCGGCGGCGCGCATGAGCGCAGCGAGTTCTCGCGCGTCGTACTCGGTGAACGCGCCGACGTCGAAGCTGTCCACATCCAGCACGCCCCAGCACTCGCCGCGCTCGTCGAAGAGCGGAAGCACCACCTCCGAGCGGTCGCGCGGATCACAGGCAATGTAGCCCTCGCCGAGTTCGGCGACATCGCGCACGACGAGCGGCTCGCGCGAGAGGAAGCACTGGCCGCACGCGCCGTGCAGGCCGATCGGTGAGCACGCCGGCTTGTCGCGTCGCGGGCCGAGAATCATGGATTCGCCGTTGGCGTCGGGGAGATAGAAGCCGACCCACGACACGCCCTTGGTGTGGAACGCGTCCCAGAGGGCGTTGACGGCGGACGTCATGCGTTCCTCGCGCGTGCCGCGTGCGAGCGTCGGAAACGTGCGCTGGAGCGTGCTGTAGTCGCGCAGGGGCATCAGGAGCGATTGTTGGCGCGCCGAGCCCCGCGCAGGGCTCCCCGGCGCGGGGGGTCATCGACTAGCATGAGGGCAGATCAGACCCATCGACGGTCAGAGGTGCGTGTGGCGGAGAGCCGGAAGAACCCGACGACCGACCTGGCGTTCGTGTCCATCTCCGGGCCCGAGCCGGTGGATGTCGTTCTCACGCCGCCGGGGCCGTTCACCATCGGCCGCCGGGCCCACCACCAGATCGCCCTCCAGGGCGACGACCACGTGTCCCGCGACCATGCATCGCTGGTTTACATGCCGGCGCGAAGCGGCGGAGGCCAGTGGGCGATCCGGGACACCGGCAGCCGGCACGGCACATTCCTCAACGGCGTCCGCGTCGAGTCGGGGCGCGACTACCCGCTGCGCGCGGGCGACATGGTCGTGATCGCGCCGTGGACGTTCCGGGCGACGGCCAAGGACGACACCCGCGGCACGCACCGCACGACGATCGCGACGGTCGATGACGCCGCAGCCGTCGGCGGCTCGATTCAACGGCTCGATCCCGGAACGGATGGCTCGCTGGTGCACCGGCGCCTCGGGCTGCTGCTCGATTGCGCCACCGCGATTCACTCGGCGCCGGACAGCGAGGCCCTGGCCGAGGCGGTGCTCGACGCCGCGATGGCGGGGACCGGATTCGCCAATGTGGCGCTGCTGAAGGCGACGGGGGGCGCCGAGCTGGTGGAGGTGGTGGGGCAGCGGGGCGACATCGCCGTCGAAGGCGCGGCGCCGCGGCTCAGCCGATCGCTCATCCGCGAGGCAAACCTCGGAGCGCCGGCGCGACTCGTCGCGGCCCCGGAGATGGACGAGCACGCGGCGATGAGCGTCATGCAGTACGCCATCGAGGAAGCCCTCTGCGTGCCGCTGAGCATCGGCAGCGCGGTCGCGGGCTATCTCTATTTCGACAACCGGGGCGCCAGCGACGCGACGCGGCGTGCGGGCGATGATTCGACGGATTTCGCCGTCGGTCTTGGCCGTCTTGCCGCGATGGCGATGTCGAACCTCGTGCGCATGGAGCTCGATCGCCGGCTCGCGCGCGTGGAGGCGGACATCGACGCCGCGGCCGAGGCGCAGCGGTACATCCTGCCGCGCCGCGAGGGCAAGTACGGGCCGTTCTCGTACGTGGGCGAGAGCCGTCCCGGTCAGCGCGTCGGCGGCGACTTCTTCGACGTGATCCCGCTGCGAGACGGGCGTCTTGCGGTGGCGCTCGGCGACGTGTGCGGCAAGGGCGTGCCGGCGTCGGTGCTGATGACGGCGTCGCAGGGCTACCTGCACGCGGCGCTGCTCGAGAGCGGCGATCCGGCGCAGGCAATCCGCGCGCTCAACGAGTACGTGCATCCGCGCCGGCCGGAGGACAAGTTCGTGACGGTCTGGGTGGGCGTGCTCGACGCCGAACGCGGGAAACTGCAGTACGTCAACGCCGGGCACGGCTACGCGATGGTGCGCTCGCGCTCGGGCGAATCACGCTTCGTCGCCGACGAGGGCGGGCCGCCGATCGGCATCGTGGCCGGGCTGAAATTCGACGCGGTGGAGACGTCGTTCGACGCGGGCGACAGCTTGCTCGTCTTCAGCGACGGCGTGTTCGAGCAGCCCGCGTCGGGCGAGACGCCGCAGGGATCGGTGCAGAGATTCGGCGAGAGCGGCGTTCGGGAGTGCCTCGGTCGGCTGGGTCCTTCGGGCGACGCGGTGGGCGGCCTGTTCGAGGCGTTGGTGGCGTTCGCCGGGGGGCCGAGTCTCGACGACGACGCCACCGTGGTGGAGGTCCGCCGGTAGCCGACCGATGACGGGAAGGCCGCTATACTCCCGGCCCCGAACGGGAGGCCGGGCGGGACAATCTGGGCGATTGGCGCAGCTGGCTAGCGCGCTTGCATGACACGCAAGAGGTCACAGGTTCGAGTCCTGTATCGCCCACTTTTCGGTGGTTTGCCCGGGTGAGATTCTCGGGCGTGGGGGGCCGGGGGCATCCGAGGGCTGAGTCCGCTCGTATTGTGGGTTGAGGCGTCGCGGCACGCGGGCCTCCAACCGATGCATGCTTACGCCCAAGGCAGTCCGGGGCCCGAAAGGGTCGACCCCCGGACGAACCCCGAGGAGAGGTCAATATGGCGGTAATCCGAACGCGTCGAGCGTGGACCCTGGCGATGGCCGCTGGCGCGGCCGCGGCGGTGGGCACGGCCTCCGGCGCCCCGGAGCGGTACTGGAGCAACATCAACGGCGGCCCGTTCGGCAACGCCGCGAACTGGCAGACGTTCGACGGCGGCGACCCCGTGCCGAACTCCACGAACTACGCCATCTTCAACCTTGCCTCGACCTACTCGGTCACGTTCACCAACAACCGCACCACCAACCAGCTCATGGCGCGGCTCGGGCATCCGACGCTCGCCCTCGCGGGCAACACGTACACCACCAACACGGTGTTCGTCGCGGATCAGGACGGCAACACCGCCTCGCTGACGTTCAACACGGGCCGAACGATCTCGGATGACGCGATCATCGGCGCCAACTTCCAATCGACCGGCACGCTGCACCAGACCGGCAATCACATGTGGATCATGTCCGATGACTACTCGCTCGGCGAGTTCGGCACGGGCACCCACAACATCAGCTCGGGCAGCTCCGCCTCGACGTCGCGCGGCATGTTCATCGGCACCGGCTCGACCGGGGTCGGGACCATGATCGTGGACGGGAACAGCGCCCAGGCCAACGCCTCGCTCGACTTCTACGTGGGGTATTTCGGCGACGGCACGCTGAACATTCTCAACGGCGCCGACGTGACGACGCCGAGCTTCACGGTCGCCGCGATCAGCGGCGCCACCGGCGCGGTGCTCGTGGACGGCCCCGGCTCGACGCTGACCGGCGGCGCACAGATCTGGAACATCGGCAACGGCGGTCACGGCGAGATGACGGTCAGCAACGGCGCGGTCGTCGCGAGCGCGAACGTGCAGACCGCGTCGTCGAACGACGCCGACTCCGAGGTGACGATCACCGGGACCGGTTCGCAGTGGACATCGACGGGCTGGTACTACATCGGCCGCAACGGCATGGGCATGGTGACCGTCGAGCAGAACGGCATGCTCAGCGCCACGGCGAGCATCGTGCTGGGCCTCGGCCCAACCGGCATGGGCGACGCGTTCGTGCAGACCGGCGGCCAGATGGTGACCGACAGCCAACTCCAGGTGGCGCGCGAGGGCTCGGCCATGCTGACGGTGCTGACGCAGTCGTCGGTCACGTCCTCCGGCCTTGATTCGCCGACCTTTACCGCCGGCTACATCGGCGGGCTCGCCGGATCGTCGGGGACCGTGCAGGTCAGCGGCGCCAACGCGCGCTGGCACGCCAATGGCGGCTCGGTCGTGGTCGGATTCGGCGGGCAGGGCACGCTGAACATCAACTCGGCAGGACGCGTGAACAGCGTCGGCGGATTCATCGGGCGCAACCCGGGCTCGAACGGCGCCGTGACGATCTCCGGCAACACCTCGCTCTGGAACAGCACCGGCGGCGTGAGCGTCGGCCTCGGGCCGAACAACGCCGCGGGCGGCACGGGGCTGCTGACCGTCAACGGCCAGGGCCGATTCTTCTCGCCGGTTCTGAACGTCGGCGTCACCGGCACGGTCGAGGGCACGGGCACGGTCGAGTCCGCGGTGACCAACGGCGGCACGACGGCGCCCGGCAACGCGAGCACGCCCGCCGGCACGCTGACCATTACGGGCACGTATACGCAGTCCGCCGCCGGCAAGATGAAGATCCAGCTCGGCTCGTCCGAGTCGGACAAGCTGGTCGTCTCGGGCAATGCGGCGCTCGGCGGCGAGCTGATCGTCGAACTGCTCGGCAATTTCCAGCCCACCGACGGACAGGTCTTCGAGATCGTCAGTGCAGGCTCGGTCTCCGGAACGTTCCAGACGACAACGCTCCCGATGCTCAGCGGAGGCGGCTCGCTCGTGGTGTCCTACACCGGAACCAAGGTGCGGCTGACGGCGAGCGCCATGGGCCAGCCCTGCCCGGCGGACGTCGATGGCGACGGCTTCATCGGCTTCGGCGACCTAAACGTGGTGCTGAGCCAGTTCAACACCAGCGGGCAGGGTCTGCAGGGCGACGTCGATGGCGATGGCGATGTGGACTTCGCCGACCTGAACGCGGTGGTGAGTCTCTACAACACCAATTGCCCGTAAGCGCCGCGAGCGGCCAGTGGATCCAACGAAAAACGCCGCGGCGAGGGCCGCGGCGTTTGTTCGTTCAGGTCAGCGTCGTGCTCAGTTGCCGCCGAGGCGGGCGAGGCCGTTGACGTGGGTCACACGGTCCGCACGAAGAGCGGTGGGGCACGGGACGTTGTAGACGGTCAGGAACGCGTTGAGGTCGTCGAACTGGACGTCGCCGTCGCCGTCCATGTCGCCGGCGAGTCCGGCGCCGGACTGGTTGTAGTTGTTGAGGAGCGAGTTGAGGTCGCCGAAGTCCACGTCGCCGTCGCCGTCAAAGTCGCCGGGGCAGGGGAGCATCGTTTCGTCGTCCACGTCGCCGGTGATGACGATCGCGAAGCCCTGGGTCTGCTGATTGACCGCCGTGCCCTTGACGCGCACGGTCCAGGTGCCGACCTCGGGGTTGTTGCGGTGCACCTGCTCGATCGAGTTGATCGCGTCGGCGTTGCCGCCGGCAGCGACCTGGCCGCCGCTGAAGTTGTTGCCCTTGTAGATCGTGCCCGAGGGCGACACGACCTCGAGGTCGATGTTGTTGATCGGGGCGAAGGACGATCCGATCGAGGCGGCGAGGTCGGTGAAGGCCATCGTGACGCGCAGCTGCTCGCTGGAGGAGTTCACGTCGAACTCCAGCTCCCACATCTGGCCGGTGGTCAGCGAATCGACGCTGGCGTTGCGAACGTCGCGTGCGACGAGGCGACGGGAGTCACCGGGGAAGTAGAGCGAGTTGTCGGCAAGGAGTCGGCCCCAGCCCTCGCGGTTGTTCGGGTAGGCGTTGAAGCCGCCCGCGCCGAGCGCCATCTGCTCGCTGACGTTGGTCATGTCCTGGCCGCTGTTCGTGATCATGGCCCGGAGCAGCGCGCCGGACGGGATGATCGACGAGTTCGCGCCGGAGACGCCGGTGGGGTAGTAGCCGTCGGTGAAGTACTGACGGATGAGGGCCGCGGTGCCGGTGGCGTGCGGGCACGCCATGGAGGTGCCGGTGCTCGAGTTCGTCGTGCAGCCGGTGGTGGTGTTCGCCGACTGGATGCCGCAGCCCGGCGCGAGGATGTCGGGCTTGAAGCGGCCGTCGGCCGTGGGGCCGCGCCCGCCGGTGCACCAGGAGTTGATGCCGGAGTTGTCGGAGTGGCCGGAGACGGCGAGGCCGTTCTTGGCGTTTTCGGGGGTGTAGAACGCGCTGCTGGCGTTGGTGATCGCGAAGGCGACCATCGACTCTTCCTGCTCGCGCGAGAAGAGGTCCACGGCGCGGGTCCAGCCGGTGTAGGCCGTCGTGAAGTCCTGACCCCAGGAGTTCGTGTGGACGCGGGCGCCCTGGCTGTGGTGCAGGTCGAGGCGCGACTTGAAGATCGTGCCGGTGCTGGAGTCGTTGGGGATGCCGTGGTGAACGATCTTGGCGAGATAGGCGACGCCGCGAGTGTCGCCGGTGTTCAGGCCATCGCCGGCGATGGTGCCCGCGGTGTGCGAGCCGTGGGAGGCGCCGCCGAAGCCCTGGTTGTAGGCCAGAAGCTTGCGGTGATTCGGGCCGGGGACGTTGTTCACACTGGCGTCGGCGAACGAGCAGTGGAGGCGCTGGATGGCGCTGTCCATGTGGCCGACGATCTGGCCCGTGCCCAAGAGGCCGTTGTCCCACAGCGGCGTCTGCGTGGTCGTGCCGCTCTGCACGATGGCGCGGCCGGTGGCGTTGCGGTAGACGGTTTCGCCCACGGCCTCGATGAACTGCACCGAGTTGAGGTCGGCGATCTGGTTCACCGCCTCGCGCGGAACGACGACGGTGATCGTCTCGTTCACGCCGAGGGCGCCGAGCGGCTCGATCTGCTGCGCGCCGAGCGCGCGGAGCGCATCGATCGCCGGCGCCGCCTCTTCGCCTTCGAAGAGGTACACCGTCACCATCTCCTTGCCTTCGTTGCGCATCGCGATGCGATCCAGGCGCTGGAGCGGGATCTGTCCGATGTCGGGATCGACCTTCCAGGAGGCCTGGAAGTCGGACGCGAAGCGGACGAACTCGAGGTTGTCCATCGCCGCGGCGTTGGCGCGCGGGTTGACGGTCACGATGTACGAATTCACCGGGAGATACTCGCCCACGACGACGCCGGCGGCCTCGAGGCGGTCGCGGCGGTCGGCGGTCATCGGGCCGTCGAGCTGAATCACCATGCGCGGAGCGCTCACGGCGCCATCGCCTTCGGGCTGAAGCATCGCGAGTTGGCTGAGGCGATTCGGGCTGACGTCAGTCTGGACGACGCCGGCACGGAGGTAGAGGGCGGTCCCGTCGGCGGGGCCGAAGCGGTTGGCCGACGCCTCGAACGCGCGCAGCGTGTTCAGGCTGGGCGTGAGGTCCGCCTGGGGGGCGGCGAGGGCCGAGGCGGCGAGGCCGCAAGCGGCCACCGTCCGGAGCAACGAGGTGGTGACAGTTGAGATACGGGGCTGGCGCATCAATCCAGATCTCCCTCTGGGGTGTGTGAGGATGTACGGACGAATCGGACCGTCGGCTCCTGAGTCGGCGGTTTTCACGCCCGTTGTGGATGTCTTCTCAGACGAGAGTAACCCTGATTTCACTTTAGCGGTAGCGCGAATCCCGTGGAATTCGGCATGGGATCGGCCCGGAAGGGGGGGGACTTGGTTGTTTGTGGTGTGTGGACGCAGCGGGAGTGACGGCGGTATTCTCTGGGCCATTTCGGCGGTCCTCACGCGGTTCGAACGCGTGCCGCCCCCCTTCCTTGCACTGCTGACCTATTCGAGAACCCATGGCCACAACGACCAAAGCGCCTGCCGCCAAAAAGGGCGGGGACGAGCCCAAAGTTCAGGTTTCCGATATCGGACCTTGCCGGAAGAAATTGTCCATCGAGGTTCCGGCGTCGGCGGTGTCGGCGGAGCTGTCGGCGGCGTTCGACACAGTGACCTCTCAGGCCGCGTTGCCGGGCTTCCGGCCCGGGAAGGCCCCCAGGAAGCTCGTGGAGCGGGCGTTCGGCAAGGCAGCCCGGGAAGAGGTGCGGAATCGCCTCGTGTCCCGCGCCTACTCGCAGGCCGTGGAGGCGAACAAGCTCCAGGTCCTGGGCGAGCCCGAGGGCGGCGACGAACTGGCCGACGCGGAGATCGAGGCCGGCAAGCCCATTTCCTTCACGCTCGAGATCGAGGTGGCCCCGGAGTTCAAGCTGCCGGAGTTCGAGGGGATCCCGGTCAAGAAGCCGGTGCAGGACGTGACGGACGAGCTCGTGAACGAGGAGCTCGATCGGCTTGGCCTGCTCGAGGGCGAGCTGGAGCCGCGCGAGAAGGCGGAGCCCGGCGATTACTGCACGGGCCACGGCGTCATCAAGGACAAGGACGGCGGCGTCGTGCTGGACATCGACGGCGCGGTGATCCAGGTGCCGGCGAAGGACAAGGGCGGCAAGGGCGCGGTGCTCGGCATCATGGTCGAGGACTTCGCCAAGCAGGTCGGCCTGCCTAAGCCCGGCGACACGCTCACGATCAAGGCCAAGGGCCCGGCGCACCACGAGACGGCGCGCATCCGCGGCGAGGCGATCACGATCACCTTCGAGGTCACGCGCGTCGATCGCATCATCCCGGCGTCGCCCGCGGCGCTGGTCGAGCGCCTCGGCCTGCCGGACGAGAATCGCCTGCGCGAGGGCCTGAAGACCCGTCTGCAGCAGCGGCTCTCGGTGCAGCAGCAATCGGCGATGCGCCGCCAGGTGGCCGAGCATCTCCTCGACAAGACGACGATGGAGCTGCCCGAGAAGCTCAGCGAGCGCCAGGCGGCGCGGGCGCTCGAGCGCCGGCGCATGGACCTCATGTACCGCGGCGTGAACCCGATCCAGATCGAGGAGCAGATGGCCGAGCTTCGCTCGTCGTCGGCCGAGGTTGGACGTCGGGAGCTCAAGTTGTTCTTCATCCTGAACAAGGTCGCGGACGAGCTGGACGTCAAGGTCACGGAAAACGAGATCAACCAGCGCATCGCGCAGCTCGCGTACGAGCGCGGCGAGAAGCCGGAGAACCTGCGGACGGAGCTCATCCGTCGGAATCAGATCGGCTTCCTCGCCCAGCAGGTGCGCGAGCACAAGGCGATGGACGCGCTGCTCGGCAAGGCCAAGGTGACCGAGGTCCCCGCGGACAAGATGGAAGAGGCCTGAGCGCCAAGTCCCCGACAGATTGAGCGGCCCGCGGATCGGAGGTTCGCATGATGCGTCGTGTCCTGAGCGTGGCGGCCGTGTGCGGCGCCTTCGGCGTGGGCGCGCTCGGCGCCGATGTCGCGTACGTGCTGCACTGCGGCACGCTGCTCGCGCATCCCGGCGATGCGCCGATGGAGGAAGCGACGGTCGTCGTGTACGACGGGCGCATCTCCAAGGTGCTCGATGGCTACGTCGACGCGGAGAAGGCGGCGGACGGCGCGGATTGGGAGCTGATCGACCTGCGCGACCAGTTCGTCATGCCGGGCTGGATCGACTGCCACACGCACATCACGATGGAGCTGAACCGCAATGCGCGCCTGCGCGCCGTCGAGGACAGCGACGCCGACGCGGCGCTGCATGGGGTCGTCTACGCGAAGCGGACGCTCGACGCGGGCTTCACCACGATTCGGAATCTCGGCTCCTCGGGCGACGCGGCGTTCGCGCTGCGCGACGCGATCCGCCGGGGCGACGTGCCCGGGCCGCGGATCCTGGTGGCTGGCGAGTCGATCAGCCCGACGGGCGGCCACTCGGACTCCACGCACGGCTACCGGGATGATCTCTACGAGATGCCGGCGGCGCTCCAGGGCATCGCGGACGGCGTGGACGAGTGCCGCAAGGCCGTGCGGGCGCAGGTAAAGCGCGGCGCCGACGTGATCAAGATGACGGCGACGGGCGGCGTGCTCAGCGCGACGGCGGCGGGGACGGAGCAGCAGTTCTTCGAGGACGAGCTGAAGGCGATCGTCGAGACGGCGCACCTGCTCGGTCGGAAGATCGCGGCGCACGCCCACGGGACGCGCGGCATCAACGCGGCGCTCCGCGCGGGCGTGGACTCGATCGAGCACGGCTCGTACCTCGACGAGGAGTCGATCCGCCTGTTCAAGCAGACCGGCGCCTACCTCGTGCCGACGCTGATGGCCGGCGAGACGGTGGCGCACCATGCGCAGGAGGAGGGCTACTTCGTCCCCGCGGTGCGGGAGAAGGCGCGGCGCGTCGGACCGGTCATGCTCGACTCCTTCCGACGGGCCCACGAGAGCGGGGTCCGCATCGCGTTCGGGACGGACTGTGGTGTCGGGGCCCACGGCGAGAACGCCCGCGAGTTCGAGCTGATGGTCAAGGGCGGCATGTCCGAGGCGGATGCGCTCGAGTCAGCGACGGTCAGCGCGGCGGAGCTTTGCGGCCTGTCGGACGAGATCGGAACCGTCGAACACGGCAAGTTCGCGGACCTCGTCGGGATGCCGGGCAACCCGCTCGAGGACATTCACGCGACGCGCACCGTGTCTTTCGTCATGACGATGGGGCGCGTGCACAAGGCGCCCCGGGACTAGAGTCCGGCGTGACAGGGACCTCCGGCACGATGCTTGGCGCGGCGCCGATGGCGTCGGCGATTCTCTGGACGATCGCGCTCATCGTGCTGAGCGTGGTCGCGATCGCGGCGCTCTTCGTGATCAAGCGCTGGGCGCTGGGCAGCGCGTCGTCGAGCGCGTCGACGCTGACGCTGGCGGAGCTTCGCGGGATGGCGGAGCGCGGGGAGATCTCGCCGGCGGAGTACGAGCGGGCGCGGGCCGCGGCGATCCGCGCTGCCGGCGGCGATGCATCGCTGGCGGGAAAAGGCGCGGGGGCGATTGACGGGGCCACCCTGAAATCGGAGAGTTCGTTCAGTGGTCGGGCGGGATCGTCCGAAGAACATTCGAGAGGAACCGGCGCGGCATGGCCCGCGAACCGGAGAAATGAGAGAAAACCGCCCCCCGGCCCTATTCCGGGTCAGGAAAGCGGCGGGCCCGACCGATAGACTTCCGAGTTACGTCACCGCCACGCTTGCGCTTTCGTTGCAGCGTCTTTGAGGATCTCATGGCGAAAGATCGAACCGACGGGCAGGAGCCACCCCACCACCCCAACGGCGGGGGCAGCGGCGACGGCGGAGGATTCCGCGGGCGCAAGGTGACCACTTGCTCATTCTGCGGCAAGACGTCGCGCGAAGTGGGCCCGATGGTCGAGGGACCGTCCGAGGTCTACATCTGCTCGAACTGCACAGACCTGTGCCAGAACATCTTCAAGCAGGAACGCCGGCGCGTCTCCGCGAATCGGCCGTCGCTGGGGGCGATCCCCTCGCCGCGCCAGATCAAGGAGTTCCTCGATCAGTACGTGATCGGGCAGGAGCTCGCGAAGAAGACGCTTTCGGTCGCGGTCCATAACCACTACAAGCGGCTCACCCAGGTCGAGAACGACTCGGCGCCGGTGGAGCTGGACAAGTCCAACGTGCTCCTGATCGGGCCGACGGGCTCGGGCAAGACGCTGCTGGCGCGGACGCTGGCGCGGGTGCTCAACGTGCCCTTCGCCATCGGCGACGCGACCACCCTGACCGAGGCCGGC
>JBGTSD010000091.1:0-12486 GCA_041940385.1 Phycisphaerales bacterium | reverse complement strand
GATCTGCAGGAGGGTCGTCTTTCCCGAGCCGTTCGGCCCGAGCAGCGCGATCCACTCGCCCGCGTGAACATCGAGCGACACCGACCGCAGCGCCTCCCGCGCCGGTGATCGGCGCGTGGCGCGATGCGTGCGTGCGACAGAACGCAGCGAGACGATCGGTTCGGTTGCAGCGGTCATCACGGGAGCAGCGGCGAGATCACCCATGCGTCCAGCACCAACGAGCCCAGCACGAGGGGCAGGTAGATCACCGACACGATGAACAGCCGACGCGCGTCCGAGTCGGCCCGCGTGCGGATCAGCCGCACCGCCGCCGCAAGGAACCACACGCCCAGCGCCGTCGCGATCACCGCGTAGGGCCAGCCGACCACGCCGCGCATCGCCCAGATCGGCATGATCGACACCGGGATCAGCGCCACGGTCCAGACGAGCGTCGCCCGCACGGTGCGTCCACCGGTCGGATCGACCACCGGCAGCACCAGGTGCCCGCCCCGCGCGTAGTCCTCGCGATGCCGCCAGGCGATCGCAAGGAAGTGGGGGATCTGCCAGACGAACATGATCAGGAACAGCGACCACCCGCCCGGGTGATCCAGCCCGTGCCAGGCCAGCGGCGCTTCCTGCGATCGGGCCAGCGAACCGAACGCCGCGGTCCAGCCGATCAGCGGCGGCAGCGCGCCGGGGATCGCGCCGATCACCGTCGCCAGCGGCGTGACGGGCTTGAGCGGCGTGTAGAGCCACACGTACGAGACGATCGTGAACGCCGCGACGGCGGCCGCCGCCCAGTTCGCCAGCGCCCAGAGCGCGGCCACGCCGACCACGCAGAGCGCCACACCGACCAGCATCCCGTGCCGCGCCGCGACGCGCCCCGCAGGAATCGGGCGCGACGCCGTGCGGCGCATCAGGCCGTCGCGTTCACGCTCGATCCATTCGTTGAGCGCGCTGGCCCCGGACGAGCACAGCGCCGTGCCCAGCATGGTCGCCAGAGCCAGACCGATCAGCTCGACGGACATCCGACCGAGCGTCAGGGCGCCCATCGCGAATCCCACCGCCGCGGTGATCGTGACCAGACGGGTGATCCGGGGCTTGGTCAGTTCGGCGAAGTCGGCCAGCCACGAAACAGCCCCCTCCGACGTCGCCACGCTGGCGGGCAGCGTCGCGGCGGAGTCCGGGGCCTGCATGGGGGCGTCGGAACGCTGGAGCATTCGGCGAGAGTGGAAATCGTCCGGCTGGAGTGAAATCGACCTGTCCGAGGATATCGCCGCAGGACTCCGGCGGCGAATCCGCCGGCCCAACGGCCCAAAGAAAGCGGCCCCGTCGCCAGGACGGGGCCGCGGGGAATCACCAGGATTCGGGAGACCGTCCTCAGCGGATCGGCTCGAGCGTCAGCGGATCACGCAGCGGCAGCTCGAGCGAAGAGCCATCGAAGAAGTCCGCCATGCGAGCGCGGCCTTCCAGGTCGCCGGCCTCGATCTCCGTCCACTTGCCCACGATCATGAACGCCATCTTGTCGGGATCGAGATGCTTCTCGGCGACGCGGCGCACATCGTCCGCCGTGACGGCTCGGATGTTGTCGCGGTAGTTCTGCCAATAGCTGGGGTCGCGACCCGTCCACTCGTCGCTGACGAAGACGTTCAGCATCGCCGCCTTGGACTCGAACGTGCGCGGGAAGGTCTCGACGAACGAGTTCTTCGCCGTCTCGAGCTCCTTCTCGCCGACCGGCTCGGTGCGCATCCGCTCCACTTCCTCGAACACGATCTTCGCCGCGAGCGCGACGGTGCGGTTCTTGGACTGGAACGAGGCGCGATACTCGCCGGGGTAGTAGACCGGCATGATCATCGCGGAGCCGGCGGAGTACGCGAGGCCCTCGTCGGAGCGCACGCGCTTGGTGATGCGGCTGGTGAAGCCGCCGCCGCCGAGGATGTCGTTCATCACCAGCAGCGGGAAGTAGTCGGGATCGTCGCGCGTGACGCCGCGCATGCCGATGTAGACCTTGCCCTGCGGGATGTCCTTCTCGACGCGGTACACGCCGGGCGTGACGGACGAGGAGGGCTCCGGCGGGTCGGGCATGCGCTCGCCCTTGGCCCATCCCGAGAGGGCGGACTCGAGGCGCGCCATCATCTCGTCGGGCTTGAAGTCGCCGGTGACGGCGATGATCAGATTGCCCGGCTGGAAGACCTTCTGGTGGAAGGCCTTGAGGTCATCGATCGTGATCGACTCGATCGTCGCCAGCGTCGGCTGACGAGCGCTGAAGTGATCGCGACCGTACATGACCGCCGCCCACTCGCGGCTCAGGATGGGCCCGGCGTCGTCGTTGCGCTGCTTGAGCGCCTCGATCACCTCGTCCTTGTAGACGCGGACCTTGTCCTCCTGGAAGCCCGGGTTCTTCAGCATGTCCATGAACAGGCCGAAGGACTCGTCAAGGTTGGACTTCAGGCAGTTGAGGTTGGCGCCCGACTGCAGGTCGCCCGAGAACGCGCCCGCCTGCGCCGCGAGGAAGTCGAACTGCTCGTCGAGCTGCTCGGCGGGAACGGTGGCCGTTCCGCCCCGGCGGATCATCGCGCCGGTCATGTTCGCCAGGCCGACCTTGTCGGCGGGCTCGAGGTAGGAGCCGCCCTTGAACGAGAAGGAAATGTTGACGAGCGGGAACTCGTCGGACGGCGCCATGTAGACCGGCACGCCGCTCGACAGCTCGCGCCGGAACTCCGACGGCTTGGGCGGCTGGAACTCCAGCGGCTTGAACTCGATCTGCTCGGGGCGCTCGGGAATGGCGGCGTGCACGCCCGCGAAGGCCCCGAGGCCCAGCAGCGCGGCTCCCGCCGTCAGATTCACAATACGTCGCATCGGATGATTCTCCGTGGTGGATGTCTTCGTGACGGGAACTCAGTTGGAGCCGGCGGCCTTCAGCGCGTCGAGACGCTCCTGGGCCTTCTTCTGGATGTACTCCAGCGCGGGCTTGAACTCCGCGGGAACCTGCGCCGCCTGCGCCTGCATCTGCGTCAGCGCCTCTTCGAGCTGCGCCACGTCGGTGATGGTCTCGAGCTGCGCCAGCGCCTGGCGCACCATGGGCTTGATCTGCGCATCGAGCGCCGCCAGCTCCGGATCCTCCTGGCTGGCCCCGGCCTTGCGGTTGTAGATCGCGACGGCGCGATTGGTCTTCTCGAAGTACTCGTTCGCGACGCGCTTGATGTCCGCCGCGGTCACGGCCTGGAGCTTCGCCGGCGCCTCGTTGATGTACTCCCACTCGCCGAGCGCCTCGAAGAGGCCGAGCTGGACCAGCAGGAAGAAATTGCTCTGGAGGCGGCGGTAGGAGTCCGCCGCGACCTGGTTCTTGACCTTCTGCAGCTCGCGCTCCGGGACCTCGTTCTTCTGGAGGTCGGCGAGAATCTCGTACCAGGCGTCCTCGATCTGCTCGGGCTTGGCGTCGCCCTTGGTCTCGGCGCTGAACGAGAAGTAGCCGGCGTACTTGGCCGGGCCGCCGAAGCCGCTCGTGCCCGCGCTGGCGCTGGAGGCGATCTGCTTGCCCTCGACCATGCTCTTGTAGAGCCGGCCGGTGCGCCCGTTGAGGATGCCCGACAGCATGTCCAGCGCGAACGAGTCCTCGTGGTTGAACGGCACGGTGTGGTAGCGGACCTCGATCTGCGGCTGGCAGTCGCACTCCGCGTACATCCGCATCTCGGCCTTCTGCGGGACCTCGAGCGTGACCACCGGCGGGGGCTCCACGGCGCCGCGGCTCAGGCGGCCGAAGTACTCACGGATCACCGGCTTGACCGCCTCGGGATCGAAATCGCCGACGACGATGCCGACGAGGTTGTTCGGCCTGTAGTAGATGTCGAAGTACTCCTGCGCCTGTTCGCGGGTGTAGGAGTTCAGGTCCGTCGGCCAGCCGATGACCGGCCACGCGTACGGCGACGAGACCCAGAACATCGAGTCGAACTGCTCCTGGAACTCGCCGGTCGGCGTGGACTCGGTGCGCAGTCGGCGCTCCTCGTGGACCACGTCGCGCTCGGAGTAGAACTCGCGGAACACCGAGTCGGTCAGACGATCCGACTCCATCCACGCCCACAGCTCGAACTTGTTGCTCGGGACGTTGATGAAGTAGAAGGTCAGGTCGTACGTCGTGAAGGCGTTCATGCCCGAGCCGCCGAGCGTCGTGTAGACCTGGTCGAACTCGTCCTTGACGGTCGAGGTCTTCGCCTGCTCGTCCATCAGGTCCTTCAGCTCGGCGCGGAGACGCTTCATCTCGTCGGTGTCGTTCGCGGCGTCCCACGGATCGTCGATCTCGCCGTCCTTCCACCGCTGATACTGCGTGTTGAGGTGCAGGTCCATCAACCGCTCGCGGACCTGCTTCTGACGGACGTTGAACTCACGATCCTTCTCGGGATCGTTGGTCCCAATCGTCGTGGTCCCCTTGAACATCATGTGCTCGAAGAAGTGGCTGATGCCGGTGATGCCGGGGCGCTCGTTCACGCTGCCGACCCGGGCCAGCCAGCCCGCGGCGATCACGTTGGGCTGGTCCTTGCGGGGAACCAGCAGGAACTCCATCCCGTTGTCGAGCGTGAAGGACTCGACCTGAACCCGCTGGGCGAGCGCAGGGGCCGCCAGCCCGATCAGGGCGAGAGCACAAGCGAACAGTCGTCGCATCGTTGAAGACTCCATGAATGAGATCAGTGACGCAGGCATCCTAGCCGCTCGCCGATCCGGGCTGGGTCCGGCGGGGCCCTGGACCGATACCGTTGAGCAGCGCCGGCGTTGCATGGTCGGCCCTGCGCCGCCCGGCTAGTCTGATCCGTCCCGCCCCGGTAGCTCAGATGGATAGAGCAGCGGTCTTCTAAACCGCAGGTCGCAGGTTCGACTCCTGCCCGGGGCGCTTCCCGGTTGGTGTGCGTTCGTGCCACATCGCACTACAATCGACCCGCGTTTCGTCCGATGCAGGGTGGGGGACGGGAGGTTGATCGAGTGAAGGGTGTTATTCTCGCCGGTGGACTGGGGACGCGACTCCGACCCCTGACGCTCGTCACCAACAAGCATCTCCTGCCGGTCTACGACCGGCCCATGATCCATTACCCGATCGAATGCCTTCAGAAGGCCGGCATTCGCGACGTCCTCATCGTCACCGGCGGCGATCACGCGGGCGACTTCCTCAAGCTCCTTCGCAACGGCAAGCACCTGGGCCTGCGCCATCTCGAGTTCGCCTACCAGGAAGGCGAGGGCGGCATCGCGGATGCGCTCAAGCTCGCCGAAGACTTCGCGGACGGCGGCAAGATCTGCGTGGTGCTCGGCGACAACATCCTCGAGAAGAACATCCGTAAGGCGGCCGGTGAGTTCTTCACCCAGCCCAAGGGCGCGATGGTTCTGCTGAAGGAAGTGCCCGACCCGCAGCGCTTCGGCGTGGTCCGCTTCGAGGGCGAAGGCGCCAACCGGCGCGTCGCAGAAATCATCGAGAAGCCCAAGTCCCCGCCGTCCAACTGGGCCGTCACGGGCATCTACTTCTACGACGGCGCGGTCTTCGAGATCTGCTCTTCGCTCAAACCCAGCGATCGCGGCGAACTCGAGATCACCGACGTCAACAACGCCTACCTCAAGCGCGGCGAACTCAGCCACACGCTCCTCGACGGCTGGTGGACCGACGCCGGCACGTTCGAGAGTCTCCATCGTGCGAGCTGCTTCGTCGCCGAGGGCGGGGCGAACCACGACTGATGGCGCCGCGCCCGGGCGATCGTGCCGAGACGCTCGTGGTCGGCGCCGCGGGCATGCTCGGTCGCGCCATGTTGGCCGCGTGCCGCGCCTCGGGTCGCCACGCGACGGGCGCCGACCTCGGCGACATCGACATCACCGACGCCGCGTCCGTGCAGAGGACGATCTCGCCGGAATGCGAGATCGTGATCAACTGCGCCGCCTACACCGACGTCGATCGCGCGGAATCGGAGGAAGAACTGGCCCACGCCGTCAATGCGCTCGGGCCGTCGAACCTCGCCCGGCGGTGCGCGGAGATCGGCGCCACGCTCGTGCACATCAGCACCGACTACGTGTTCGATGGCCGGGCGAGCGCCCCGTACCGCACCACGGCGCAGCGCCAACCCATCGGCGCCTACGGGCGCACGAAGGCGGCGGGCGAGGAAGCGATCGAGTCCTCGGACTGCGGCGCCCTGATCGTCCGGACGAGCTGGCTCTACGCCCCCTGGGGCAAGAACTTCGTCCGCACCATCGCCCGGCTCTGCGCCGAGAAGGACGAACTCCGCGTTGTGAACGACCAGCGCGGGCGGCCCACGAGCGCCGAGGGACTCGCGGGCACGATCCTCGGGCTTCTCGACGCCAACTGCCGCGGCGTCCGCCACGCCACCGACGGCGGAGAATGCACCTGGTTCGAACTCGCGACCCTCATCGCACGTGAGAGCGGTGGGGGATGCCGCGTGCTTCCGTGCACGACGGAGGAATTCCCCCGCCCCGCGCCCCGGCCCCGCTACAGCGTCCTCGACCTGTCGGAGACGGAGGCGGTGGTCGGGCCGATGCGATTCTGGCAGGACGCCGTGCGCGATACGCTCCGCCGATTGGAGAAGGCATGAAGATCCAGACCCTGCTCGTGACCGGTGGCTGCGGCTTCATCGGCTCCAACTTCATCCAGATGCTCCGGCGCGAGCGCCAGTCGTGGCGGATCCTCAACGTCGACGTGCTCTCCTATTCCGGCAACCCGGAGAACCTCGCCGCGCTGGAGAACGACGACGCCTACGAGCTCGTCAAGGGCGACGTCGCGGACGCGGAGCTGATGCGCTCCCTCATCGAGCGAGCCGACGCCGTCGTGCACTTCGCGGCCGAGAGCCACGTCGACCGCTCGATCATCGACTCCGGCCCGTTCATCCATTCCAACGTGCTCGGCACGCAGGTGCTGCTCGACGCGCTCCGCGCCGTCAACGCGGACGGTCGAGGCCGGCGGCTGGTCCACGTCAGCACCGACGAGGTCTACGGCTCGCTGTCGCTGGATCATCCCGAGGTCCGCTTCACCGAAGAAACGCCCCTCGCGCCCAACAGCCCGTACTCCGCCAGCAAGGCGGCGTCGGACTGCCTGGTGCGCGCCGCGCACCACACCTTCGGCATGGACGTGGTCATCACCCGTTGCTCCAACAACTTCGGGCCGTACCAGTTCCCCGAGAAGGTCATCCCGCTCTTCGTGACGAACCTGATCGAGGGCCGCAAGGTCCCGCTCTACGGGGACGGGCGCAACGTCCGCGACTGGATCCACGTCAACGACCACGCGTCGGGCGTGCTCGCGGCGCTCGAGAAGGGAAAGGCCGGAGAGGTCTACAACTTCGGCGGCGACAACGAGCGGTCCAATCTCGAGCTGACGAACATGATCCTCGGCGTCATGGGTTTCGGCCCGGAGATGATCGAGCGCGTAAAGGATCGCCCGGGGCACGACCTGCGCTACGCGATCGATTCGAGCAAGGCGCGCCGTGACCTCGGCTGGGCGCCGCGCGAATCGGCTTGGCCTGCAGGTCTGGAGGGCACGGTCCGCTGGTATCGCGACCACGAATCATGGTGGAAGGGCGTGAAATCCGGCGCGTACCGCGACTACTACGCGAAGCAGTACGGCTCGCGATGACGGGGGTATCAGCTAGAGAGAACGGCGCCGACGTGCGCCGACGATGAGGAGGCCGCCGAGCGCAAAGCCGACGGGCGCCGGCAGCGGCACGATCGGCGTGGCCACGGTCAGGTAGTTGCCCATCGTCGACTCGTCGCCGTCGATCGGCAGCGTCGTCAGCACCATGACATCGCCGGTTCCCGACCAGTCGCCCGAGGCGATCGCCGCGTTCGCGGCCGCGATGAACTCCTGCGCACGGGCGGACATCGCCGGCCCCTGCTCGTCGTCCAGCGGATCGGTGTTGGTCAACTGCTGGGACGCGCTGACCTGCAGCAACCCCTGGAAGTGCCAGATGGCGTCCTGGAGCGCATCGAGGTCCGCATCGGAGCCGGAGTCAAAGCCGAGAAGCGACGACAGCGCGCCGCTGCGGAACTGGCTGTAGAGGAACGCGACCTCGGAGGACAGCGGGATCGTCGACTCCGCGTTCGGCATGCTCATCGTCGACGCCATCGTGAACGTGTGCTCGCCGGCGACGATGCCAGGTCCGATATCCATGCGGAAGGTCAGGAACGAGGCGCCGTCGCGCAGGTCGCCTCCGCCGTACTCACCCGACGCCGAGATCGTCAACTCGTAGAAGCCCGTCTGCGCAGAGCCGACGCCGTACGACGGGCCGTCCGGGTCGTGCATCGACCCGCCCATGAACTGCAGCTGCAGCGTCCCCGCGGATGCGGTGGCGGCTCCAGTCAGGAGCGCCAATACGAGGTTGGCCCGCCGGATGCGCATTGGCCTTCGTATCCCTCTCAGGATCCCCGCCGTGGGATCCCCCATCGATCATGCAAGCCCCCCACGAAGGAGACCTGCGACACGGAAAGGGTACCACAGGCCGGGGGGTGGGGCGGCGATGATTCCACATTAATTCCCCCCATTCTGACATGATCGGACGCGCAAAGAACATCGCCCGAACGAATCGTCCGGGCGATGATGGAGTCGCGTGAGATGTCCCTTGCCGAGCGTCTTTCGGCGAGGCCGCCGGCGCTTACGCCAGGCGACGACGACGAACGCCGAGGACGGCGAGGCCGGCCGCGGCCAGCCCGACGCCCTGCGGAAGCGGGATCAGGGCCAGAACGTCCTGACTGGCGCCGTTGGAGAAGCCGCCGCTGGGACCGCCCATGTTCAGGATCCGCACCCGGCCGAAGCCGCCGCCCCAGCCGTACGCGCCGTTGTTGACGGCGTCGTCAGCGGCGTCGGCGAACGCCTGCGCCTTCGCCGAGAGCACCACGGTGTGATTGTCATCGACATCGGGCGCGCCGAGCTGATTCTGGAAGAACCAGAGCGCGTCCTGCAGCGCGTTCACGTCCGACTGAATCGTGTCGTCAAAGGACGCGATGCCCGCGAGCGTCGTCAGCGAACCGGCGCGGTACATCGTGTACAGGAAGGCGGTCTGCGAAACCAGCGGCTGCGGCACGAACGGCGAAGCGCCGCCCTGCACCGACACGGTGTTGACCGCGAACGAGTGATTGCCGTTCGCGAGCGTCTCGCCGATCTCGATGCAGAACGTCTTGAAGACGCTGCCGACGTGGATGTCGCCGCCGGTCTGCACACCGGTCGTGTTCGTGACCGTCACCTGGAACAGACCGGAGATCACGTTCCCCTGGCCGCCGGGGCCATCGGGGTTGTGGCCGGTCAGGCTGCTCAGCAACTGCACGTTCACGGTCGCCGCGCTCGCAGCGCCGGCGAGCGCGAGGGCGCTCAGGATTCCCGTCATCTGCACCCGTCTCATCTTCTCTCTCTCTTTCCTTCGGTCATGTCCCCGGACGTTCGCGTGGGTCAGGGGCCGCGAGGCACTTGGATCTGCGGCCGGCGCACGTCCCTTCGAATTCGCCTTCTGACTGGTTTGTGACTCCCGTCAGCCATGGACGGGCGCTGATCGTCGTCTTCAGAGGCCGCGACGGCGACGAGCGCCGGCGACGAGCAGGCCCGCGGCGGCGAGGCCGACGCCCTGCGGCAGCGGGATCAGCGCGAGCTGGTCCTGATTGTTGGCGTTCGTGCCGAGGTTCAGGATGCGAACGCGGCCGATGCCCGACCAGTCGTTCTGCACCAGCGCGTCGTTGGCCAGGTCGATGAACGCACGGGCCTTGGTCGACATCTGGGCGTACACGTCATCGAGCGTGTCCGCCTGCCCGAGCTGATTCTGGAAGTACCAGATCGCGTCCTGCAGCGCGTTCACGTCGTTGTTGCTGCTCATGCTGAACCCGCCGGAGACCATCGAGTTCAGATTGCCGGCGCGGAACTGCGTGTAGAGATACGCGGTCTGCGACACCAGCGGCTGCGGGTTGAACGGAGACGCGCCGCCGTGAATGGAGGCCGTGCTCACGTTGAACGAGTAGTTCGCCGGAGGATTGACGAACTCCGTCACCTCGACGCAGAACGAGTAGAACGACCGGCCGACGGCGATGTCGCCGCCGAGCTGACCGGCGCCGAGGCCGGACACGTTGTTGATCGTGATCAGGAAGAGGCCGCCGCGGACGTTGCCCACGCCACCCGCGCCGTCGGGGTTGTGCGAGCTGCCGGCGGGGCCGAGGGACAGATGCAGTTGCGCGGCCGAAGCGCCCGAAGCGATCGCGAGAGCCAGGCCGGCCTTGACCAGGAACAGATTCTTCATGATGACTGACTTCCTCTCTCTCCGGACCGGACGGCCGCCCGCCACGATCGATTTGACGCAAACTCACAAGCCCGACAGCGGCCCCGGACACCACATCCGACGCTGCGCGGGATTCGTCGAAGTCATTGTGCCCCGGGCGCTTGGACAGTCAAACCCGGTCGGGACGATGCCGGGCGATCATGACGGCGGTCCGAGGCCTGCCTGACCGGAGGTCCGAAAAGAACAACGCCCCGGCGTTCCGGGGCGTTGTCGAAGGCGATATGGGACGTTCGTTCGCCCTGGATGAGGCGAGCAAAATCTTTGTCGTCCCACTCAGATTCCACGCCGTCGGCGTGCCCCGAGAACCAGGAGCCCGGCCGAAGCCAGCCCCACGCCCTGCGGGAGCGGGATCAGCACCAGAAGGTCCTGATCGGCGCCGTTGGCGTATTGCGTGCCGTCGCCGCCGGTCGTGGCGCCGCCGATGTTCATCACACGCACGTTGCCCAGACCTCCAGCCCAGCCATAGGCGCCGTTGTCGACGGCGTCGTTCGCGGCGGCGATCAGGTCGGCCGCCTTGCCGGTGCTCGGGGTGTTCCCGAGCTGATTCTGGAAGTGCCAGATGGCGTCCTGGAGGGCGTTCAGGTCGGCGAAGTTCTCGCCGAAGCTGCCGACCCCTGCCAGCGACGCGAGCGTGCCGGCGCGGAAGCGCGTGTAGAGGAACGCCGTCTGCGAGACGAGCGGCTGCGGCTCCGTGCTCGACTGCCCGCCGAGGATCGACTGGCTGCTGACGTCGAACGAGTTGTCGCCGTTGCCGAGCGTCTCGCCGATCTCGACGCAGAACGTGCGGAACACGCTCCCGACAAAGAGATCACCGCCGGTGACGCCCAATCCGGACACGTCGTTGATCGTGATGCTGAAGTAGCCGGTGAACTGGTTGCCCGTGCCGCCGGCCCCATCGGGATCATGTGTTCCCGTGATCAACGAACTCAGCCATTGCGCGTTCAGCTGCGCACCGTGCGCCGAACCCGCGACCGCCACGCAGGCAGCCGCGAGAAGCGCGGCCTTCGTGGCTCTTGACATCTTCTTGCTCCCTTCTCTCGAGAGATTCCCGAGTTGTTTCCCCGGAGCGTGAATGGTGGACCACCCGAAACGAAAACACCCACGCCGGCACGCCGACGTGGGTGTGAGTACGTGAGTCAGGACTACAGGCCGCGACGACGGCGTGCGGCGAGCACCAGCAGACCGGCGGACGCGAGCCCGACGCCCTGCGGGAGGGGAATGATGATCAGCATGTCCTGGACGGTCGCGTCGGTCACGTTGCCCTGAGCGTCCTGACGCCACAGGTGCAGCACGCGAACGCTTCCGATGCCGCCCGCCCAGCCGTAGTTCGCCGCGTTATTCGCCGCGTTGATGAGCGCGAGCGTGCGCTGGTACTGCGCGACTTCTGCGGCGGAGTAGTTGCTGTTCTCGTTGTTGGCGCCGGCCGTGATGCGCGCCAGCACCGTCGCGTTGTCGTTCACGTTGTTCGCGCCGAGCTGGTCCTGGAAGTACCAGATCGCATCCTGCAGCGAGTTGTTGTCGGGGTCGACGGTCCGATCGAATCCGCCGAAGCCCGCCAGGATGGTGTCGAGAATGCTCTCGTTCCGGCGATAGGCGTGGAAGAGAAACGCCGTCTGCGACGCGAGCGGAACGTTGGTGAGCCCGGAGCGCCCGCCGAGCGCCGAGAACGTCTGAATGCTGAAGTGGTAATCGACGTTGCCCGAGAAGTCCTCGCCGATCTCAAGGCAGAACGTGTCGAAGTCGACGCCGTTCTTGAGATCGGTGTTGGGACCGCCGCTGCCGGGAAGACCGGTGAACTTCGCGGTGAACCGACCGCCTTGGGTGTTTCCCACGCCGAAGTTGTTGCCATTCGCTTGCTTCGCGTCCGGATCGTGATTGCTGCCGGGCGGCGGATTGCTGATCCGCACCGTCGCAGCGCTCGCGGCGCCGACGAAGCTCAGCGCGGCGAGACTTGTGAGAACGAGCCTGTTCATCTTCGCATCCCTTCTCCCGAAAAACGCTCGGGCGAATCCATATAGATTCCACTACCGACCGAAAGGAGGGGGGTCGCCCCCACGAGGAGCGGTGGCCCGGAACCTCCTGCAAACTGACCAGGGATTGTCGAGAACTCTCTCCGCCTCTACGGGGCGGCGTTCAGGTCCGAACTGATACACACTGAAGCTTGCCCCTCATCCGGGAGGGATTGGCCTCACGAGTTATGGGAGTTTGAGCG
>JBGTSD010000090.1:0-12621 GCA_041940385.1 Phycisphaerales bacterium | reverse complement strand
CGTGCCTGCACCCTGCTCGTAGCAGAGCCCCGTGGCCGGGCAGCAGCTACGACCATCGCTTGATTGATGGGGCCGAGGCGGTGTCGTTCCTGATCCACATCAAGCGGGCGATCGAGCATCCGGACCGGCTGCTGCTGGATCTGTAAGCACCCGCCGAATCCGGGGTTATCACACCCATCGACAGGTTCTCCACAGCGGTCCGCGCGAGGGCGACCGGGGCTATACTCGGCTCCGTTCAGACGGCGCCAAGGCAGAGGACCGCCCCATGAGCCCCATGCGATTGGACATGCACAACCACTTCAAAGTGGCGAAGCGCATGCCCTTTCGTTTGCGCGATGCGGAGCAGTTCGCCAAGACGCTACTGAGGCGCGGCCTGCACGGCGGCGCCGTCACCGAACACTTCCACGCTCGCAACTTCTGGGGCATGCACGACGCGCTCGCCGCGCGGTTCGACTACGTCGATGGGCGCTTCGACATCGACGGCGCGCTCTTCTTCACCGGCGCCGAGCTGAGTCTCGCGGAGAAGGTGGACGTGCTGATCATCGCGCCGCTCGAGGAGCTCAAGCGCATCGACAGCGCGTTCGAGTCGCCCCTCTCCGGCGGCTATCACCCGACGGGCGCCGAATTCGCCGAGGTGTGCGAGGCCGAGCGATTTGACTGCGTGCGGATCGGGGCGCACCCGATGCGTTCGGGCAAGTCGATCCTGAAGCTGGACGCGACGGTCGCCTCGCGGGTCGTGGACGCGGTGGAGATCAATGCCCGCTTCGCGTTCAACGACGAGACGTCGGTCCGGGCCTACGCCGCCCGGCGCAACCTGCCGCTGACCGGCGGCAGCGACGCCCACGTGTGGCTCCAGGCCGGCGCCGCGTGGACCGAGTTCGACAGCCGGATCGGCTCGTACGACGCCCTGAA
Organism: Phycisphaerales bacterium; assembly: GCA_041940385.1. Taxonomy (GTDB): domain Bacteria; phylum Planctomycetota; class Phycisphaerae; order Phycisphaerales; family UBA1924; genus JACVCK01. The sequence continues at coordinate 11,709 of JBGTSD010000090.1, read as the reverse complement.
GCAGGCGATCCTCTCCGGTCGCGGGCGCGCGGTCGTGCACCACGAGGCCGTGGACATGTGCGAGTCCGGCGCGGAGTGGAAGGCGGCCCTGAAGGCGGCGCACTATGCCCCGCCCGCGGGCGCGATGGATCCGGACGAGTTCGAGTCCGCCTCGGCCTGAATCACCGACACCCTGTCGTCACCCTTCGGACGGTCGATCCCGTAGGATCGTCGCATGCGTCCATCTTCCGGCGCGATCCCGTGGGACGAGGACCTGAATGACGCGCAGCGCGAGGCCGCGGCGTACTCGGGCGGCCCGCTCGCCGTCCTCGCCGGCCCCGGCTCGGGCAAGACGCGGGTCATCATCCATCGCGTCGCGCGCCTGCTCGATGACGGCGTCGAGCCGGAGAAGATTCTCTGCCTCGCCTTCAACATCAAGGCGGCGGAGGAGCTGCGCCAGCGGCTCTATGCGATGGTGGGCGCACAGGCCGAGCGGGTGCGGGCGCACACGTGCCACGCGTTCGGCCGGTCGATCGTGCGCCGCTTCGGCGACATGCTCGGGCTGCCGCCGGAGCCGCAGATCATGGACTCGGCGCAGCGCAAGCGCCTCCTGCGCGAGCTGATCCGGACGAATCGGCTGTTCCGCGAGCGGGCGAGCGAGGGCTCGGATGTGGTCGTGGCGGAGGCGGCGGAGTTCGTCTCGAAGTGCCGCGACCGCGCGGTGTCGGCGAAGCGCTGCGCCGCGTGGATTGCGGCCCGGGAGAAGGCGCTGAAGTCAGGCGATCACGGGATGGACGAGGTGGCCCTCGCGCGCGAGCGAGCGGTGCTGCCGCTCGAACGCCAGATGGCGGAGCTGTTCGGACATTACGAGAAGGCGATCATCGAGCGCGGCCTGATCACGCTCGATGACTACCTCTGGCTGCCGCTGCGCCTGCTCGACGAGAAGGACCTGCCCGCGTCCATCCTGCGCGACGAGTCGCGCCACATCGTGGTGGACGAGTTCCAGGACTGGAACACGACGCAGATCGAGCTGCTGGCGCGCCTCGCGCCGGCGAAGGTGAATCCCGATCTCTGCGTCGTGGGCGACGACGATCAGGCGATCTACGGCTTCCGCGGCGCCGACGATCGTGCATTCCAGCGCTTCCGCGATCACTACGCGAACCATCACCAGGTCGAGCTGACGGTGAACTACCGCTCGGCGCCGGCGATCATCGACGCCGCGAACGCGGTGATCCGCAAGGCCGAGAGCCGCTTCGCACCGGACAAGTCGATCCAGCCGCATGATGCGACGCGCATCGGAACGGTCGAGGGCGTCACGGTCGAGGATGACGGCGCCTTGGGCACGACGATCGCCGCGATGATCCTGGCGGACCGGCGCGATCGCGCGAAGAGCACGTGGCGCGACTACGCGGTGCTGGTGCGGACCAACGGGATGCTGGACACGATCGCGCGCGAGTTGGAGGCGCACGACATCCCCGTCTCGGTGCGCGAGCGCCCGAGCCCGCTCGACGACGCGGCGGTGCAGGACCTGGTCGCGTGGATGACGCTGCTGACCAGCCCGGGCGACCGGCCGTCGATGCAGCGCATCCTGGTGCGCCCGCCGTTCCTCGTGCATCCGGAGGTGGTGGGGGAGTGGGGCAGCGCGCACCTCGCGGCGCAGAAGGCGGGCGACGAACGACCGTTCCACGAGTGGCTCCGCCGCGAGCACTCCGGCACGAACGCGGCCCTGGCGCGCTGCCTCGAGATATACGACGGCTTCGTGAAGCACAGCGCCACGCACCACGCGGGGCACACCGTGGACCACATCGTGCGGACGCTCAGTCTGCCGCATGTGGAGACGCTCCCGGCGCGCGAGCACGCGCGCCGCATCGCGGACATCGTGCAGGTGATGCGCTTCGTCGCGGATCGCGTCGAGCGGCTTGAAGCGCCGGGCGACCTCGCGGCGTTCATGAAGTACCGCGCGGACCTCGATGAGTTCGAGGAGAAGTTCGTCGGGGCGGGGGACGAGCGTGTGGATCGTTCGGCGGACGAGGACGACCCGGACGTGGACGCGGTGCGCGTGCTGACGGCGCACACGGCGAAGGGACTGGAGTTCGACACGGTGTTTGTGCCGCGGGTCAGGCCGCCGCATGGATATCCGCAGACGTCCATGGGTTCGAGGAACGAGGGCGAGCTGCCGCCGGCGCTGACCGGCGCCGCGCCGGCGAGCGCGGCGGATGAGGAGCGGCGCCTCTTCTACGTCGCCTGCACCCGCGCGCAGCGCCGTCTGGTGCTCCTCGCAAAACACAAGAAGTCGCTCACGACGTCATCGGTGGACTACTTCCTCGAGCTGACGCACGACGCGCCGGAGCTGGGCGTCGCCGTGAAGGACGCGATGGAGTGGATCGAGCGCGCGGGCGTCGCGCTGCCGAAGGACGAGCTGGACGCAGGCGACGAGGGAGGCATCTCGGCGGATCGGCTGGAGCGGGCGGCGCAGCAGGCGCGACAGGACGCCGCGGCGGCGCTGTTCGAGTTGGAGCGCGCGGATCAGACGGACGATCAGCTTCACGCCGTGCTGGAGCGGATGAGCGAAGCGGGGCGCCGGCTCGCGGCCGTGGCGCACCTGCGCGCGATGAAGAAGGAGCCGGGGCGCGAGCGCACGCCGAGCGACCAGCTCGCGGCGATCATCGCGCGCCTGCATCGCGAGGAGCCCGCGGCGCCGCTGACCCGACCGCTCAAGGCGCCGCTGCGACTCTCGTTCAGCGCCATCAAGGAGTACGAGTCCTGTGCGCGCTGCTACTACGTGAAGTACGTCATGGGGCTCGACGAGCCCAAGACCTTCGCGCTCGCGGCGGGTGACATCGCGCACAAGTCGCTCGAACGCTGGCTAAACTGGGTCCGAGCGGTCGAGGCGGAGCAGGGCGAGCAGCCGGGGGGGGACGCGTCGCGCGCGAAGCTGCTCGCGATCGGCGCCGAGACGCTGAAAGCGGCGATCGAGCGGAACGTGCCGGTGGAGCCGGACATCGAGGAGCGCATCGAGGGCATGCTCGGGCACGCGTTCGAGATGCACGATCCCGCGGCGATGGTGCACGGCGTCGAGGAGTTCTTCGAGATTCCGTACGAGCGCGCGGGGGCGCGCCATCGCGTGGTGGGCAAGATCGACCGCATCGAGCAGCTCGCGGACAACACATGGCGGCTGGTGGACTACAAGACCGGCAGGCCGGCGGACTACCTCACGGCGCCGAAGAAGGACGACCTGCAGATGTCGCTGTACGCGCTCGCGCTGCCGCACGTGCTGAAGCTGGCAACGCCGGAGGATCCGAACCCGGAGTGCCCCGAGGGCGCCGCGGAGTACTGGGTGATCTCCACCGGCGATCGCGGCGTGATCGCGCTCTCGGCGCTGAAGCTCAACAAGGCGCGCCAGAAGATCGACGCGACAATCGACGGGATGCTGGGCGGGAAGTTTGAAAAGGGGAAGGGGTGCAAGGGGTTGTGCGGGGTGTTGGGGGAGTAGAGATGGATGCGAACGAGCGCAATCCGTACGGAGCGGGCCGTCGAGTCTTGCCGGCTCGGTGGGGTCCGGAGGACTATGGCCTCATCGTGCTGCTCCTGAGCGCGGGGCCAGTCTTCGGCATGCTCGCAGCGCTGGGAGTGACCGTCGGGGATCCGTGGAGCGCCGTGATGTTCGGCTCGATCGTCGGCGGACCGATCGGGCTGGCGATGACGCCGCTCTTGCTCTGGCTCCTCCACGGGCGATCGCTCCTGGCGGTTGTCCTAGTCGTACTGCTGCCGACGATGGGCGTCGCGTACATGACGGGGACGATTGCATTTCGCAACGGCGCCAACCCGCTCGTAGCCGTTCCGTTCACGTTCGCTGCCTACGTGATCAGCGCGATGATTGTCGTGGGGATCGTCCCACGTCGTGCGGCAAGCGGCTTGTGCCGGGAGTGTGGTTATTCCCTTGCTGACCTGAGGGGCGATGTGTGCCCGGAGTGCGGGACGAGGAGCGTGCGTGGGCTCTGATTTGAGCCGCGCAGCGGCAACAGGTGCCTAGCCGGGGGCGCCTCGCCCCCGGATCGTGGCTCCCACAAACGAATAGCCGCGCAGCGGCGTGGGTTGACGGGCGTGGCTCGTCGCGCGGGCGACCAATCCATCAACCCGCGCCACTTCGTGGCTAAGAGACGAAAGGGCGACGCTGTCCGGGGGCGGGGCGCCCCCGGCTAGGCACCATTCGCCGCTGCGCGGCTACGGACTTCTGCTCTCCCGGCGCACTGGGATCGCTCCACCCGTGGCTAGGGTCCAGGTCGGCCCTTCGGGCCTGCAGCTTGCTCCATCGACCGTCGATGAACCGGCGGCGCCGCTCTCAAATTCGGCGGGCTGCATTGCAACCACCCGATACTTGACCCCGTATACTCTGCGTGACATAGTATCAGCCGAAAGGGCGTGAGCCATGAAGATCGAGCGGGAACTCCTTCGCGGCGCCGGGCCGATGGCGGTGATGGCGCTGCTCTCGCGGCGGGAGATGTACGGGTACGAGCTGGTCGAGGCGCTCGCCGCGCAGACCGGCGGCGTGCTGGCCATGGGGCAATCGACGCTCTATCCGCTCCTCTACAACCTCGAGGCCAAGGGGCTGATCGATTCGGAATGGCGCGAGGCGAAGTCCGGGCGCGAGCGGCGGTACTACCGATTGACGCCCAAGGGCCGCAAGCGCCTCGCCGCGGACCGCGACCAGTGGCGTGCCCTCGCCGGCGCGATGAGCGCGCTGGGCCTCGGGCCCGAGCCCGCATCGTTCGGTGTGCGGGGGAAGGCGGCGCTGGCATGAGCGCCACCGCCCCCGGAAATGCACGCGCGGCGGGCGCATCCCGCGCCGGCGCCGCCGCCATCATCGCGAACGCGGAACTTCCGGCGGAGCTGAGCGCGCTCGTCGAGCGCGTCGTGAAGCGCACGCGCCTCTGGAAGAACGAGCAGGCAGATGTGGCGCGGGAGCTCGTTGCGCACTTCGCCGACGGGCTGGAGTCCGGCGCGAGCATCGAGGCGCTGCGCGGCGGCTTCGGCGACCCCGACGGCGCGGCCAGGCTGATCCGGCGAGGCAAGCTGCGCAATCGGCCCTTGTGGTGGAAGACGATCTCCCGGTCGATCCGCGGCGCTGCGTGGACGGTGCTCGGCGTGCTCGGAATCTCGCTCGCGTTCTACGCGGCGCTGTTCGTGCGCTACAACGCGGGCTCGCCGAGCATCAAGCGGAACTACATCGCCGAACTGAACGCGCAGATCCGCGCCGTGCCGGAGTCCGATCGCGCGTGGCCGGTGTACCTGAAGGCCGTGCCGCTGATCGACAGCGGCGCCCTGTCGCGCGGATCGAACGCGTGGTTCGTCGCGCCGACGCGCGACGAGGCCATGGCGTGGGTGGAGGAGCATCGCGAGGGAGTGGAGACAATCCGGGCCGCGGCGGCGATGCCGGCGCTGGGGTATGTGCTCTCGACGCGCGCCGATCCCGACCTGCAGCGGGCGTATGGCGTCGAGGACGAGCCGCCGGTGGTGGAGGGCGAGGAGGCCGCCAACCCAATTGTGGTGGACATTCTGCTCCCCTATCTGGCGGAGCTGCGGCGGATGTCGCGCGTGCTGTGGGTGGATGCGCACGCGGCGATGGACCAGCGCGACGCCGCGCGGTTCGCGGCGGACATCGACGCGATGCTCGGCATGGCGGAGCAGGTGCGCGTCGGCGGGTTCCTGATCAGCGACCTGGTGTCGGTGGCGATCGCGGAGCTGGCGCTCCAGACGGTGCGCGAGTGCATCAGCGCGGCGCCGGGGATGCTCGATCGCGAGCAATGGGCGGGCGTCGCGCACCGCATCGGCGCCTTCCCGCGCGACGGCGAGCCGCTCATGCGCCTCAAGGGCGAGCGGATGTTCTTCGACGACTTCCTCCAGCGCTTCTACACCGACGACGGCAACGGCGGCGGCCACCCGACGGCGGAGGGCTGGGCGCTATGGTCGCAGATGTCGTCGGGGACCGAGGGCCTGGCGCCGCCGATGAGCGATCGATTCCTCGGGCCGCTGTCGCAGGTGACCTTCGCCGGACGCGCCGAGATGAAGGCGGAGTACGACCGCCTGATGCATCTTGCGCTGCTCGATCACGAGGCGCCGCTGTGGCAGCGCGAGGAGGGTCGGCTGAACGCGGAGGTCGAGGCGATCGGCGAGTCCATGTGGACGCGACAGCGCTTCATGCTGATCTACGTGCTGATGCCCGCGATCGATCGCGCGATGCTCCAGGCCGACCTCTTCGAGATGGCGCGTGATGCAACACACGCGGCGATCTCGTGCGAGGTGCATCGACAGCGCGCGGGCGCGTGGCCCGAATCCTGGAGCGAGCTTGTGCCGGAGCTGCTTCCGGGGGCGCCGGTGGACCAGTTCACGGGTGCGCCGATGGGGCTGCGCGTCGTCGAGGGCGAGCTTCGCATCTACGGCGTGGGCCAGGACCTCGACGACGACGGCGGCCAGTGGGTGCGCAGCGACTTCGGCGACATCCACAACGATCGCGCCCGGCAATGGCAGCCCCGCGGCGTGCTCTCACGGATCAAGGAAGAACGCCCGCGCGACGTCGCGGATGGAGATTGGGTGCTGTTCCCGGTGCAGCCGACGGCGGATGCGCTGATTCGGTGACGTGGAGCCGGCTGCGTCCTGGTGGTAGCGCCTGGGCCGATCGGGATGCAGAATCGCGTGCTGACGAAGTGCGGGAGACGCGACGGGCTTCCGCCGCGGAGCGGCCACAGGTACCTAGCCGGGGGCGCCTCGCCCCCGGTGGGCGCCAAAGGAAATTGTTGAGCCGCGTCGCGGCGCGGGTCATTCCAAGTACTTTGTGTCGTACTCGACGCCGTGCCGCCGCAGGAGTTCTTCCAGCTCGTCACGAAATGATCGTCGCAGATGATGCTCGCGTTGATTCGCGAGATACTCGCGGACGTGTGATTCGGCCGACCGGCTCACAGAAAACGCGGCGTATCCGTCCTGCCATCCTCGCCACGCACTGTCTGGAAACGTCACGTTGATCCAGCGAGAGGACTTGCCCTTGATGTCGCGCATGAGCGTGGCGAGGTTCAGGTCTGGCTTGATCCGCATGAGCAGGTGCACATGGTCTTCCACACCGCCCGCGGCGAGAAGCGCACATCCCTCGGCGCGGGCGATGCCGCCGATGTACTCGTGCAGTCGCTCGGCGATGTGTTGCGCGATTGTTGGAATCCGGTTCTTCGTCGCGAAGACGAGGTGCACGAGCAGGTGCGAGTACGTATTCCCCATGGCGAGTAGCGTAATGGGGTTGGAAAGTGTTGGCTGCGCGAGTTTGCGAGCTGGTGAACCGACGCCACTACGTGGCTGGATTCATTTACAAGCGGCGTTTCCGGGGGCGGGGCGCCCCCGGCTAGGCGCCTAGGCCGCTCCGCGGCGGTGAAGCCGATGCCGGTCCGCAGCGGTGAAGAAGAGGGAGCGCGCTCAGCGCGCCGCGCCCACCGGCTTGCCCTTCGGCGTATTGAGCAACCGGTTCGCGTACGTCTCCATCGCGTCGCGGAGCTGCTCGAAGTCTTCGAGGACGTACAGGATCGGCTGGTAGTGGTCGATCTCGAACGTCGTCTCGCAGACGCGCTCCATGTCGAACGGGCGCCGGTCGACGTCGGGGCTTTCGAGGGAGTGGTGGCCCTCGCCCTCGCTGCTGATGAGGCCGCTGCCGTAGAGCTTGAGCCGTCCGTCCTCGCGGATCAGGCCGAACTCGACCGTGAACCAGAAGAGGCGCGCGAGGCGCTCGGTGTGGTACGGGTCGTCGGTGTGCAGCGCGGCCTTGCCGTAGGTCTGGAGGAAGTCCGCGAAGACCGGGTCCGCGTGCAGCGGCACGTGGCCGAAGACGTCGTGGATGATGTCGGGCTCGGGCAGGTAGTCCATGGACGTCTTCGGGCGCACCGAGAGCGTCGTGGGGAAGTGGCGCTGGGCGAGGAAGGCGAAGAAGCACTTCGCGGGGAGATAGCCCGGCACGCCGCGCGACTGCCAGCCGGTCATGCGCTTGAGGTTGGCGTTGACCTCGCGCAGGTCGGGGACGCGGTCCGGGCGCAGGTTGATGATGCGCAGGCCGTTCAGGAAGACGTTGGACGCGTCGGTCTCGAGCTGCTTCATCCGCTTCTGAAAGAGGATGGACCAGACCTCGTGATCCTCCTCCGAGTAGAGGTCGTAGCGCTGGGTGATGACCATCTTCTCGATGTCGATCTGCTCGGGCGGCAGGCCTTCCGCCGCGGCGCCCGCGGCCTGGGCGCGCTTCGCCTCTTCGCCGTCGATCACCCGGTGCCAGATGCTCCCGCTCATGCCCATGGCCGATCTCCTGCGCTCCGGAATGGCCCTCAAAACGCCTCTGCAGCCGCTCAAAGGGAGTATACCCCTGCTCCGGCCCGCCGAGCCGGATGCGCCTTCCGCTGCGACGTCGCCGACGGCTCCTACGATTCATCGGTCACCGTCCGCCGGCCGATGCGCTGGTGATGGGTAGCAATCCACACTCCAGCGCTCCGCCGGAAGGAGAACAGCCATGTTCTTCCATGACCGTGCGCACGCGGGGCGACTCCTTGCCGAACGGCTGCGCGGCCTCACGCTCGACAATCCGGTTGTGCTCGCAGTGCCCCACGGGGGCCTGGGTGTCGGCGCCGAGGTCGCCAGGGGGTTGAACGCGGAGCTGGACGTGGTGCTGGTGCGCAAGGTGCGTCATCCGCTCCAGCACGAGCTGGCGATCGGCGCGGTGGGGGAGGGATCGGCGCCGATCCTGCACGAGCGCACCTGCCGCGGGCTCGACCGGCACACCGTCGATTGCGAGGTGCAGCGGCGGACGCGCGAGGTGGTGGAGCGTCTGGCGTGCTTCCGCGCGATCCGCGGCGCCGCGCCGCTCGAGGATCGCGACGTGATCCTCGTGGACGATGGCGTGGCGACGGGCGCCACGATCGAGGCGGCGGTGGAGATCGTGCAGCGTCGCCGGCCGCGCCGGATCATCGCGGCGCTGCCCGTGGCGCCGCAGAGCTGCGTGGACCGTCTGGGCGAACTCGCGGACGAGGTCGTGTGCCTGTTGACGCCGGAGGACTTCGGCGCGGTGGGGCAGTTCTACGACCGATTCGAGCAGCTCGACGACGGGGACGCGTGCGATCTGCTGCGCTCGGTTCCGGCGCGCCGGGACTAAGACGTTCAAAGGAACGTGAAGTAGACGCTCCCGGCCAGCATCGCGGCGCCCAGGACCACCATCACAACCCAGCCCTGCCGAAGGTCCTCCGGCTCGCCGGACCACGTGGCATGCGGCGGCGTGAGATCGGCGCCGCACTCAGGGCAGCGATCAAATCGCGGCTCCGCCGGGTAAAGACACGCGCGGCAGTGGCGTTGGCCGCCGAATCGAAGCGCGATGGGTCTGGTCCTGAACCAGATTCCGCCGCTGACGAACAGCGCGCCGCACAAGATGCCCATGGCGAACCGCAGCGCTCGGGGATCGTGGCCCGACGCCCGCACGATCTCCGACACCACAAAGAGGCCCACCGCAACCGCTAACAAAGAGGCGAAGACGAATCCCCCGCGCGTCATGCGCCGGCAGACGCCGCGGCGAGTTGGCGGCAGAGGGATCATGCGCGAGACCCTTCGTGGCGTAGTCCTTCGAACGAGCTGGGATCGCGCGTCACATCCACCCGCGCCGCCGCCCCAAGCTTCCCGCGGGGAAGCCGAAGAGCGGCGTGAGCATGCGCAGTGCGGGGATGAGGATGATCGCGAGCAGCCCGGTGAAGAGCGCGCTGCCGGTGCGCGTGAGGAGCTGCGAGCCGGGGGCAAAGACGAACGGGTCGTAGTACGAGCGCATCGTGAACAGCGTCACGGCGATGACCGTCATGACCATCGACGCGAGGAACGCGAGGAAGCCGTACGTCAGGATGTTGTGCTGCATCACCAGCGAGCGCGTGACGACCACGGAGTAGGCGCCGGCCATCATGCCGAGGGAGTAGGGGCCGACGATGGTGATCGAGTCGGCCACGCCCTCGAGCGGGACGGAGTGCGTGAGGTCCAGCAGGAGCCCGGCGATGAGCGCGCCGGCGAGGACCGTCGTCGCCGGCGCGTGCATGGCGATGAAGACGATGAAGATCACGACGAACGACGGCGCGATGCCGGAGCCGCCGAGTTCACCGGCGGGGCGCAGGCCGAGTTCGAGGCCGAGCGCCGCCCAGAGGACGACGGCGTAGGTGATCCAGCTCACGGGTTCGCCTCCGTTTCTGCGCGTCCGGGCGTCAGCAGGATGACCTGGCTGAGCCGCCGCAGATCGAACTCGGGCCGAACGGTGATGACGAGGCGCAGCGGGCTGTTGGGCTTGGGGCCGACGGAGACGACGCGCCCGACGATCAGCGCCTGCGCGCTGCGCGGCCAGCCGTCGTCGGCGAGGCGCACGAGCTGGCCGACCTCGACTCCGGTCGCGCCGGAGTCGAGATCGCCCTCGAGCGTCAGACCGTCGGCGGAGGGGGTGAGCTGCGCCCCGGGGAGTCGATCGGGCGTCTCGGTGTCGACGATCGCGCGGAGCCAGCCGGTGGCCTTGGCGGTGATCGGCAGGACGGTGCAGGTGCGTCCGCCGACGTCGGTGACGCGTCCCACAAGGTGGGCGCCGGCGACGATGACGGGCGTCTGGCGGACCACGCCGCGATCGCGTCCCGCGCGCGCCGTGAGCGTGCCGCTGGTGAGGTCGCTGGAGGCGCCGATGACGGGCGCGGCGACGGCGACGATGTCGAGTTCCGGGAACAGCGCCCGGCCGCGCTGCAGTTCGACGATGAGCGACTCGAGCTCCTCGATGCGCATCTGCGACTGACGCCAGAGGGTGAGCGCGCGGTCGCGTTCCTGCTCGATCGCGGCGACGGCGGGGTCGGCGGAGAGGGTGCGCGGCGAGGGCGGGCGGAGCCAGGACGCGACCCAGCGCATCGGCGCCGACGCGGGCGCGGTCGCGGCGATGATGGGGTCGCGCAGGGCGGAGAGCCAGTTGGTCCAGCGGGCGGGCGCGAGCGCGAGCCCGAGCAGCGTGATGACGCTGAGGAGGAGCGCTCGTCGCGGGCTGACGGGGCCTCTGGGCATCGCGGGGGATCAGGAACAGGGCGCGCCGTTGCGGGGGGTGCGCCCCGCCGATCGTCCCGATCGCGGCGGGCCGGTCAGACCTCCATGTCGTTCTCGAGGGTGTCCTTCCACTCCTCGATGTTCTCGAGATAGGTCGCGGTGCCTCGGGCGACGCACGTGAGCGGGTCCTCGGCGATGCGGACCTCGAGGCCGGTGGCGTTCTGGATCTGCGCGTCGATGCCGCGCAGCAGCGAGCCGCCGCCGGCCATCATGATGCCGTTGTCCACGAGGTCGGCGGCGAGTTCCGGCTCGGCGCGCTCGAGCGTGCGCGTCACGGCCTCGATGATGCTGCCGACGGGCTCCTGGAGCGCCTCGCGGATCTCCTCGCTGGTGACCACGACCTTGCGGGGCAGGCCGGAGATCATGTCGCGCCCGCGGACTTCGAGGGTCTTCTCGTCGCCCAGCGGCGCGGCGGAGCCGATCTCGATCTTGATGCGCTCGGCCGTCTGCTCGCCGATCATCATGTTGTACGTCTTCTTCATGTGGTTGATGATGGCTTCGTCGAAGTCATCGCCCGCCACACGGATGGACTCGCACACCGCGATGTCCGCGAGGGACATGATCGCCACTTCCGTCGTGCCGCCGCCGATGTCCACGATCATCGAGGCG
>JBGTSD010000089.1:0-12726 GCA_041940385.1 Phycisphaerales bacterium | reverse complement strand
TCGGCGCGTCAGCGGCGACGACGGAGGCCGATGAGGCCGGCGGCGCCGAGGAGCGCGGCCGCGCCGGGCGCGGGGATGACCTGGCCGCGGATCTCGCCGGGGCCGTGCGCCGTGGAGTGGACGTTGATGTAGGTCAGGCCGTCGAAGAGGCCGGTCTCCTGCGCGTCGGTGAGCGTCGCTTCGCCGAAGGACGTGCCGGAGGTCGTGCCGGTGACGGTGAAGCCGAAGATCGGAGGCGCCGTGGCGCCCGCGGCGGCGAGGCCGTGGAGGTGCGCGACGGTGACGTTCGCGTTGAGATTCTCGAACGTGCCGGTGATCTTGATGAAGTTGGTGTTCGGGTTGTACTTCACCTTGGCCAGGCCCGTGCCCTGGGTGATGACGGGCGGGACTTCTTCCGCGCCGGTCAGCGGGATGAACCAGGTGACGGCGCTGGCGGCGCCGGCGACGGACAGCGACAGCGCTGCGGCGGAAAGCATCTTCTTCATGTGACTCCCTTTCTCTCGTACGTCACGTGTGCATGGGCCCGCTCGCCGATCCCACAACCGGCGTCTGTGCCGCGGACCCCGTGTGACCAACATCTTTCGGCGCCCGGATATTCCGCGATGCGGGCGCGGCGGGAAAACCCGCGCGGCGGATTTGCGCCACTTCGCGCAACCCGCGGCGTCAGCGGGAGATGGGAGGGATCTGCGCGGCGGCGAGCGCGGCGAGTTCTGCAGGATTCTTCGCCGGACCGAGCGTGATCTGGCCGGTGTTCGCGCTCGCGGCGCCCATGTCCTTGAGTTCAGCGGACAGGTCCGGCTTGATGATCAGCGCGAAGCGGGCGTTGGCCTTGGACGCTTCGCCGAGGATCTTGCCGACGTTCTTCGTGGAGCGGTAGGTGCGACGCGCGTGCAGGCCGCTCGATCGCAGCGCGGCGAGGACGGGGCGCAGGTGCTTGTCGGCTTCTTCATCGGCGCAGATCACGAACACATCGGGCGCGAGGCCGAGGTCGCGCGCGATCTGATCGTCGGTGGGCATGAGCCCCTTGTCCTGAAGGACGAGCGCGATGACGACGTCGCCCATGGCGAAGCCGACTGCTGGGGTCGCCGGGCCGCCGAAGAGCTCGACGAGGTTGTCGTAGCGCCCGCCGCCGGCGATGGCGCGCTCCTTGCCGCCGGTCTCGTGGACTTCGAAGACGGTTCCGGTGTAGTAGGCGAGGCCGCGGACGATTGAAGAGTCATATTGAAGCCAAGGACCGAGTCCGGCGTCCCAAAGACCGTGCGTAAACGTGCCGAAGTCATCCAGCAAGTCTTCAAGATGATTCCTTGCACGCCTGAATCTCTCGATCATTCGACCCGTTGGCGACGGATCGAATGCTGCAGCATCGCGCGCGATTTCACGATTCAGTCGCATTCCCTGTGCTTCGCGCCTGTGCTGGCTCAGTCGGCGCTCTTTATCGAGATCCGAGGCGCGTCGCAGCAGCGCCTCACGAATTCGCTGTGCAGTGGGCTCAGATGCACCCAACTCTCTAGCCAACAACAAGAACTGGCTGAACTCAAGCTTCGGAACTCGATCCAAGAGATTGAACCAGGACGGAAATAGATGCTCAGGTACTTCAGCAAACCGCAGGAAGGACTCCGTTAGAAGTCGGCTATTGATACTGACCGATACATCACCGGGTCCAAGCCCCATCTCGCGCAGCGAATCAACGCAACACGCAATCACCTCCGCGTCCGCCTCCGGCGACGCATCGCCGAGGACGTCCACGTTCCACTGCGTGAATTCGCGCAGTCGGCCGCGCTGCGGCCGCTCGGCGCGAAAGTAGGGGCCGATCGAGTGCCACTTGATGGGCTTGGACAGCGCGTTGGCCTTGCTCGCGACCATGCGCGCGAGCGTCGGCGTGAATTCGGGGCGGAGGGCGTAGGCGGTCTCGCCGCCCTCTCGGGTGAAGGAGAAGAGCTCGGAGACGATGCCCTCGCCGCTCTTGACGGTGTAGAGGTCCAGGTGCTCGAAGGTGGGGCCGCTGATCTCGTCGAAGCCGTGGCGCGTGGCGACGCGGCGCCACTTGTCCTCGAGCCAGAGCCGGCGGGCCATCTCGATGGGATAGAAGTCTCGCGTGCCGCGGGGGGCCTGGAAGGAGCGGGATGGGTTCTGAGGGGGCATGGGAGGGGGTGAGGGTACCTCGATCGTGGCCGCGTTCGCCGAAATCCGCCGGGGCGGATCTCGAAAAGAAGGGTTGACATCGAGTTAGTAAATACTATCTTCGAGATGGGTTGGCGAACGACAGGAGCGGCGATGACGCTCGACCGGTTGGAACAGCGACTGGAGGAACTGGATCGGCGGCTGTCGCGCCTCGAGCGCGAGGTGCTGAAGACGGCGCCGGTTCCGCCGGTGACTACGGCGGCGTCCGCACCGGCGGCGCCCCCCACTTCCCAGGCGCGGCCGCTGCAGCGCACGTTCGATCCCGCGGAGACGGTGGCCAAGAAGGCCGCGGTGGTGGCGGCGATGCGCGAGCGCGCCGTGGCGCGTGAAGAGCGCGGTTCGAGCGAGCAGGAGGCGGCGTGGTCGTTCGAGCGCCTGCTCGGCGGGCGCGCGTTCGCGGCGCTGGGCGCGCTGGGGATCGTGATCGGCATGGGGTTCTTCGTGAAGCTGGCGTACGACGAGGGTTGGATCCGGCTCTCGCCGGCGATGCGCTGCGTCGGCGCCGCGGCATTCGGCGCAGCGCTGCTCGGCGTCGGCGTGTGGTCGCGTCGTCGGTTGGCGTCGTGGGCGGTGGCGGGGTTGATGAGCGCGGGGCTGGGCGTGATGTACGGCGCCGGGTTCGCCGCGTTCACGCTGTACGACCTGCTGGGCCCGGCGCTCGCGCTCGGGACGCTGGCGCTGGTGAGCGCGATCGGCGCGGCGCTGGGTTCGCGGACGCGTCTGGCGGTCGTGGCGCTGCTGTCGCTCATTGCCGCGTACGCGGCGCCGCTGGTGGTCGCGAGCGAGGCGGACGCGCCGTACGCGATGCCGCCGTACCTGCTCGCGGTGTACGCCGCGGGATTGTGGATGTCGCGCCGGGGCGGGCCGTGGTTCGACGCGGCGCGGACTGTGGCGTGGTGGGGCCTTGCGGTGCTCGGCGCGGTGTGGACGCTGGTGGAGTCGTCCGAACTGCCGTGGTACGCGCTGGGGTTCCTGACGCTCGGCGTCGGCGTGACGCACGTGGATCTGTTGCTGCGGGCGCGCCGGCTGGATGCGCACGATTGCGCCGGGCACGAGGGCTTCGAGTTCGATCGGCCCCGGGGGCGGATCGCGCTGGCGTGTTTCGCGACGCTCGGCTGGGGCGCGGTGCTCGGTGTGCAGGCGCTCGTGCAGTCGGGCGCGGCGCCGGAGTGGATGTGGCCGGCGGGGCTGGCGGCCGCGGCGCTGATCGCGGGGTTCGTGCTCGCCGGTCACCTGCGCTTCCGGCACGACATCGTGCACGATGCGCGAGAGACGCTGGGCGCGACGCTGCTCGCGGGCGCGGGTTGTGCCGCGGGGTATGCGCTGACGCTGGCGCTGGCGGGTTGGACGGAGGTGTTCGCGTGGCTGGGCGTCGGCGTCGGCGCGGCGATTGCGGGGACGTGGGCGCGGGCAAGGCCGCTGCATGTGTACGCGCTCGGCGCGCTCGTGCTCGGCAGCAGCGGCGGGCTCTTTCTCGCGCACATGACGCCGGGCGTGACAACGGAATGGATGGGGCTGGAGTGGTCGCGCGGGACGTGGGCGCTGCTCGGCGCGGCGGCGGCGTGGGCGATCGTGGCGCGCCTGATCGCCATCGGCGCGGGCGCATCGTGGCTGAGCGTCGCGAACGTGGCGCTGGCGGCGGGCGCGGGCATCGCGGCGCGGGCGGTGTCGCTCGGATCGCCGGAGCCGCGCTCGCTCGCGGTGGCGTCGCTCGTGCTGGGATTGATCTTCGCGCTGTGGGGCGCGGCGGATCGGCGGCTCATCGTGCGATTGGTGGCGTTGCTCTACTGCGGCGCCGCGGCGTGCGCGTGGGCGGTCGAGGTGGTCGACACGAGCTGGATGCGCGAGGGCGGGATCGTCCTCGGCCTGCGCCCGATGCTGTGGCTGGCGCTGGCGATCGCGGTGTGCACGGTCGCGATCGGCCTCTGGATCCGTCGGCGTCCGGCGGCGCCGGTGGAGGTCGGCGACACGTGCCTGGTGTTCGGGCGCGGCGGCGTGGTGGTCGGCGCGCTGCTGACGCTCGCGGCGACGTCGCTCGAGGCGGCGCGGCTGGCGGCGCTGTTCACGAGCGACACGACGGCGCGGGCGGCGGCGGTGTCGCTGTGGTGGGGCGTGTTCGGGCTGGGGATGCTGCTGACGGGATTGATGGTGCGCAGCCGCGCGGTGCGGATCTCGGCGCTGGGGCTGATCCTGATCGCCGCGGCGAAGGCGGCGATCCTGGACCTGGCCGACGTCGCGCCGGCGTGGCGCGTGGCGTCGTTCGTGGGGTTGGGGCTGCTGATGCTGGCGGTGGCGATCGGGTATTCGCGGATGGCGAAGCGAAAGCCCGTGGAGGATTCGGTGTCGGCGGAGGGTTGATCCTCGTGCCCGCAGCCGCGGCTCAGGGCAGTTGCGGTTCGAATGGGCAACGATTTCTTACCACCTGGCTATCACCGTGGCTGCCGCCAACAGGCTTGTGAGCCCGGTGAACAACCAAGTCAGCACAATGCGAACGCCAAATTGCCGGCGAACAGGGCGGAGTCCAAGCCGACGCCTCACATGGCTCCAGATGAACGCGAACAGCGAGACGCTGACCAGCCACATGACACACTCGGCAAAGAAGAGCAGATCCATCCTTGGGTTGAAACCATGAGCAACGCCAATCTTGCGAAGCATGGCGACCACGAGAAGGATTGACCACGGCGCGTGGAGAACGGGGATCGATGTGAACCAAAGTGCTCGGTACGTCGCCTCTGCCTCCTTCTCCCGCTCGGTAAGCAGGAACCGCGGCGGCGCGGCGAGTAGCAATAGAGCGGCGAACCAGACAACGAAGCCTGCAACAACATCGGGAGACGAGAGCCGCCAAACGCTGAGCCACGCCAAGGGAATGCTGATGATGAATGCCCATTCAGCAATCGCCGCTAAACGCCACCAACGCAGAAACGCGGCTCGCTTCGGCTGGGCGATCGCATAGGCGTCTAGCTCGACGCGAGATATCTCTGTGCCACATTCCGGACACTGCAACGTCGTTAGACCCGAAATGTCGTAGTCGCAACGCGGGCAGGTCATACCTGCAGGGATCGCAAGGACCGATGCGTCGTCGGACGACATGGGCAAGAGGGTACCGCCGCGCCCGCGACCGCGGCTTGGAGCGGTTGCGGATCAGATCAACAGCAGCGACCGGTCAGAGCCCCGGTCGCTGGCACGGCCGAGCATGATCAACCTGAGATCAGATCCTCGATGCGCTCCCGCAGGCCCGGGATCTGGCGCGAGACGATGTTCCAGATGAGATCGATGTCCACGCCGAAGTAGCGGTGCACGAGGATGTGCCGCATCCCGATGATCTCGCTCCATGGAATGTCTCGGCTCGAGCTCCGCGTCGCGTCGCTGAGCGCTCGTGCGGCCTCGCCGAGTGTCTGGAGGTGATAAATCATCCAGACGCGGAGTAGCTCGTCACGGCGCAGTTCGTCGGCGTCGTCTGGTGTGCGGCGGATGATCGCATCGCACGCTTCGAGCATGTCGCGGAGGCGTTCCTGGTCGTCCCTCACAGGGGAACGGCCTCGGCGATGACGGAGTCCCGGATGCGCTCGCGCAGCGACGGTTCGGTGACGACGTCGACGTCGCGCCTCAGGAGCTCACGGAGGTCCATGAGGAGGCCGCCCAAGTCCAGGAGCGATCGACCGGGCTCCATGTCCACGAGGAAGTCGATATCGCTGCGATCGTCGGCGTCGCCTCGGGCGAAGGAGCCGAAGACGCGGACGTTGCTGGCGCCGCGGGCCGCGGCGAGACGGAGAATCTCGTCGCGCTGCCGGAGGATGTCGTTCAGGGCGACCATCGCATAAACCATATCGGGCGGCGGGCGCCCGCTCCACGACTGTTCGGAGGAACCGAACAGTCGTGCCACCCGGACTCAGGAATTCGCCTTCTCGAACTTCTCCATGAAGCGCACGAGCGCCGTCACACCCTCCGGGGGGAAGGCGTTGTAGATGCTGGCGCGCATGCCGCCGACGGAGCGGTGGCCCTTGAGGCCGTCGAGCTTCGCGGCCGCGGCTTCCTTGATGAACTTGGTCTCGAGGTCCTCGCTCGGCGCGCGGAAGCAGACGTTCATGAGGGAGCGGCTGTCCTTGTCGGCGGTGCCGCGGAAGAACGTGCTCGCGTCGAGGAAGTCGTAGAGGGGCTTGGCCTTGGCCTGGTTGTGCTCGGCCATGGCCTTGAGGCCGCCCTCGGCCCGGATCCACTTGAGGACCTGGCCGACCATGTACACGGCGAAGACGGGCGGGGTGTTGAGGCGCGAGTCTTCCTTGGCCTGGGCGCGGTACTGCATCGCCTGCGGGATCGTCTCGGCGCCCTGCTCGATGAGGTCATTGCGGGCGATCACGAGGGTGACGCCGGCGGGGCCGAGGTTCTTCTGCGCGCCGGCGTAGATCAGCGCGTACTTCGTCACGTCGATCGGGCGGCTGAACATGTCGCTCGACGTGTCGCAGATGACCGGGACGCCCTTGGGCGTGTTCGGCTCGGACTTCCATTCCGTGCCGTAGATGGTGTTATTGGTGGTGAAGTGCACGTAGCGCGGCGAGGCGGAGAACTTGATGGCCTCGGGCTTGGGGATGTAGCAGAAGTTGCGGTCTTCGCTGCTGCCGGCGACGTGCACGGCGCCGAAGTTCTTGGCTTCCTTCTGCGCCTTGGTCGCCCAAACGCCGGTGTTGATGTAGTCGGCGGTCTGGTCCTTCTTCAGGAAGTTGGCGGGGACCTGGAAGAACTGCTGCGACGCGCCGCCGGTGAGGAAGAGGATGGCGTAGTCGTCGGGGATGCCGGCGAGGGCGCGGCAGTCGTCCATCGTCTCCTGCCAGACGCGGTCGATGGCCTTGCCGCGATGGCTGTGCTCCATGACGCCGATGCCGGTGTCGAAGATGTTCCACATGTCCTTCTGGGCCTGCTTGATGACGGGCTCGGGAAGGACGCCGGGGCCGGCGGAGAAGTTGAAGATGCGCTCGCTCATGGCGCTCGCCTTTCGTCGGGGGCTGGCTTGTGCGTTTATTCGATGACCGCGACGTCCATCGCGATGACTTCGCTGCAGCGGTCGGAGATCGTCTTCAGGGCGCCGACGCTGGGCTCGGCGTCGAGGCGGATGCGGGCGCACGCGGCCTTGGCGCCGAGATAGATCACGTTCTCCATCTCCTCGACATTGATGTTCTCATCGGCGAGGGCGCCCAGCACGCGCGCGAGCACGCCGGGCTTGTTGAGATGCGTGACCGTCAGGAGGCGCACCGCGGGGCTCTTGAGCTCGCGGTTGACGACGTTGGGCGCTTCGCTCGTCTTCATGTACTCGCGCAGGATGCGCACCGTCTCCTCGGCGACGGCCTGCTGGGCCTGGTCGGTCGAGGCGCCGATGTGGTGGGTGCCGTCCACGTGCGGGTGCTTGGCAAGCGCGCTGGCGAATTCGCCCGTGCCGGAGGCGGGCTCGTTCTCGTAGACGTCGAGGCCGGCTCGGACGCCCTTGGTCTCGATGGCCTTGATGAGCGCCGCCTCGTCCACGACGGTGCCGCGGCTGGTGTTCACGAAGATCGCGCCCTGCTTCATCGCGTCAAAGAACGCCGAGTTGCAGAGCTTCTTGGTGTGCTCGTTCGCGGCGACGTTGACGGAGATCACGTCCGCCTGCTTCGCGACGTCGAGGGGCGTCTCGCAGCGCGTGACGCCGAGGGCCGCGGCGGATTCTTCGGTGAGCGAGCGCGACCAGCAGACGACCTTCATGCCGAACGCCTGGCCACGGGTGATGACCTCGCGCCCGATGCGTCCCAAGCCAACGACGCCGAGCGTTCGACCGCTCAGGCCTCGCGCCTTGCTGAACTCCTTCTTGTTCCACTTGCCGGCGCGGAGGAGGGCGGTCTGCTCGGGGATGCGCCGGTCGGCGGCGAGGATGAGCCCCCAGACGAGTTCGGCGACGGCGGCGGAGTTCTTGCCGGGGCAGTTGGCGACGAAGACGCCGCGCGCTGAGGCGGCGTTGACGTCGATGTTGTCGACGCCCGCGCCGGCGCGGATGACGAGGGAGAGCTTCTTCGCCTTCTCGAAGGCGGGCGCCTGGACCTTCGTCGAGCGGACGACGAGGACGTCGGGGTTGTGCTCTTCGATGAGCGCGGGGAGCTGCTCGGCGGAGGCGTCGGGGAGCGAGAGGACCTCGCACCCGAGCTTCTTCATGTCGTCGACGCCGCTCTTCTCGAACTTGTCCGCGATGAGGACCTTCATGGCCTTGGTTTCCCCTGCTTGCCCTGCGAAACAGCGCGCCGGCGGCGCGGTCAGTCGAGCATATGCACGAGCAGACCGCTGCGGAGTTTCGGCTCGAACCACGTGCTCTTGGGCGGCATCATCAGGCCGGCGTCGGCGACGGAAAGAAGCTGGTCCATGGTCGTCGGGTGCATGCAGAACGCGGCGACGGCCTTGCCGGCCTTGACGCGCTTCTCGAGTTCGCCCGGGCCGCGGATCCCGCCGACGAAGTCGATCCGCTTGTCGGTCCGGATGTCCTTGATGCCGAGGATGGGGTCGAGCACCTGCTCGGTGAGGACGGAAACGTCGAGACTCCGAACCGGGTCCGAACGGTGGATCAGGTCGGGCTTGAAGGTGCAGAGCCGCCAGCCCTGGCCGTCGTTCATGAACAGGGAGAAGGCGCCGGGCGCGGCGGGCGCGGGCTCCTTCGTCGGCGCGATCGTGCAGACCTTGCCCAGCTTTTCCAGGAACTGCGCGGGCGTCAGGCCGTTGAGCTCGCTGACCACGCGGTGGTACGGCAGGATGAGCAGGTCATCCGAAGGGAAGAGCACCGCCATGAAACGGTTGTACTCCTCGTCGCCGGTGTGCTTGGGGTTGGCCTTGCGGCGCTCGGCGCCGGCGCGGCTCGCCGCGGCGCAGCGGTGGTGGCCGTCGGCGACATAGACGCACGGCATCGACTTGAACGCGTCGATCACCGGCTGGTAGCCGTCGAGCGCCCAGACGGTGTGCTGCACGCCGTCGTCGGCGGTGAAGTCGTAGATGGGCTTGGCGCTCGCGGTGGTGTCGTCGATCAGCTTGCCCAGGGCCGCGTGCGTGCGAAACGCGAGGAAGACCGGCTCGGCATGTGCGCCGAGTTCGAGCACGCTGCGGACGCGGTCGTCTTCCTTGTCGGGGCGGGTCTTCTCGTGCTTCTTGATGCGGTCGGCGTCGTAGTCGGCGACGTCGCAGCAGAGGAGGATGCCGGTCTGGCTCTGATGCTTGCCGGCGATGGTCGCGGCCTGGCGGTAGAGGTACATGCGCCGGGCGTCGTCGCGGACCATCACGCCGCGCTTGATCAGGTCCTGAAGGTTCTCGCGGGCCTTGGCGTAGACGCGGTCGTCGTAGGGGCCGACGGAGTCGGGCAGGTCGGCGTCGGGTCGGACGACGTGGATGAAGTTATCGGGTCGGCCTTCGCCGAGTTCGCGGCTCTCGGCGCGATCGACGACGTCGTAGGGGACGGACGCGACGGCCTTGGCGAGGTCGGGGCGGGGGCGATAGGCGGTGAACGGGAAGACCCGCAGCATGGGCTTGGCTCGCTTCGAAGGGTTAGGGGGTCAGGCCTCTGGCCCGGTGGGTCGAAGAGGGTACCGGATCAGGGTCGATGGTAGAAACCTCGGCAACCCCTGGAGACACGCGGGAACCGGGGCTCGAACGGCCGCGTCTATACTGGCCCAGCTCGTAGAGGAGTGCACTCATGTCCGAATTGCTGCGTCGTGGCCGGGGCGCCGGTCGTCTGTCTGGATCGATGGTTCGTGGGCTCGTGGTTGCGGCCGCCCTTTCGGGCTGGGTCGCGGCCGGAGCCCTGGCTCAGGAAGGGGCGCCTGCCCAGCCCGAGCCGGCGGCCCAACCGACCCCCCACTCGGAGCCGGTGAAGCCATTCCCGGAGTCTCCGAACACGATGCAGATCAAGCGTGAGGCCCCGCCGCTGAAGGCCGAGCCGAACGTCATCGACCTCAAGTACGTCCAGCCCGGCACGAAGAACACGGGCACGGCGAAGCTGACCAACGTCGGCGCCGAGGCGGTCAAGATCCTGCGTGTCACGACCTCGTGCCACTGCACGATCCCGACGGACCTCTCGAACGTCACGCTCGAGCCGGGCGAGTCGGTCGATCTCGACGCGACGCTCGAGGCGGGCAAGTACATGGGCGCCCAGCAGCGCCAGGTGCGGGTGTTCGTGGACGGCTACGCCGTTCCGCTCCAGCTCTACGTGGTCGCCCAGGTCTCCCACGGCGTTTCCGCTAACCCGGTGTACATCGACGCCTTCCAGCAGAAGCGGGGCGAGGTCGTCCTCGAGAGCGTGGACGGCAAGACGTTCAAGGTGGAGTGCTTCGACGGGCGCACGCCGACCGCCGCGGACTTCAAGGACTTCGATCCCGAGAAGGACGAGCCGCGCAGCAAGTACGTCTACGTCTATGACCTGACGAACACCCCGCCGGACCAGCTCAAGCCCTGGTTCGTGGTCGTGACCGATCACCCGACGGCGCCGCTGATCGACCTGCGCGTGATCAATCCCGAGCTGATTCCCAAGCTCACCGGCCAGGAGCCGTGGCGCATGGGCGACGATCGGGTGTTGCTCGGCACGGTGAAGCCAGGGGAGCGCAAGGAGTTCGACGTCACCCTGACGCGCAACGCGATGTACCAGGACGATTCGCAGCCGGTCGTTACGAGCGACGATCCGAACGTGACGGTCGAGCTGGTCTCGGCGACGAAGGAAGGCGACTCGAACATGATCTGCAAGGTCGCGATGACGGCCAAGTCGAGCGCCGAGGGGTGCCTGATCCGGCCGCGCGTGACCTTCTCGTGGCTCGAGCACTCCTTCCCGATCGATGTCTTTGGCCGCGTCGAAGATGCGTCCAAGGGCGGCCTGAACTAAGTCCCCTCGCCACCGGAACGCCAGAGGCATGACCTCGAACGATTCGGCGACGACGCCTGACCCACTCCAGCGCCCGCGCGGCCTCGCGCGGGCGTTGTTGCTTGTGCTCGCGATCGGCGTCGCCGGTCTGCTCGGCTTCGCCGCGTTCGCCAAGGGCGCGACCAAGCCGCCCGCGGCGGGCGACTACATGGGCTGGGCGCAGATCGTCGGCGAGGTCGTCGCGGCCGGCCTGATCCTCGTGCTGCACCGGCGCTGGTGGGCGTGGACGGCGATCGCGCTGCTCTTCGCGGCGTTCACCGGGTTCACGATGCACCGGCTCTTCGGCGGGGCGAAGTCCTGCGGCTGCTTCGGCAAGTTCACCGTGGCGCCGCCGATCACGATCTCGATCGACGCGGCGGTCGTGGCGCTCGCGCTCGGCGCGGCGTGCGTCTGCGGGATGAAGCGCGGCGCGCTGTGGTTCGCTTCGGCGCTGCTGCTTCCCGCGGCGGTGGGCGGCGGGCTGTACGCGCTGTCGCTGCCGACGCCGGAGGACTTCAAGGCGAACGACGCCTTCCGCGAGGCGATGGAGCAGCGGGAGTCGAAGCGCGCTCAAGGCGGCGCGGCGACGACGCCGGAGGCTGCGAGCGCGCCGGAAGAGGCGCCGATCGCGTACGACCCGCTCGGGCGTGCGCCCGATGTGCTGATGCTCGTGCCGCTGGTGCAGGACCGGTTCCTGCAGGGCCAGCCCGCGCCGGCGTGGCTCGAGCGACTCGGGCAGGCGGCGGACGACGACTCCGCCGCGGCGTGGCTGGTGTTCGTCTACGACCCCAACTGCGACGTGTGCCAGCGCTTCCTGCCGTTCTACGCGGGCTACGAAACGACGAGCCCGGACGATGAACTGCTGCGCGTGGTGACGGTGCAGAAGAGCGACCTCGTGCCCTTCGAGATCGAGGACTGGGCGTGGAGCCATTCGCCGACGACGCTGCTCGTGAAGGGCGGCGACATCGTGCAGGAATGGGGCGGCGAGGACACGCCGATCCCGGGCGCGGTTCGAGATCGCATCGCCAACGAGGGTGAAGCGTATTTCGAGGCGATGCGCGCGACGTATCAGCCGTTGCAGTGAGAGCCGCGGAGCGGCGCACTTATGGAGCCCCGGGCGTGAGCCCGGGGTTGAGTCGTGCGCACCTCCAAGAAAGCCCCGGCGGGGCGACATCGGGTGTGGCGCTGCTCCGCAGCTCTTGTGCGTTGGCGCGCCGCGACCCCGGACTCACGCCCGGGGCTACGTCATGCCGCCGCGCTGCGGCTCAAGAAGGGCGATGCGATGGCAGAATCGGCAGAGCATCAAAGCAACAAAGCTCAAATGCGGAAGAGAACAATTGGGTCGTTCTCCTGCATTTGAGCTTCGCTGATTTTGGCTCCGAGCTTTCTCAGCCCAGATTCATCGTCATCAGGAACTCGGCGTTGCTCTTGGCCTTGCCGAGGCGGTTCTTCATCAGCTCCATGGCCTCGACGACGTTCATGTCGCTGAGGACCTTGCGCAGCCGGTAGACGAGCTCCAGCTCCTTGGGATCGAGCAGCAGCTCCTCGCGGCGCGTGCCGGACGCGGCGATGTCGATCGCCGGCCAGATGCGCTTGTCCACGAGGCGCCGGTCCAGATGCAGCTCGCTGTTGCCGGTGCCCTTGAACTCCTCGAA
>JBGTSD010000088.1:0-12904 GCA_041940385.1 Phycisphaerales bacterium | reverse complement strand
TTGTCCCACTGGATGACGGTGCGGTCGGCCATGGCGGCGTTCTCCACCGGCACGAGCTGCGCCAGCGGCCCCCGGGAGATGACGAAGCCGCCGACGTGCTGGGAGAGGTGGCGCGGGAATCCCTGGACCTGGCTGGTCAGCTCGAGGACGCGCTGCACGGTCGGGTCCTCCGGGTTCAGGCCCGCCTCGCGCACACGCTTCGCGTTCGGCGCCTCGCCCCATTGGTCGAGGTGTCGCGCGAGGTTCTCCACGCAGTCGAGCGGCAGCCCGAGCGCCTTGCCGATGTCGCGCACCGCGCTGCGCCCGCGGTAGCTGATGACCTCCGCCGTGAGGGCCGCGCGATCCCGGCCGTAGCGCTGGTAGATGTGCTGGATCACCTCCTCGCGCCGCTCGTGCTCGAAGTCGATGTCGATGTCCGGCGGCTCGTTGCGCTCTTTGCTGATGAACCGCTCGAAGAGCAGGCTGAAGCGCGAGGGATCGACCTCGGTGACGCCGAGGCAGTAGCACACCGCGGAGTTCGCGGCGCCGCCGCGCCCCTGGCACAGGATGCCGCGAGATCGCGCGAAGCGGATGATCTCGTGGCAGGTCAGGAAGTAGGGCTCGTAGCGCAGGTCGGCGATGAGGCGCAGCTCGTGGTCGAGCGCATCGCGGACCTTGTCCGGCGCCCCGCGCGGGTAGCGACTTCGTGCGCCCTCCTCGCAGAGATGGCGCAGGTACGCCGCGGGCTCGACGCCCGGCGGGCAGAACTCGTCGGGGTACTCGTAGCGGAGCTGGTCGAGGTTGAAGGCGCCGGCGCGCTGGGCGATCTCGACGGTGCGCTCGACGGCGTGGTCGATCCGCAGCCCGGAGAAGAGACGCGCCATCTCGCCGGGGTCCTTGAGGTGGCGCTCCGCGTTGGCGCGCAGCCGGAAGCCCGCCTGCTCCACGGTGCAGCCGAGGCGCACGCAGGTGAGCGCATCCTGCAGCGCCCGCCGAGCGGGCTCGTGGTAGTGCGCCTCGTTGATCGCCACGAGCGGCGTGCGCGTGTGGGCGCCGAGCGCCGCGACCTGGCGCAGGCGCGTCTCGTCGTCCGGGCCATAGTCCCGGCACGCGCCCAGCGACAGGCGATCGTCGTCGAACACGGCGCGCAGACCCTGCACGACCTGCATGAACTCCTCGTCGAGGTTCTTGGGGGGGATGACGATCGCCAGCAGGCCGAGCTGGTGCTCGATGAGGTCGTGGAGCGTGAGGCGGCACTCGCCCTTGGGCGCACGGCGCTTGCCGCGCGTCAGCAGCCCGCACAGGCGCGCGTACGCCGGGCGCGAGGTGGGATAGACGATGACTTCCAGCCCCGCGGGATCGGTGAAGACCAGGCGCGAGCCGATCGCGACGGGGACGCCCGCGTCCTTGGCCGCGACGTGCGCGCGGACGATCCCCGCGAGGGTGTTGCGATCGGCGATGGCGGCGCCGGCGTGGCCGACCGCGCCGGCCTGCTCGACCATCTCCTCCGGCTGGCTGGCGCCGCGCAGGAACGAGTAATTGCTCGTCGCCGCGAGCTCGACGTAGCGCGTCTCGCGCAGGTAGCGCGCGGCGCCGCCGCTTTCCGACTGGGTTCGGAAGGGATGCTGCCTCGCCTTGGACGCGGGAAGACTGGGCATGAATCAGGCCCACATCCCGTGGACGAACCAGCGTCCGCCGGCGTGGTCGCGCCGCAGCCACAGCCAGGCGCCGCGCTCGTCGCGGACCTTGAAGTAGTCCCTCGTCTCGCCGCCGCCGCGCCACCATTCGCCGGCGAGGCGCTCGGGGCCGGTGCAGTGCGCGACATCGCCGGCGCCGGCGCGCCACTCGAAGCGGTGCACCGGGCCGTCGGGCGTGAGCGCCACGGCCCGCGCGGGCTGCGGCGGATCGAAGAGGATCGTCGGCCTCGCGCCCTCGGGCGCCTCGGCGCGCGAAGCGTCCATCGGCACGAGGACGCTGCGCCACGCGAATGCGCGCTCGGGCGTGTGCGATTCGACGATCAGCGCCCGGCGCACGCGGTCCCGCCCGAGCCGGTTGGCGAACATGTCGAGCAGGCGGTCCCCCTCGCGCGACCTCGCCTGGCTCCCGCCCCACCAGCCGCCCTGACCGTGCGACAGCCGCGCCGTCCGCGCCGCCTCGACGAGCACGCCCTCGACGCCGAAGCCCAGGTGCGTGCGCTCGAGCCGCGGCAGAAGGAGCGACCAGAGATGCCCCGCGTCGCGCGAGCCGGCGCACAACCGCAGCGCCAGGCGCGCGGGTTCCAGGTCGCTCCGCTCCAGCGTCACGACGACCTCGAGCGCGCCCTCCTCGCGACGCTCCAGTTCCTTGCCCAGCCGCTCCAGCGTCTCGCGGCAGGCCAGGCCGATCGTCTCGAGGCAGGCGCAGGGTCCATCGAACACCCGCGCGATGCGCACCGGCTCCGCGGCGCGGACCGGCTCGATCGCTTCGGCCATCCTGCCGAGCGCGCGATCCACGCAGCGCAGCGCGCCGACGCCGTAGCGCGCCCCGATCGCCGCACGCGGCAGCGCGAACAGCTCCCCCACCGTCTTCACGCCGACCTCCGCGAGCCCGGCGGCGTCGTCTCCCTCCATGTCGAGCGCGAGCACGGGCAGACCGGCCAGCGCGTCGTGCACGCCGCCGTCCGCCACGATCGCCTCGCGCTCCGGCCCGAAGCGCGCCACGGCCCGCGCAGCGCCGAAGGTCGGCGCGATCGCGCCCCGCGCCCGGAAGCCGAGGCGATGCAGGTCGCCGAGCACGCGCCGGAGCATCGACGCTTCGCCGCCGAAGAGGTGATCGCACCCGGTGATGTCGAGGAGGATCGCGTCGGGCTCTTCCGGCGCGACGATGGGCGAGTAGCGCAGCGCCCAAGTCGCCACGGCGCGCAGGGCGCGACGGTCGCGATCGGGCTCGTCGAGGAGGATCACCGGGGTCACGTTCGCGGGGAGCGCGGCCCGGGCGGCGCTCAGCGCGGCGCCGGGGCGCACCCCCAGCGTCCGCGCCCGCTCGCAGCGGTGCGCAACGATCTGCCGGCCCGAGACCGTGCGCACCAGGAGCGTCGGGCTCCGGCCGCCGGCGCGGCTAGACGGCCCGCCTCGCCCGCTGCGCGACCGGCGTCGCCGATCGATCGGGAACATCGGGAGCCACACGCACATTGCCCGTCGCATGGTCCGCGCGCACGGTCCATCGCCGCGCGCCCTCCAGGGTGGGCTGCAATCCCTTGCAGCGCAGCAGTTCGACGATCCATCCCGGCTCGCGCTCGTTCTCCGACGGATCGGGCGAGACGCGCCATCGCGTTCGCGCGACCGACAGCTCTCTCTCCTCCCACGGCGGACGCGCCAGCAACCCCAGCGACCATCCCGCCTCCGACGCCAACTGCAAACGACGCGACGCCGAGATGTCCATGCCCTCCGCATCGCCGACGACCACGCCCACATCGCGGCAGCGCAGCGCGCCGTCGATGGCCCACACGCGCTCCTCCATCCCCTGCGCGTCCACGAAGACCGAGCGCTCGAGCAGACGCCGGCTGCGCTGCGCGATCGCGACGGGGTGCGGGTGACAGCGGGCGCCGATCCAGAGGACGGCGCGGGGCTCGTCCGCCGGGAGCGCGTCGATCACGCGGGCCGCGACGTCGATCAGCACGCCCAGGGGCGGCAGCCAGCGCAGTCCGGGGATGGGCGCCGTCCTTTCAGAAGAGGCGAACCACTCGTGCACCGCGCCCGGCTCGGGCAGACCGGCGAAGGGGCCGGCGATCGCCGCGGCCTCGGAGGAAACGCCGACCGGAGCCCGGCGGTGAAGACGCCGCTCCACAGCCTCGGCGACCTCGCGCAGGGCCGGATGGCGGCTCCACCCCCCTGACAGGCTGCTTTGGGCGGCAAAAGATCGCATTTTGTTAGGGTATTCGATCGAGGCGGGAAGGGCAAGCCAAAAGACCCGGATCGGGCGCGAAAAAGGTCCGGGAAGAACGCCTCGCCGCACCGGCCGCAAGAGGGTGCGCCCGCGCGCTCCGCACAGCCGCGCCAGCCCGAACCTCCCCGGTCCCGGCGCCCCCCGGAAGCGTTGCTTCGACTCAAGGCCGCGGCATGCTGTGAACAAGAGAGCCCCGCAAGCACAGGGCGGGGCGCTCCGTCGCGGAGCGTCGGAGAGAGAAGGAGTCACTCGTCGCATTCGTTCCGGCGGGCGCCCAGGGACTGGGGCGTCCGCAGCCCAGACACGGCGCCCCGCCGTTGCGCTTGCACTGCGCGCCGACGGGCCGGTCCGCGAGAGGAGATCGAGAGATGTCGTTCCGCGCACGTACCCGGTTCATCCTGACGCTCGCCGGCGCCATGGCCGCCGCCTCGCCCGCGTTCGCGCAGGGCAAGATCGTCTTCACGAGCGACTTCGAGCAGGGCCCGCTCGGCCCGCAGTGGACGAGCGGATCGCTGACGAACTCGGCCGCGTTCAGCCGCTTCCTCGGGCGCATGGGCAACACCTCGGTGTCGCTCTCGATGGCGCTCGACAGCACGAAGCGTCACCAGCTCTCGTTCAACTTCTACGCGATCGACTCGTGGGACGGCTCGGACACGCCGTGGGGTCCGGACTATTTCGGTGTGCGCATGAACGGCGCCGACATCTTCCGCGAGACCTTCAGCAACTGGAACGGGCCGCAGACCTTCAACGGCGCCGCGGCCGTCAGCGGTCGGAACCTCGACTTCAACTGGCACAACGACTCCATCTGGAATCTGACGATGGAGTTCACGTCGCTCAGCAACAACGTCACGCTCCAGTTCTACGCGCAGGGCCTCGAACCCCTGCAGAACGAGTCCTGGGGCCTCGACAACATCGTCGTTCGCGAGATCGAGGAGATCCCCGCGCCGGGCGGCGCGGCCGTCCTCGGCGCCGCGGGCGCGATGGGCCTGCGTCGCCGCCGCCGCTGATCAGTCGCCTTCCGTCGAGCGCACAATCGGGCCGGCCATGCGCCACACGGCGCCGGTCAGCCCCTTGACCACGAGCGTCATGCGCTCGAGGTCGAGCGTGTCGATGGTGTCGGTCGGCTTGTGATAGTGCGGATTGCGGAACTCCGACGTGTCGGTGAGCATCGCCGCGGGAAAGCCCGCGTCCCAGAAGACGGCGTGATCGGAGCGGCGGACGTCGGGCATCGGCTCGCCGTTGCCGGGC
Source organism: Phycisphaerales bacterium (assembly GCA_041940385.1). Lineage (GTDB taxonomy): Bacteria > Planctomycetota > Phycisphaerae > Phycisphaerales > UBA1924 > JACVCK01. The sequence goes on along the minus strand of JBGTSD010000088.1, from coordinate 7,753 downwards.
ACGAAGTCGAGCAGGAAGACGGGCATCGCGGGCGCGACGGCGCGCATGTTCACCGCCAGCTCGCGGGCGAACTCCGCCGATGTTGCGGTCGCGACGAGCGCGATCATGTCGCCGGTGTCCGGCGGCGTGAAGACGCCGGGGATCGCCGGGATCGGGCTGCGCTGGCAGCCGGGCTCGTCGCAGTAGAAGCCGATCATCTCGACGCTGACCATGCCGACGACCTTCTCGACGCCGGCGTCCACGCGCTGCTTCGTCCATGCCGCGTGCTCGGACGCGCCGATCAGGCCGACCTCCTCGAGGTTGAAGAACACGATGCGGACGGTGCGCTCCATTTCGCGGTCCTTGAGCGCGCGGGCCAGCTCGAGCAGACCGGCGACGCCGGAGGCGTTGTCGTCGGCGCCGGGCGTGTCCTCGCGGGCGTCGAAGTGCGCGCCGAGGATGATGACCTCCTCCGGCTTCTCCGTGCCCTTGATCTCGACATAGATGTTCCGCCAGCGGTTGGGCTCGGGGTCGGGGATGACCGCCCACTGACCGTCCTGCTTCACCCGCACCTGCCCGCCCGTCGTCCACTCCAGCGCCTGCGAGACGGGCTCGAAGCCCATCTCCGTCAGCTTGCGCTCGATCACGCGCTCGGCCTCCAGCAACCCCTCCTGCTGCTGCGGCTCGACCCACAGCGCTCGCAGCTCCGGCAGGTCGCGGATGTGCGCTTCGAGGCGAGCGCGGCTCACATCCTCCTCGGGCGGCGTCACGACGCCCAGGCACAGTGCGGCGATCATTGCGCTCAGCATCATCCGTTCGTCTCCCGTATCAGAGAAGGTCCAGCCCGAAATCCAGCGCCGGCGCCGAGTGCGTCAGCCGCCCGACGCTGATCCGATCGACGCCCGCCTGCGCGATTTCGCGCACCGTCTCGAGCGATACGCCGCCGCTGGCCTCCAGCAGCACCCGCGGCGCCGCCTTGTCGCGCATCGCGACGGCCTCGCGCATCGTCCCGACGTTCATGTTGTCCAAGAGGATCATGTCGATCGTCCCCGTCGGCAACGACAGCGCTTCGCGCAGTTGGTCGAGCGAGTCCACCTCAACTTGGACGAACGACACCGGGCGAAGTTCGCGCGCCCGCTTCGCCGCGTTTGCGATGCGCTCGCCGAGGGGCGCCGCGCCGTCCGCGGCGAGGTGGTTGTCCTTGAAGAGCGCCGCGTCATGCAGGCCCATGCGATGCGAGCAGCCCCCGCCGCAGCGGACGGCGTACTTCTCGAGCATCCGCAGCCCAGGCATGGTCTTGCGGGTGTCGCAGACTCGCGCCTTCGTCCCCTTGGTCTCGCGGACGTAACGGTGCGTCAGCGAGGCGATCCCGGAGAGCCGGCAGACGAGGTTCAGCAGCGTGCGCTCGATCGCCAGCACGTCGCGCAGCGGGCCGGAGACCTCACCGACGCTCTCGCCCGGCGCGACTTCTGCGCCATCGGCGCCGACCGCTTTCCACCGGCACTTGCCGCCGAAGACGTCGAGCACGAGCGGAACGCACGCCAGCCCGGCGACCACGCCGGATTCGCGCGCCACGACCGCCGCACGCCCGGTGGAGTCCGCCGGGATCATCGCCTCGCTGGAGACATCGCCCGCGCCAAGATCCTCGTCGCGCGCCAGCTCGATCGCGCGACGAACGAGCCCGGTGGTGACGGCCGCCACGTAAAACTCGGGCACGGACAGCGCGTTCCAGTCGATCCGCGCCGGCGCCTGGCTCATGTGCGCACCGTCTGCCCGGAACGGATGCGCCCGATCGCGTTCGTCGTGCTGCGGCCCTCGAGCATCGGCGCCAGCACCACGCGCCCGCCGTAGGACTCGACGATGTCCCGCCCGACCACGCGGTCCAGCGTGTAATCGCCGCCCTTCACGAGCACGTCGGGACGGATCGCCTCGAGCAGACGCTCCGGCGTGTCCTCCGCGAACGCGAGGACCATGTCTACGGACGCCAGCTCGCCGAGAATCTCCGCGCGGTCCGCGGCGCCGTGCACCGGACGCTCCGGGCCCTTCAATCGGCGCACCGAGGCGTCGTCGTTGATGCCCACCACGAGGATGTCGCCCTGGCTCTTGGCGAAACGCAGGAGCTGGATGTGCCCCGCGTGCAGCAGGTCGAAGCAGCCATTGGTGAAGACGATCTTGCGACCCTCGCGCCGGTGCGCGGCGATCTCGATCAGCGCCTCGGGCAACTCGCGCGACTTGCCCGCGAGCTTGCCGTGATCGACCAGCAGCGCGTGGTGGATGCGCTCGAGCGGGATCGGCTCGACGCCGAAGATCTCGACCTCGAGCCCGGCCGCGGCGTTGGCGAAGCGCACCGCCTCGGTCCACGACGCCTCGTTGCCGATGGCCGCCGCGAGGGCCGCGAGCACCATGTCGCCCGCGCCCGTCACGTCGTACACCTTGCGTGCCACGGTGGGCAGGTGCACCGGCTTCTCGCCCTGCTCGAGCAGCAGCGCGCCGTGCTTGTCGAGCGTCAGAACGATCGTGTCGATGCGATACTTCTGTGCCAGCGTCGCCGCGAGCGACTTCCAGCGGTCAAGCCCGTCGCCCGCCGCCTCTCCGGCGGCCAGTTCCGCCTCCGAACGATTCGGCGTGACGCACGTCGCGCCGGCGTACTTCGAGTAGTCCTCGATCGACGCCGGATCGACCAGCACCGGCTTGCCCGCGCGGCGCGCCTCGTCGATCACGACGCGGCAGACCTCGGGCGAGCACACGCCCTTGTTGTAGTCCTCGAGGCACACCACCTCGGCCCACTCGATCGCCTTGCGCACCGCGCCGAGCAGCGCCTTCTCCGCGTCGCCCGACACCGGCGCACGGCTCTCGACGTCCATCCGGAACATCTTCTGCGGGTGACGGTGCTGCGCGAGGCCGATGAGACTCCGCTTGATCGTCGTGGGGCGCGATGCGTCCGCGATCATCCCCTCGACGCCGACACCGGCGGACTGCAATGAGCCCCGCAGCGTCTGGCCCTCCGCGTCCGGGCCGACCAGCCCGACGGCTCGGACCTGCGCGTGCATGGCGACAAGGTCCAGGCAGACGTTGGCGGACCCGCCCGGGCGGTTCTGCGTGTCGCGCACGGCGAGCACCGGCACGGGCGCATCGGGGCTGAGCCGCTCCGCGTCGCCGTAGACCAGTTGATCGAGCATGAAATCGCCCACCACCGCCACACGGACGGGGCGCCACTGGGCCAGGGCGGAGAGGATGGAGGTCATGGACCCTTAGCGTAGCAGCGATGCGCCCGTGCACGCCGCGATGAGCATGGAACGCAGCCCGGCCTCGTCGTCGAAGCCCAGCGTCAGGCGGGGGCGGATGAAGGGGACGCTTCGGCCCGCGGCGCCGATCTCCTCGAGCGCCGGGCGGATCTTTACCCAGTCCTTCGACGTCGTCATGATCGCGTCGCAGCCGATGGTCGCCGCCTCCTCGATGATCCGTGCCGCGGCCTCGCCGTCGTAGGGCGCGTGATCGCGCCGGATCGACTCGCGCACGACCTCGGCCCCGGCGGCGCGGACCTGCGCGACGAACGCGCCCGGATTCCCGACCGCGCAGACCACCAGCACCCGCATGCCCCGCAGCCGGTCGACGGGCCAGCCCTCCTCGCCGACATCGAGCCCGTCCCACTCGTGGCGCGAGCGGAAGAGGCGTGTCTCGGGAGCGACCGCCGCGACGCGACGCGTGATGGTCTCGACGGCCTCGCGGCTCACGCCCTCGGTATGGGTCAGCACGATGGCGCCGGCGCGCGCGAGCGACTCGACTGGCTCGCGCAGCCATCCCGCCGGCAGGCAGCGATCGTGGAACGGGTCGCGGGTGGCGTCGATCAGCACGATGTCGAAGTCCCGCCAGACGAAGCGGTGCTGGAAGCCATCATCGAGGACAACGCAATCGACGCCGGGATCCTCGCGCAGCAGCCGGCGGAGTGCGCTGCTGCGATCCGGGTCCGCCGCGATGGGCACACCGGGCAGGGACTCCATGTACTCGGCCTGCTCGTCGGAGGGCGCGGGCCCGGATTTCTGCACCCGGGCGCCGTAGCCGCGCATGCCGATCGCGGGGCGCATCCCCGATCCGCGCAGCGCCCGAACGCACCACATGACCATCGGCGTCTTGCCGGTGCCGCCGACGCTGATGTTGCCGACGCTGACGACGGGCACGCCGAGTCGCGTGACGCGCCGGCCCCGATCGAACGACGCATTCCGACGCGCCACGATGGCGCGGTAGATCGGTTCGAGCGGCGCCGCGATGCCGCGGGGCGCGGGGCCTTTTCCGGCGATCAGGTCAGCGCCCATCGGACGCCTCGCCTTCATCTCGCCGGCGCGCCAGCCGCTGCGACAGTTTCCGACGGGCCGCGGCGCCGAGCCGAAGCGTGTTGAGCGCATCGGCCACCGCCAGCGCGACGCACAGCAGGATGAGCGAGCTGGCGCCGAGCCAGACCATCGCAAAGAGACGCGGGCGCGAGTCGGGATTGATCAGCGAAAACCCGGCGACGAGCAGCGGGATGCACACGAGCATCACCCACCCGTTCATGATGCGGATGCGCTTGCGGCTCGTCGGCTCCTTGCTGTTCTCGATCGACGCCGCGTGCCACGCAACCAGCCCCATCAGCAGGGCGCCGAGAGGGATCGCCAGCCAGGGTGTGATGATGCCCGCGCCGCTCATGCCGCGGCCCCCGACGGACCGCGCAGGATGCGCTGGAGCGCCGGCGTCAACCGGCGCATCGGCAGGCCCATGATCGTCCCCGGGTCGCCGTCGTACTCGATGGGCCAGCCGGCGTTCAGTCGTTCGCTCAGGTTGTAGGCGCCCGCCTTGCCGCGCCAGTCGCCGCTCGCGACGTAGGCTTCGATTGTGGGGGCGGGAATGTCGCCGACTCTGACGCGCGCCGCGTCGGTGAAGATCAACCTAGCGGCGCCGGGGGCGAGGATGCAGACGCCGGTCAGCACGTCGTGATGACCTCGCGCGAGCGCGCGGATCATGCGCCCCGCGTGGGCCTCGTCCCGCGGCTTGCCGAGCACGCGCCCGGCCTTCACCACGACGGTGTCCGCGCCGAGCACCGCCATGCCGGCGCGCTCCTCGGCGCTCAGGGTGTCCCAGGCGCTGCGTGCCTTGAGGTACGCCAGACCGGCCACCCAGCCCGCGACCGTGCCCACACCCGGCGCCAAGTCGGAATCATCGATCGGCGCGGGCGAAACGTGGTGCTCGAAGCCCGCCTCGCGCAGCAGCAGCGAGCGCCTCGGCGAGGCGCTGGCCAGGCGCAGCGCCGTTCGGCAGGCGCCGCGATCCGGGCTCGGCTGCTTTTCGAGCGTCAACACCGGGAGATGGTATCGGCGCCGGCGAGCCGAACGGAGCACGCGCGGTGGACCTCGTCCACCTCGATGCGCTCCATGAGCCGCCGGCCCAGCGCCTCGTCCTTGTGGTCGATCCGCTCGTTCGCACGGAGTTTCTGGATTACATCGTCCGATCGCCGGTAGGGCCCGACCAAGTCCACGTGGGTCGGGCCGTAGAGCGCGACGAGCGGGCGCTCGAAGCCCACGGCCATGTGGAGCGCCGCGGAGTCGTTCGCCACCACGATCGCGGCCCTCTCGACCACCGCCATGAGCGCCCCGACGCCCGTGGCGCCGACGAGATCCACGATCCGATCATCCTTTGACGCTATCGCGCCGAGCGCCGCGCACTGGTCCCGCTCCGAGGGCGCGCCGACCACGGCGATGCGTTCGACTTGGCCATCCGCCAGCAAGCGCTCCGCGAGCGCGGCGAATCGCTCGATCGGCCAGCGCTTGCCGATCCAGCGGCTGGTCGGCGCGAGCAGCGCATAGCGGTGGCCGCGCAGGCGATTATCCAGGGCGGCGCGGTCCTCTTCCGGCGCGTACAGCCGCATGTCCGGCGGCTCGTCCTCCGACGCGTCCGCGGCGTGGGCCAGCGCCATCATGCGATCGACGGCGTGCATCTCGCGCGACACGAAGACGCGCTCGTTCACACCGAGCCAGCCGAACTCCTCGGCGTTGTCGTAGCCGATCCGACGCGGCGCCCGCGTCCACCAAGCGAACACACCGCTGCGCAGCAATCCCTGGCAGTCGATCACCATGTCATACTTCGCCCCGCGCAGCGCGCCGAGCCATGCGCGCAGCTCCCCGCCGATGCGCGGGCTCCGCCACCACGCGCCGAACCTCCGCCTCGGAAACTCGATGACCTCGTGCAGATCAGGATGCGCTCGGACCGCCGGCGCGAAGGCGTCATTCACCAGCCAGTCGATGCGCGCCTCCGGGAAACGGCGCTTCAGCGCGGCCAGCACCGGCACGCTGCGGCAGACATCGCCGAGCGCGCTCGGTCGGATCAGCAGGATGCGTTGCGGGTCGGACACGCGCCGTGAATGTACCGCCGCACGCTCAGCCGGGGTACTTCGCCGACGTCTTCTCCGTCTCCCAGACGGTCACGCCCTGCAGCTCCGCCCCGGCCTCGCGGACGGCCGGCGAGAGCAGGTCGTAGCAGACTTTGGCGATGTTCTCGACCGAGGGATTCAGCCCCTTGCCCTGGGCGAACTCCTCGGTGTCCTCGTTGAGGTGCTTGTGATCGAAGCGGGCGATGAGCAGCTCGCCGGTCAGGCGCTCGAGCGCCTCGAGCGTGAACTGAGGCCGGGATGTCGGACTCAGGCGCACCGCCACCGCCGGCTCCAGCACGTAGTTGTGCCCGTGCCCGTTCGGGCTGTTGCACTTGCCGAAGAGGCGACGGTTCTCCTCCGCGCTTAGCTCCGGGCAGTGCAGCCGGTGCGACGCGGCGAATTCGAAACGCTGACGGATCACGACCCGGTTCATCTGTTCGGCCTCCATGTCCACGGCGTAGGTCGGCGTCACGCGCCAGCAAACGCTCCGCAGCGCATCGCCCAGCACCGGCCGGAGCGAGCGCACGATCGTCGGCAGCACGTCCGCCGGATCGCGCGTCGGATCGTCCGCGCACGCCCGAGCAATCACCGGGATCGCCGCCTCGCGCACCACGCGATCGATATCCACGATGTTGATGCACATCCCGGTCAGCGCATCCACCTCGCCGGCGACCGCAACGTCAAGCTCGTAGTAGCGAGACAGCCCCGAGCTGCGCGGCCAGCCCGCGTATCCATTGCGAACGCCACCGTCGCCGCCCTTCGCGGACGTCGGATTGACGCTGAATCGAACTGACCGGACCAGTCGAACCATTGCGAAGAATCGTAGAACGTCGCCGGGGCGTCGAAGGCCGCGGGCGGTGAATCGCCTATTATTTGTCGGCGACGCCGCTTGGCCGGCCGCCGAACTCCTGGAGGAATTCGCATGGTGTGCTTCGGCAGATGCTGCAAGGATCGGAACGGCGGGCTCGCCGTGATCATCTCCTCGATCGCCGCGTCGTCCGTGGTGCTGTTCGCGGGCGTCAAGAGCGACTCCGACGACCAGTCCCCGCGCCCCGCGACCCCCGCCGCCGAGTCCGATGCTCCCGCCGACGTCTTCGGGTTCACCATGAACCTCATCCACGGTGCGCCCGACCGCCTCGAGAACTACCGGGGTGAGGTCATCCTCATCGTCAACGTCGCCAGCCGCTGAGGCTTCACGCCCCAGTACGCAGGTCTGCGTACGCTTCATCACGACGACAACGGCGTTCGGGTGCTCGGGTTTCCGTGCAACCAGTTCGGCGGCCAGGAACCGGGCACCGACGAGGAGATCCTCGAGTTCGCCACGTCGAACTATGACGTGACCTTCCCGATGTTCTCCAAGATCGAGGTGAACGG
>JBGTSD010000087.1:0-12972 GCA_041940385.1 Phycisphaerales bacterium | reverse complement strand
AGTTCCCTGGGTTCGCTCTCTGTAACTATGCATTCATTACAGAGTGACCTTGCGGCCGGGTTTCCCCATTCAGACATCCCTGGATCACAGCTCGGTTGCCAGCTCCTCAGGGCTTATCGCAGGCTCCCACGTCTTTCATCGCCTCTCGACGCCAAGACATCCACCATGTGCCCTTATTGGCTTGATCACACCAACCCGACGCCGCCGATCATCCCTCGACTTGCGTCTCAGGACTCACCACGGGCCGCGCTGCTGTCACCAACCATCGATAACTGACGTCATCGTCTCTGCAGAAGCGTTCAAAGTTCAGGTTGCTTCGGTAGGCAGAGCACGACGCGTCTCGCCACGTTCTTCTTTGGGCTAGTGCTCAAAAGATCTCGGTGTCTTGCCATCGCACCAATGCGCACGTCCGGGGGGACGCACCATCGGCCGATGACGCGACAATCATTCCATATCCGGTTGTCAAAGAAGCCGGAGTCAGCGGGTATCCACCCGATGTGCTCCCATCACAGTTCGCCGAAGCGGGCCCCGACGCCCTGTTCCCGCCCGGGATTCGGGCGGATCGACGAGGATATCCACCTCGCCGCTCGTGTCAAGCGACCATGAACTTTGCCGCGTCGATCGGGACAACTCGTGGATCATTCCCGAGCCGCCCGAACACCCCTCGTTCCGGTCAGTTCACCCGGCCCGGACGCCCGCCCGATGGCGCCGCGGGCTGCTGCGGGGGCTGCTGCGCCCCCGGCGCCGGCTGCGCCGCCTGCCGGCGAACGCCCTGCGGCTGCGCGGACGATTGGGTGGTCCCGGGCGTCCGGATCTCGCCGGCAAGCCCGGCCGACGCCGCGGCCTCGGCCCGGAGCCGCTCTACCGACGCCCGATCCGCCTCAGGCAGACGCGACACCAGGTTGCCCTCCGCGTCGCGGTAGACCACCTGGAGCACCGACTTGCGCTGGCCGAACCCGGCCTCGCCCGAAGTCTCCACCACGTCCACCATGAAACCGTCCGTCTCCACGCGGATCTCGTCCGGCGTGCGCCCGGATTCGGACGCGGCGCCATCCACCACGTTGAAGAGCGGCATCGACGGCAGGTCCACGCTCGCGGCGATGGCATCGCCCAGCGCCAGACGCACGCTGGCCTTGCGCCAGTATCCGTAGAAGAACGTGTACAGCTCCGCCGACGCGTCCGCCGCCTGCAGACCGGTCTGGCCCTGGATGCCGACCGTCGCCGAGGTGAAGAACACCATCGTCTCGGGCGCCACGGTGACCGGCTCGGTCCACTCGGAGTACTCGCCCTCGAGCGACGCCGGCTCGTCGGGCCGGTTGCGGTCGCCGAAGAGCGGGTTCGAGACCACGAGGCGGATGCGGTAGCGATACGTCGCGCCGGGCTCGGCCGTGAGGTCGTGCGCCCAGATGGCGAAGTCCTCGCCGCTGTCGAGCGCAGGCGGCGCCTGCTCGAGAATGGCCGCGCCCTCGCCCTGCGGCGCCGCGGGGCCGCCGCCGAGCGCGTCGAGCCGCGACTTGATCTCCGCGATCTCTGACTTGAGCCGATCGCTGCGGCGCTGGAGCGCCTCGCGACGCTGCTCTTCCGCCGACGGTCCGCGATCCTGACGCTGTCCGCCGCCGCCACCGCCCGGGCCGATGCCCTGGCCGCGCGTGCGGTTGCCCTGCGTATTGGGCGCCGCCTGAGAATTGAGCGCATCCTCGACGTCCTCAAGCTCGCGCTGCTTGCCCTCGAGGATGCCGCGGAGCCGGTCGATCTCGCCGAGGTCCGCGGGCTGACCCCCGGCTGGCGCCGCGACGACGGGCTGCGCGGACGGCGGCAGCCACGGCTGGCCGGCGATGGTCGGGAGGAAGGCCGGGCGGACGATCGCCTGACGCTCCTGCTCGCGGGCGCGGGCGACGATCGAGCGGTAGACCGGGACGGTCATGTTCTCCGTCGAGAGATCGGCGCGCACAGTCTGGAGACCGGGGACCGCGGGGACGGCCTTTGCCTCGGAGTACGTGCCGTTGGGCAGGCGTTCCTGACGCTCGAGCTGGACGTCCAGCGCGGCGAGGCGATTCACCCACATGAACTTTGGGTAGGCCTGCTGCGGGCCGGCGCCGTCAGGGTCGGAATCGAGCCAGCGCACCAGTTCGCTCGCGGGGAACGTCGCCTCGACGCTCACGGCGCGGACGTCGTAGGGCTGCTCGGCCGGGACGACCTCGCGCAGCTCGGGAGTGGCCTCGACCACCAGCGGGTCAAGGGCGCCCGCGTACGAGCGAGCGATCGGAGACGTGGGCGCCGGCGGCACGATGCGCGCGTACTCGGCGTCGGAGAGCTCCGGTCCGACCACGCCGCCATCGCGCGGCGGGGCGACGAAGCCCAGCGGAACCACGAGCGGCTCCTCCGGCGCGACGGGCTTGGCCACCGCGCTGCGCAGATTCGCCGCGAGATCCGGCACTTCCTCGGGGATGCCCTGCGGCAGGTCGCTGGATCGCAGTCGGCCCTGAAGGCGGGCGGCCTCGTCGAGCGTCTGCTGGTACGCGGCGTCCAGCGGGAGTTCCTTCGACTGCACCTTGACGGTGGAGGGGGTGAGGAACTGAAGCGCGACCATGACGAGCGCGGCGACGACGAAGAGACCCAGGACGATCTTCTCGACGTGCTGCTCGAGCGGATTGATGCCTTTGAGTTTCACGGAGTCTTCCTTAGCGGAGACGCGGACCGGGGCCGCGCGCGGGTCGTTCGTTCTGGGGCCGTCCGGTCGGGGCGGCGCCATCGGGGCCGGCGTCGCCCATCGCCGCGCCGGGCACGCCGAGGGCGGCCTGGATGCGCGGCGGCATGAGCGGCTGCGTCCAAGAGCGGAGCCAGATCGTCTCGATGCGGACGGTGGCGCGCATGATGCGCTCGCCGCCCTGCGTGTAGACGTAGCCACGCTGCATCTGCGACGCGAGGTCGTCGACGGAGACCATGTCCAGATCGATGACGGTCATGAGGTTGGTGGAGCTGACCGCGTTGAAGATCTCGAAGATGCGGGCGCTGTCGACGAGCATCTCGACGGTGGCGTAGCGGATGTCGTAGAGGCCGTTCGCCGCCGCGGGCCACGCGACGCGCCCTGTGATCGACGCGTTGTAGTCGATCGGCGCCTCGGCGGTGGGGTCCTCGCTGCCCTGCTGGCTGGCGGCGCGGGCGTAGTCGATGGGGTCGATCTCGATGCGTTCGATGCGCTTGATGGCGCCGGTGAGCGCGCTCTCGCCGTCGTTGGCGAGCGCGAAGGCGTTGATCAGGTCCTGATGCACCCAGAGCCGCCACTGCCACTCGAAGGCCTGCTCGACCGTCGGCGCCACCGGCTCCGTCCACGGCGCGACGCCGGTGAAGATCGAGGGGTCGGCGTAGAAGCGGATCGAGGCGGCGCGGCTCATGTAGGTCTGGAGTCGCTCTTCCGACAGACGCGACCGGATCTCGGCGACGTCCTGCTCGGAGAGCTTGGCGTCGGCGCGCCCGCCGAGGCGGGTCTCTTCCTCGCGTAGGCGGATCTCGTCCAGCTTGCGGATCACGGTCTCTTCTTCCGGCGGCGAGCCGGCGTTGACCGAGCGCAGCAGGTCCTGGTAGGCGTTCACCCACGCCCGCGCAAAGGCGTACAGCCGCTCGGGCGCCGAGATCGGATCGCCCGGGTCGGGGAACAGACCGGCCATCAGCGGCTCGCGCCCGTTGCGGTTGAATTCCGTGATGACGCCGCGCACCGACTCGACCTGCGACGCCGAGTTCTCGAGGAGCGCCTTCATGCGCTCGTTGGTCGCGGCGTTGGGGGGCATGGACGCGGCGAAGCGCGTTCCGCCGGGCGTCAGCGGCTCGAGCGCGTACTCGACCTTGACGCGCGCCAGGTCGGTCATGTGCTTGCCCACGTCGGCCTCGACCGATTTGTGCAGCTTCGACTTCATCCCGGCGCCGACGATGAACAACGCCGGCAGCGCGACGAGCGCGATGAAGAGCGAGATCACGCTCACCAAGTTGCGGCGAACCCAGCCGAGCACCTTCTTCATCGATCAGCCCTCCATCCCGGCCGCGGAGGCCTGCGGGTCCATCTCGGGAGTCGCTTCCGGCGCCGTCGGCTCCGGCACGGTCTGGCCCGGAGGCAGCACGTTGACCTGCCAGGCAATCTGGTAGCGGTACACCCGCGCCGTCGGCGGGAACGTGGTCATCGGCGTCGGCAGCGGCGCCATCTGGTCGAGTGTCATCGCGCCGCCCGCGCCGGCTCCCGCGCCCGCCGCCGCAGCGGCGCCGGCGGAGGCCGCGGCTTCCGCGACCGGCTCGGACGCCACGGTGCGCGAGATCGTCTGCGGATCGGGCGCGACCAGCGTGTAGGGCATGCCCGGGCGATTCGCGTTGTCGGACAGCCACTTCACGAGCGTTGAATTCACGAAGCCCGGGTTCGAGTTCGACGTCTCGATGGTCATCGAGAGATTCAGCGTCAGTCGTGTGGCGCCGACCTCGCCGGACTCACCCATGTCCTCGCCGCCGCCGGGCCTGCCTCGCCCGCCGCGCTGCGGCTGGGCCGCGCCGCCGCCGGCGCCGAAGCTCGGGGTGATGTCGAGCGACTTGACGTCGAAGAGCCGCCATTCTTCCGGCGGCGCGGCGGGCGTCTCGCCCCGCGCGAACTCGGGCTGCGGGTTGGCCGCCGCGAGCATCTCGCCGACGTCCGCGAGCACCATCGGCAGCAGGCCGCGCTCTTCGAGCAGGCGCTGCACGTTGGTGACGGCGAAACCGATCTGGAGACTCTTCGAGAACTCTTCGTACTGGGTCTTGAGCGCCGCGCCCTCGCGGGTGACGTTGGCGACGAGCGTCTTGGCCTCGGCGCTGGGCTGGTTGATCGCCGGCTTCTCGAGCAGCGGCTTGACGAACGCCGTGGCGCCCGCGATCAGCGACAGGCCCGCCGCGGCGACGAACCACGGCGTCTTGCGCTTCCACATCGCCTCGCGCACGACGGCGACGGGGATGAGGTTCGCCTTGATCGGCGTGAGGCCCAGGCCCTGCAGGGCGCAGCCGTAGGCCGTCGCGAGCCGGATCGCGTTGCTCTGGAACTCCGCGCTGCCCGAGCCCTCGACGTTGATGCGCGAGAACTGCTCGAGGCGCACGACATCGATCTGGAGGCGCTGGCTGAGGAACTTGCGCAGGCCGGGCAATTCCCACGTGGATCCCAGGCCCACGAGCCGCTCGAGCTTCGCCTCCGGATGGAGCTGCTGGTAGTACTGGAGCGAGCGCTGGATGTCCTGTGCGAGGTCCTCGAAGACCCCCTTCATCGCCTGGAACATGTGGCGCTTGTGCTGGCTCTGCTCGACCTCGCGCTTGAGCTTCTCCGCCCTCGGATAGTTGAGCTTGAACGCGCTGGCGATCGCCTCGGTGAAGTTGTGCCCGCCGATCGGGAAGGTGCGGATCCACACGCGCCCGGCGTCCGCGACGAGGAGGTCCGTCGAGCTGGCGCCGATATCCACGATGATCGAGCCGGGCGTCTTCTCGGTGAAGGCCAGGTCGTACGCGAGCGCGTTGTACGCCGCGAGCGAACTGATGGTGACGATGTCCGGCTGCAGCCCCGACTCACCCAGGAGGGCGAGGCGTTCGGTCACCTTCTCGCGGGTGATCGCGAAGATGCCGACCTCGACGTCGGGCGAGTCCGGGCTAGTAAAGGTCTGGTAGTCCCATTCCACCTCTTCGATGGGGAACGGGATCTGCTGGACCGCCTCGAACTTGACGATGTCCGGGACCTTCTTGGGCTCGACCGGGGGCAGCTTGGCGAACCGCACGAAGGCCATGTGCCCCGGCAGGGACACCGAAACGGTGGAGCCGGAGAGGTCGCGCTGGCTCAGGAACGTCCCCAGGGCGACGCGCAGGGCGTCGGAGGGGTCCATATCCGGGGTGGTCAGCACCTTCTTGTGGGGGACGATCAGGAAGTCGGAGACGCGCACGCCCGAGCCATCACGCTCGAGTTTCACGCCCTTGACCGCCCCGGACCCGACTTCGATGCCCCAGCAACTATTGGATGACGGCATTCGTCGCTCACCTTGCCCTTTGCGGGCCGCGCCGCCGGACCGACCGACAGGCCGGACCGCCGACCAATATCCAGACAGAATCCTTCCGTGGGCCCGACCTATACGCCCGGCGCGATCCGATGGTTCTCCGTGCGCGGATCAAGGCCCCTGGGGCCTCTGACGCGGGGCGTGCGTCCCAGTTCGGGCCGCATTCCAGCAGCGAAGGCCCGCGCCGTCAACCGACCGCCGCGACAGGGGGAAGGTACACTTGCCCATTCCCCGTTTGTGCTGAGCGCACAGCCCAGAGACCACGACCCCATCGAGCATCCGTCGTCATGGAACCCACGCCCACGTCGCCCCGCCCCGACGCGCCCACGTCCTCCCCTGCCCCCGCCTCCGGATCGCCCCTGAGCGCCGAGCTGGAGCGCGAGATCGCCGACGCGATGGCCGACATGGCCGCAGCGATGGACGATGCGCCCGCCAAGCCCGGCGCAGGCGGACCGCGCGCCGCGATCCGCGGCCCGCGCGTCATCCAGGGCGGGCGCGAGCACCGCAAGGGCAAGGTCGTCTCCGTCGGACCGACCGACATCTTCATCGAGTTCGGCCCGAAGGAACTCGGCGTCGCGCCGCGCGCCGGCTGGACCGATGAGAACGTCCCCGCCGTCGGCGCCGAGCTCGAAGTCGTCGTCGATCGCTTCGAGCCCAACGAGTCGCTCTTCATCTGCTCCGCGCCCGGCGCCGTGCAGAAGGCCGACTGGGAACTCCTCCAGCCCGGCCAGGTCGTCGAAGCGCGCGTCACCGGCGTGAACAAGGGCGGCCTCGAGCTCGAGGTCGCGCACCACCGCGCCTTCATGCCCGCCTCCCAGGTGGACCTCCACCACGTCGACGATCTCTCCGTCTACGTCGGCCAGAAGATGGCCTGCGAGGTCCAGCGCGTCGATCGCACGGGCCGCGGCAACATCATCCTCACCCGGCGCAACGTCCTCGCCAAGGAACGCGCCGAGAGCGCCGCCAAGCTCAAGGACCAGCTCAAGGAAGGCGACGTCCGCGAGGGCACGGTCCGCAAGCTCATGGCCTTCGGCGCCTTCGACGACATGGGCGGCGTGGACGGCCTCCTGCATATCTCCGACATGTCCTACCAGCGGGTCAACAAGCCCGAGGACGTCGTCAAAGAAGGCCAGAACGTCACCGTCAAGATCCTCAAGATCAACTGGGACGAGAAGCGCATCTCCCTGGGCCTCAAGCAGGTCGAGGGCGACCCGTTCCAGAAGGCCGCGGACGCCATTACCGCCGGCGCCGAGGTCTCCGGTCGCGTGACGAAGATCATGGACTTCGGCGCTTTCGTCGAGGTCGCGCCGGGCGTCGAGGGCCTCGTCCACATCTCGGAGCTCGACTGGAAGCGCACCAACAAGGTCAGCGACGTGGTCCGCGAGGATCAGGTCGTGAAGGTCAAGGTGCTCGAGGTCGACCCCAAGAAGCGCCGCGTGAGTCTGTCCATCAAGCAGACGACCGAGCCGCCCATGTCCTCCGGCCGCGCCGGCGGACGCGACGGCCGCGACGGACGCAGCGCCGAGGACATCAAGAAAGAGACCCCCGAGTTCCGGCGCCTGCGCGAGAAGTTCATGGCGCAGCAGAAGGCCAAGGGTCCGCTCAAGGGCGGCTTCTGACGCGGCGCGCCCGCGCATGGCGGGCGGCTCGAAACATCGCCATACTGCGCGCATGCGCGGAGAGAGCTCACGGCGCGCCGGCGCCCTCGTCACGCTGCTGATCGGCGCGAACGGCGTCGCCGGGCCCGGCCCGGTGCCCTTCGCCGACCTCGTCCTCATCACCGGCCCGGACAGCCCGCGCTCGCTGGCCCCCGCGGACATCGACGGCGACGGCGATCTCGATCTCTTCGTCGCTTCCTCCGGCGATCACCGCATCGCCTGGCTCCAGAACAACGGCCTCGCGCCCCCGGGCTTCACGCTCCGGCTCATCACCGGCGCCGCGATGGGCGCGCAGCACGTCGTCGCCGCGGACATCAACGGCGACGGGCGCATCGACGCCGTCTCCGCCGCGTTCGGCGCCAACCGCATCTCGTGGCACGAGAACATCCCCGGCGTGAGCGGCGCGCCGCCGACGTTCACGACGCGCACCATCACCTCCACGGCCGCGGGCGCGCAGTGCGTCGCCGTGGGGGACATCAACGCCGATGGCCACCCCGACGTCGCCGTCGCGTCCTTCAACGACAACTCCATCACCTGGCGCCAGCAGGTCCCCGGGGCCAAGGGCGCGCCGCCGACGTGGCTGACCCGCGTCGTGTCCTCCTCCATGTCCGGCGCGACCTGGGTCGAGATCGCCGATGTCGATCTCGACGGCGACCTCGACCTCATCGGCAGCGCATTCAACGGCAACCGCATCGCCTGGTTCGACAACCAGGGCGGCTCGCCGCCGACCTTCATCGAGCGCCCGCTCGCCACCGGCACGCTCGGCGTCATCGCGATCCACGCGGCGGACTTCGACGCCGACGGCGACATCGACGTCGCCTCCGCCTGTTTCAACAGCGGCGCCGTGCGCCTGCACCGCAACATGCTTAGCGCACCCGGCATGGGCCCGCCGACGTTCGACACCATGAACGTCGACAGCGTGTCCAACGGCCCCGTCGCCGTGAACTCCGCCGACGTGGACGCCGACGGCGACCTCGACATCATGAGCACCACGCTCTTCGGCAACGCCGTCGCGTGGCACGAGCTCGCGCCCGGCGCGGCGCCGGAAGATCCGCCCACCTTCACCAAGCACACCATCGGCCCCAATCTCGCGGCGCCGCGCGCCGTCATCGCCTGCGACCTCGACGCCGACGAGGACCTCGACCTCGTCTCCTGCTCGCAGCACACCGACCGCGTCACGCTCCACGACAACACGCTGCCGCGCGTCTTCAACCTCGACACCGGAACCGGACACCAGACCATGCACGAGGCGCTCGCGAGCGCCATGACCGGGCACACCATCGCCGTGGATCGCGCCTCGTGGATCCCGCGCGAGTTCACGACGGACTTCGCCGGCGTCGGCGCTCGCGTCGAGAGCCCCGCCGCCTTCGCGCAGCCCGCGGGCGCGACGTACACCCTCGCCGACGGCGCATCGATCCACGCCGCGCCCGATCAACCCATGACGCTCGCCGGTGCATCCAATATCGGCGAGCAGCAGCGTGTCGTCCTCGAGGGCTGGCCCATCTCGATCCCGGCGACCGGCGCCATCACCGCCGAAGCAGGTTCCACGCTCGACCTGCGCTCGTCCGCGCTCATCGTCGTCGCCGGCGATCTCCGCGCCCGCGGCGCGCTCATCGCCCCAGCCGGCCTGCGCATCGACGCCGGCGCCACCCTCGAGACCGGCGGCCTCTTCCGCAGCGACCTCATCCTCGTCGGCGACTGGCTCGTCAGCGCCGACACGCTTGCGCTCCGACCGGCGATCGTCGGCGCCGGCGCCACGATCACCGTGCAGAGCGCGCGACTCGATCTCCGCCACGAACTCGCCCTCTTGGGCGAACTGCGCCTCGAATCCTCCTCGCGCGGCGCCGAGCCCCCCGCCACGCTCGCGCTCGCGGGCCCGCTCACCGCCGGAACGAGCAGCGCCATCATCGCCGACCCGGGCGCCGTCATCGAGTGCGCAAGCGACGTCAGCGTCCCCATCGCCGACCACACGCGGTTCGACCTCTCAGGCGCCGCGCTGCGATTCGTCGGCCCCGGCATGCGCACGCTCGAAGCGATGAGCGACGACCAAGGCGCCGTCGGCGCCGCCATGATCCCCGGCCCCGGGCGCTACCCGATCGGCTCGATCCACATCGCGTCCGGCGTGACGCTCTCGCTGGTCGATCTCTTCGACAACGCGCCGGATTCCAGCGTGCGCGAGTCGCTCTACGTCGGCGAACTGGTCATCGAGGCCGGCGGCTCGCTCGTCGTCGAAGATCTGCGGCTGTACTGCGAAGCCCTGACCAGCATGGGCGACATCGACCGCCCCGGGAACGTCGCGATCATCGGCTCCTGCCCGGGCGATGTGGACGGCGACCTCTTCGTCGGCTTCGCCGATCTCAACATCATCGTCAGCAACTTCAACGCGCAGGGCGCGCCCGGCGAACTGCCCGGCGACATCGACGCCGACGGCCTGGTCGGCTTCTCCGACCTCAACACCGTCATCAGCGCGTTCAACACCGACTGCTGACGCTCTAGAACGAGCCCGCGATCTCCGCCATCAGGCGCACGCCGAAGCCGCTGGGCATGCCCTTGGTGTACGGGCCCTTGCCCGAGTCATCGACGTGCACGCCCGCGATGTCGAGATGGCACCACGGCGTCTTGTCGTCGACGAAGTACGCGAGGAACGCCGCGCCCTGGATCGGGTGCGCCTTGCGCTCCGGGCTCGAGTTGATGATGTCCGCGACCTGGCTCTTCATCATGTCGCGGTATTCCTGGTGCAGCGGCAGCCGCCAGACGCGCTCGCCCGTCGTGCCCGCCGCCTCTTCCACGCGCGCCCGCAGCGCCGCGTCCTCGCAGAACATGCCCGCGAACGTCGAGCCCAGCGCCACGACCACGCCGCCCGTCAGCGTCGCGATGTCGATGATCGCCGCAGGATTCTCCTTGTCCTTCGCCCAGCACAGCGCATCGGCCAGCACCAGGCGCCCCTCCGCGTCCGTGTTGGTCACCTCGACCGTCACGCCGTTGCGGTACGTGATCACGTCGTCCGGGCGATAGGCGTTGTCGGAGACCGAGTTCTCCGCCGCGGCGAGCAGCGCGACCACGCGCCGCTTGGGCTTGATCACGGTCGCGATCGCGTGCATGGCGCCGAGCACGGCGCAGCCGCCGTCCTTGTCGCCCTTCATGCCGCGCATCATGTTGTTGATCTTCAGCGACAGCCCGCCCGTGTCGTAGGTGATTGTCTTGCCGACGAGCACCAGCGGCTGGCCGCCGGCCTTGCCGCCCTTCGGCGTGTACTCGACGCGGATCAGGCACGGCTGGTTGATCGACGCCTGGCCGACGTTGATCAGGCCGATCATCTTTTCGCGCTCGAGCGCCGCGCCCTCGATCACCGTCACCTTCAGCCCCGTCGCCTTGCCGAGGTTTCGCGCCTGCTCGGCCATCCACGCCGGCGTCGCGATGTTCGGCGGGGTCGCGCTCATCCAGCGCGAGAAATTCGTCGACTTGCCGAGCCCCAGACCCGCCTCCATCCCGTTCGCGAACCGCTTGCTCGACGAGCGCAGCGTCAGCTTGTTCCGCTTCGCCTTCGTCGTCGCGCTGCCGCGGAGTCCGTCGAAGTTGAAGGACTGGATCCCCACCGCCTCGCCGAACGCCCGTCCCGCGGCGTCCTCCGCCAGCGCCGCGCCCGATTCCTCCAGCGCCGGCGCCAGCTCGATCGACGCGCTCGTCGCCTTCGTGTCCGCCAGCCGCCTCGTCACCGCGGCGCCCGCGGTCCGCAGCGTGTCCACGCTCAGCGACTCCGCCTTGCCCAGGCCCACCACAATCACGCGATCGAAGTCGCCCTTCTTCCGGCCGACGCCGAACGCCTCGATGATCCGCCCCGGCTCGCCCGTCGCCTCCGGTCGATTGAGCGCATCGCCGATCGCGCCCGACGCGTCGAACTTCTGCGACCCGCGATCGAGCGCGGGGCGCTGACCCTCGCGGCTCGGCTGGAACACCCCCAGCACCAGCACGCCGCCCGAACCGGCGCGCGACGACGACGACACATCGACGGACTCAAACATCGTTTCGCTGCTCCTATGGCTCGATCTCGTTCGCCCCGCACGAAGACGGGCCCCGGAGCGTACCCGAACCCCTCCCCCGGCGTTGCAATCCATCTCTACACTCCGCCCATGACGCCCACGCCCAGCCGCTCCCGCAGTCTGCACGCGCCGTGGCGCGAGAAGTACCTCCTCGCCATGGCCGCGGAAGAGAAGGGCATCCCCGGCGATGCGCCCGCGCCCAAGGGCTCCAGCGGCTGCTTCCTGCTCGACTACTGGCGCAGCCCCGAGCAGGACGAGGCCAACCACGTCATCGTCCGGCGCACCGACGAGGAAGCTGGAGGCAAGGGCCTGGGCGGCATGATCCTTCTCAATCTGTTTCCCTACGCCAACGGTCATCTGCTCGTCGCGCTCGGCGACGGCCGGGCGCGCCTGCTCGACTACTCGCCCGCGCAGCGCGCCGCGCTGTGGACGCTGGTGGACGATGCGCTGGACATCCTCGAGCGCGCCCTCGAGCCGCAGGGCGTGAACATCGGCGTGAACCAGGGTCGCGCCGCGGGCGCGGGCGTGCCCCAGCACGTGCACGTGCACCTGGTGCCGCGCTGGCACGGGGATGTGAACTTCATGGCCGCCGTCGGCGAAGTACGGGTGATCCCCTCGGCGATGGACGACGTCGCCGCCCGCTGCCGCGCCGCGTGGGCGAGCCGCGCCGGGGCCTGAGGAGCGGGCGGGCCCGCGCTTTCGGGTACATTCGGGGGGTCGCGATGCCTCCCGAACCCGTCATCTCGGTCCGGAACATGGTCAAGCGGTTCGACGGGCGCACCGTGCTCGCCGACCTGAACCTCGACGTCCTCGCGGGCGAGACGATGGTGATCATGGGCGGCTCGGGCTCGGGCAAGTCCACGAGCCTGCGCTGCATGATCGGCTCGGAGAGCCCGGACGAGGGCAGCATCAAGCTCTTCGGGCAGGAGATCACCACACTCGATGAAGCGGGGATGAACGAGATCCGCAAGAAGTTCGGGATCCTGTTCCAGTCCGGCGCGCTCTTCAACAGCATGACCATCGCGGAGAACGTGGCGCTCCCCCTCCAGGAGCACACCAACCTCGACCGCGACATCATCGACATCCAGGTCAAGATCAAGCTCGAACTCGTCGGCCTGCGCGAGCACGCCGAGAAGTTCCCCGCGCAGCTCTCCGGCGGCATGAAGAAGCGCGCCGGCCTCGCCCGCGCCACCGCCCTCGACCCCCGCATCCTCTTCTACGACGAGC